>CAXUMU010000076.1:0-3089 GCA_964252145.1 uncultured Sphingomonadaceae bacterium
CTTCGGTGGCGGCCAGGGCGGCGGGCGGGTGCAACTGTCGCTGTATCACACCTGGTATTTTCGCGACGATATCCTGATCAGCCAGGGCGGCCCCCGGCTCGACCTGCTGAACGGCGGCACCACCGGATCGGGCGGCGGCCAGCCGCGTCATGAGCTGGAGTTCCAGCTGGGCGCGACCAACAACGGCTTCGGCGCGCGGCTGACCGGCCAGTGGGAGAGCGGCACCACCGTCACCGGCGGCACCGGCCTTGCGACCGGCGACCTGCATTTCTCGCCGCTCGCCACCGCGAACCTGCGGCTGTTCGCCGATCTGGGGCAGCAGCCCGCGCTCGTCCGCCACCGCTGGGCGCGCGGCGCGCGGATCACGCTGGCGGTCACCAACCTGTTCGACACGCGCCAGCACGTCCGCGACGCGACCGGCGCGACCCCGCTCAGCTACCAGCCCGGCTATCTCGATCCGCTGGGCCGGACGGTGCGGGTGAGTTTGCGGAAGCTGCTGTTTTAGCGATACGCGCGCGGCAGAGGGGCGACGAGAAAGCCCGTCACCCCGGGCTTGACCCGGGGTCCCGCTTGTCGGCCAATCGCGCGACGGACGGACCTCCCTGCTAATTGAACACCTGAGCCAGGCAGCGGGACCCCGGCTCAAGGCCGGGGTGACGGTGGAGGCGCTATTCCACAGCTGAGGCAGGGTTTCCGAGATCGTCTCGATGCGTCTCGCTCGCCCGCTCCCCACCGACGAGCGGGGGACGCCCCGCCAGAGCCGCGCGCAGCGCAGCGGTCGCGGCGCGCACCTCCTCCAAGCCGGCCGCATGCGCCGCCTCCAGCGCGGCGAGGTCGGCGCCGCAGAAGTCGCAATCCTCGTTTTCGATGCGGACGAAGCGGTGGCAGCCGCGGCACAGGCGCAGCGGCACGGGGATGCGCCCAGGCTCAGGCATAAGCGGGCGCGGGCACCGCTTCGACGACGATCTCGAACTCGCCGTGATCGAACGATCGGCCTGCGGCGTCCTTCACCTTGACCAGCCGTTCGCGCAGGCCGCGGCTCTCGAAATCCAGCGCGCGGTGGTGGCACATCGGGTTGTTGCCCGCGCGGCCCATCAGCGCATGCGCGGTCCAGGTGCAGCCGGCGAGACACGTCTCGGCATAATAGCAGCTGCGGCAATAGCCCCACAGATCGTCCACCGTGCGGCCGCGGTTGAACGCGATCGGCTCGGCATTCTCCCAGATGTCGCGCAGCCGCCGCTCGCGGACGTTGCCGCCGGCATAGGGGCTCGGCAGGCCGGGGCACGACTTGATCGTGCCGTCCGCCTCGATCCCCATCACCGTGTCGCCGGCGTTGCAGCCGTGGAAGTGGATCTCCTCGTTCATCACGTTGCGCAGGCGCGATTCATGCGGGCCGAAATAGCCGATGTTGCTGGCCGGCTGGAGGAACAGCCCGCGCTCGCGTCCCTCCACCGCGAGCTCGGCGAGCAGCGGCAGCACCTCCAGCATCTGCCACGGTTGCAGCAGCATGTCGGGATGGTCGGCGGCGTTGCCCATCGCGGTGGTGATCGCCAGCTGCCAATTGTGGCAGCCGGCATCGATGATGATGTCCATCAGCGCGCGCAGCTGGGGCAGCGTGCGCGCATTGATCTGCGTGTTGACGCCAACCTCCAGCCCGTGCGCGCGGACGTTGCGCATCGCCTCCAGCGCCAGTTCGTACGATCCGATCACGCCGCGCAACTGGTCGTGCGTCGCGCCGATGCCGTCGATCGATATGCCGACCGCGTTCAGCCCGGCGGCGGCCGCCTGGGCTACGCGCTCGTCGGTCAGGTTGCGCCCGCCGGTCTGGAGGTCGCATTCCATGCCGGCGGCGCGGATCGCGGCGACGATCTGCAGCCAATCCTTGCGCAGATAGGCCTCGCCGCCGATCAGGCCGACGCTGCGCGCGCCGAGTTCGGCGATCTGGTCGACCAGGTCGAGCGCCTCGGCGGTGCTGAGCTCGTCGCGCCGCCGGCGGCCGGCGCGCGATCCGCAATGCTGGCAGGCGAGGTCGCACGCCAGCGTGATCTCCCACACCACGCTGACCGGCACCCGCCTGAGGATATCGTCGAGCCCCGAGTAGCGGACCGGCAGCGCCGCGTCCGCCCGCTCGGGCATCACCCCCCGGCCTTCCGCATCGCGCCCTCGGCGGCCTTGATGATGCCGTCCAAGTCGCCATATTCGGCCTTCAGCTCCTGCGCGCCGGTGATCAGCGCCTTCAGCTCCGTGACGTCGGCCCGCTGCAGGATATCGAACACGACCGGCCGGTAATAGACGCGGCCTGGATCCAGCAGGCCGTGCAGTCGCTCCAGCGTCAGCGCGGCGCGCTGCACCTTGGGAATCGCCATAGCATTCCTCCCACCCATGCGATCCCGAGCGTCGTCGAGTCGCAGCGTTACTTTACTCCAACTTGGCCGGTAGAGCAAAGTTACTGGCGTAGTAAGCGCGAGTTCTTCGATGTTGTCGCTGCGGCGACTTCGCCGCGGCTTATTTGGCGACCGTCTTGCTCAGCTCGGCACCGATCGCCTGTACGGCACGGGCGCTGGCATCCAGCCGCTGGACGCAGGCGTTCATCGTCGTCGCGGCGGACGCCATGTCGAACGTCTTGCCCTGCGCGATCAGCGCCGCCTTCAGCTGGGCGGCGGTGAGCCGCGCCTCGACCCGGCCGAGATAGTAAAAGCGGGTGCGGATGGCGGCTTCGCGGCCCTTCTCGTCCGGGGCGGCCTTGGCGAACACGTTGCTGGCCATGAAGCATTTGACGTCGCTGCCCGCATCCTGCGCGGCGGCCGGCGCGCTGCAGGCGATGGCGGTGAGGGCGACGGCGGCCAGGGCTGGGCGGCGGATCATGATAGCGGACTCCGGATGCAGACCCGCCAGCATGTGGCGGCGCGGCGCGGGCGGAGCAAGGCGGAACCGCCGAGATCACCGCGATCCGCGCCGGGCCGCGGCCATTACGCCATCGAAGCGCGGACACGAAAAACCCGGCTGGCAGGGTCGGCCTGCCAGCCGGGCATTCGGATCGTCATCGCCGGCCGCGCGGCGCGACCGCGGCGGTCAGTTCACCTGCGCGA
>CAXUMU010000076.1:3099-5853 GCA_964252145.1 uncultured Sphingomonadaceae bacterium
CGCGCGTTGCGATCATACCAGCTGAGCAGCGCGGATGCGGCATCGACGGACATGCCCCGCCTATGGCATGGAGGCGGGCGATGACGAAGCGCACTCCTGAGCCCAAGCCCGACGAACGCCCGCGCGGCCGCGGCGGTCAGTTCACCTGCGCGAGCATCGGCGTCATGCGCTTGGCGGCGAGCGGCGGCAGCTTCACCGCCTTGGCGGCGGCCAGGTTCGCCGATGGGCCCTTGCCGGCCTGCACCAGCCCGACCATGCCCATCGACGCATGCGGCAGGCACTTCACGCCGTAGATGCCGGGCTTGCTGACGGTCAGCACGAACTCCTTGCCCATCGCCCCCTTCGCCGGGGTGACGCCGGCCGGAATCATGCCCGGAATGATCTCGGCATTATGGCTGGGATCGGACGGGACGTAATGCACCTTGTCGCCCACGTCGGCCTTCACCAGCGCTGGCTCGAATACATATTGCCCGGCGGCGCCCTTCGTCTGCATCTTGACGACGATGTCTTTTGCCATCGCCGGCTGCGACAGCGCAGCGGCGAAAAATCCGGCGGCAATCACGGGAACAACTGCATATCGCATCGAGTCATCCTATCCTGGAACACGCATTTCGTTTACTCGCGGTCAATATCGGCCACCGCCGATGAACACAATCTTGCGCGCGGGTCAGCCGTTCAGGCGGCGCGTGAAATATTATTCACAATTGCGGCCTCCGATACGGCAGGCGATCGGGTGGGGCGCCGCCGCGCCAGGTCCGTCAGGTGCACGGGTAAGGAGAGGATCAGCGGCAGCGCGATCCACGGCCACTCCAGCCCGAGCAGGGCCGCGCGCAGCGCTACTATCATCAGCGCGCCCGGCAGCATCAGCGTGACGGCATCGGTGACCGGCCAGCCGCGCCGCCCGACCAGCCACAGCGCCTCGGCCAGCATCACCGCCAGGATGATGTCGGCGGCATGTCCGCTCGCGAAGAGGCCGCTCACGCCGCGGTCACGCGAACGGCGCGTTCAGCCGCACCACCGCCAGGTTCAGGCAGCCGGCGAACGCCACCCACGCGAGGTACGGCAGCAGCAGCGCCGCGGCGGCCTTCGAATGGCGCGCCGAGGTGACGATCAGCGCGACCACCGACAGCAGCAGCACGCCCCCTTCCATCACCGCCCAGTCGGGCCGGTGAAAGCGGAAGAACAGCAGGCTCCACACGATGTTGAGGAAGCCGTTCAGCGCGTACAGCCCGATCAGCCAGTCCGCGTCGCGGGCGTGCGACATCGCGCGCCAGCCGGTCACCGCGGCGAGCGCGGTGCAGCCGTAGATCGCCGTCCACGCGACACCGTAGGCGGCATCGGGCGGCGCCCAGGCGGGCTGCGCCAGGCTGTGATACCAGGGGCCCAGATCGATGATCGTGCCGCCCACCACCGCCGTCACCAGCGCCGCCGCGCCGGCGACGATCACCGGCATGACCCATGCGGAATCGACCCGCGTCATGCCGCCGATCCGACCAGGTGGCGCAGATCCTTGAAGAAGATGCGCGCGTGCGCCATGGGCTTCTTCCGCACCAGCCGCTTGTTCATATAGGCTTCCCAGGTCAGCGCCTGGACGTCCTTGTCGTTGCAGATGTCGACGAAGCGCTCGCGGCGCTTGTCGTTGCGATACCAGAAATATTGCATGATCCCGAGGATCCAGAACACGCGGCCGTGCGCGCGCATGAAGCGCTTGCGCGCCAGCCGCAGCGAGCGCGCGTTGCCGGTGGCGAGCAGCGTCTCCACCGCCTCCGCCGCGCAGCGCCCGCCGGCCATCGCATAATAGATGCCCTCGCCCGAGGCCGGCGCGACGACGCCCGCCGCGTCGCCCGCGACCACGATGTCGCGGCCATTGTCCCACCGCTTGAGCGGCTTGAGCGGGATCGGCGCGCCCTCGCCGCGGATCGTCTCGCACTCCGCCAGGCCGCTGTCGGCGCGCAGCGCGCGGACCGACTCGCGCAAGGTGAAGCCCTTGTGCGCGCTGCCGACGCCAATGCTGGCGGTATCGCCGTGCGGGAAGATCCAGGCGTAGAAGTCGGGCGACAGCTTGCCCTGGTAGAAGACGTCGCAGCGGCTGCGATCAAAGTCCGGGTCGGACGCGGCGGGCGACTTGATGATCTCGTGATAGGCGAACACGCACGGCACGCGGTCGGCCCCTTTCAGCGTCTGGCGCGCGACGCCCGAGCGCGCGCCGTCCGCACCGATCACGCTCTTCGCGCGGACGCGCATTTCGCTGCCGCCCCGGCCTTCGCGGTAGACGACCACCGCGCAGCCGTCGGGATCGCGGTCGATCCGCTCGAATGTCCCCGTACGCCGCTCCGCCCCCGCCAGCGCGGCGCGCGCGCGCAGCCATTCGTCGAACACGTCGCGATCGACCATGCCGACGAAGCCGTCGCCCACCGGCATGTCCACCTCGCGCGCGGACGGCGCGATCATCCGCGCCGAGGTGGCGCGGCCGACGATCAGGTGATCGGGAATGTCGAAGTCGCGGATCAGGCGCGGCGGGATCGCGCCGCCGCACGGCTTGATGCGGCCGGCCCGGTCGAGCAGCAGCACCGAGCGCCCGGCCCGGGCGAGGTCGTCGGCCGCGGTCGCGCCGGCCGGGCCGCCGCCCACCACGACGACGTCGAACGTCTCGGTCATGACATGCCTCCCGCGAGCGCGCCGGTCCCGATCGACGGAGTGGGTGCCGGTGCCTCGGCCCGGGTCGTCGCCGTCGTGTTGCTGGTGGTGAAGACC
>CAXUMU010000076.1:5863-10898 GCA_964252145.1 uncultured Sphingomonadaceae bacterium
CCGCCGAGCAGGTGAGGGGGAATGGCGAACGCGCGGATCCGCCGCGGCGGGAGCGCGCCGCCGCACGGCTTGATCCGCCCGGCGCGGTCCAGCAGCAGCACGCTGCGCCCGGCGCGCGCCAGATCGTGCGCTGCGGTCGCCCCCGATGGACCGCCGCCAACCACTACAACGTCATGGTCCACGCCTGCCTCCCTGCCCGTCATGCCAGTACCTGCCTGCCGGCTACCGGTCGCGCGATGCGCCCGCCGGCCGCGCGCACCGCCAGCCATGCGGCGAGCAGGAACATCGCGGCCTCGGCGGCGAACACCAGCCGGTAGGCGCCGCCGGTCGAGCCGACCGCGGCGCGCCCGAGATCCACGCCAACGGCGCCGATCAGCCCGCCCGCGCCGACCGCGATCGCCTGCGCCGCGCCCCACACGCCCATGCGGATGCCCTCGCGGCTCGCGCCGCCGGCGCCGGCCAGCCCCATCATCGCGCCGATCGCGGCGACCGCGAACACGCCGTTGGAGAAGCCCAGCAGCACGACGTTCGCCGCCAGCGGCCAGGCCCGGCCGACGGAGGCAGCCAGCGCGATGCCGGTGAGCGCGAGCGCCGATCCGATGCACCCGCCTACGATCCAGCGCCGCATGCCCGCGGGGCTTCGCCCGCCGAACGCGCTGCCGCCGACGCCCACCAGGATCATCCCCGCGAGCACGCCGGTATGCTGCACGCCCGACAGTTGCGTCGATTGGCCCGGCGTGTAGCCGAACAGCAGCCCGGCGAACGGCTCCAGGATCATGTCCTGCATCGAATAAGCCAGCATCGACACGAACACGAACACGGTGAACCGCCGCGCATCGCCATCCGCCCAGATCTCGCGCAGCGCCGCGCCGAAGCCGGGCGTTGCGTCGCCCTCGGGTGGGGGAGCGACGGCGCGCGCGGCGCCCTCCACGCCCCACAAGGCGGCGAGCGCAACGAGGAAAGCGATCAGCGCCACCCCGCCCGTCACCAGCGCCAGCCGCCGCGGCGAGAAGGGGTCGACCAGCCCGCCGGCCACTCCGGCGGTGACGACGATGCCGGCGATCATCATGATCCAGGTGATCGAGGCCGCCGCCGCGCGCCGTTCCGGCGCGACCCGCGTCGCCAGCAGCGCCAGCAGCGACGTGCCCGAGGCTCCCACGCCTGCGCCGATCATCGTGAACGCCGCTATCGCCACCAGCAGCCCGGCGGTGCGATTCGCCGACAGCAACGTCGTCGCCTGCACCGCGAGCAGCACGCCCAGTGCCAGCACGCCCAGCCCGCCGATGATCCAGGGGCTCCGCCGCCGCCCGCGATCGGAGCCGTGGCCCCAGATCGGCCGCGACAGCTGCACCGCATAATGCCACGCGACCAGCCCGGCGGGCAGCGCCGCGGGCAGCGCATATTCGACCACCATCACCCGGTTGAGCAGCGAGGTGGCGAGCATCGTCATCGCCCCGATCGCGCTCTGCACCAGCCCCAGCCGGACGATCCCCGGCCAGCCGAGCGGCACCGGCGCGGTCACAACCACAGCAATCCGGCGAGGCCGCATGCCGCGGCGAGCATGCCGAACACGTACATCGACGTGCCCGTCGCATTATACCAGGGCGTGTGCCGCAGCGGATCGCGCAGCAGCCGCGCCATCGCCGCCAATTGGCCGACCAGCAGTGCCGCGACGATCGCGGCCGCCGCGCGGTGCCCCCAATGCGCCAGCAGCACGACCACCGCGACCTGCGGCAGCGCCATCACCGCGCACGCCACCCGCGCCGCGCGGCCCACCCCGAGCAGCACCGGCAGCGAGGCGATGCCGGTGGCGCGATCGCCTTCCACCGCCTTGAAATCGTTGAGCGTCATGATGCCGTGCGCGCCCAGGCTATAGAGGCCGAGCACGATCAGCACCGCGGGCCGCGGCAGCGCGCCCGCCATCACGCTCGCCCCGGTGAACCAGGTCAGCCCCTCGTAGCTGAGCGCCACGACCCCCGGTCCCCAGAGGCCGCTCGTCTTCAGCCGGAACGGCGGCGCGCTATAGGCCCAGGCGCAGGCGAGCCCGACGCAGGTCGCCGCCAGCACCCATGGCCCGGCGGCCCACGCCACCAGCAGCGACAGCAGCGAGCCGGCGAGCGCGATCCACAGCCCCCAGCGCCCGGCGATCCGCCCGGAGGGAATCGGCCGGCCGGGCTCGTTGATCGCATCGACATGACGATCGAACCAGTCGTTCACCGCCTGGCTGGTGCCGCACACCAGCGGCCCGGTCAGCAGGATGCCGGCGATCAGGAACGGCCAGCGCTCCGCCACCGGCACGCCGGACGAGACCACGCCGCACAGGAACGCCCACATCGGCGGAAACCAGGTGATCGGCTTGAGCAGTTCGACGACGTCACGGATCGCGGGGATCGTCGCGGCACGGATCGGGACGGTCGATTGGGCCATGTGCCAACGCTACGCTGGACAGTTTTGACCGTCAATCAGATTGGACACTCAGCTATCGGAATCGGACACCAGGTTGCCCAGGCCGTGGCGATGCAGCTTGGAGTAGAGGCTCTGGCGGCTCACGCCCAGGATCTCGGCGGCCGACGCGCGGTTGTCGGACGTGTAGGTCAGCGCCGCCTCGATGCACAGCCGCTCGATCAGGTCGGTGCTCTCGCGCACGATCTCCTTCAGCGACATCCGCCCGACCAATTCGGTCAGCTGCTCGACCGAGCGCGGCAGGTCGCGCTCGACCGGCGGCAGGTCGCGTACCCGCCGCGCGACGTTGCGGATCGTGAAGCCGTAATATTCGTCGTCGCCGTGCGGCGCGAGCACCGCCGACACCTCCACCTCCTCCTGCGCGCCGCCGTCGCCGCGCACGATCGTGGCGACGTTGCGCACCGAGCCGTGCTCGCGCAGCTGGACGATGATCAGGTCGAGGTCGATGCCCGGGCGGCCCAGCCACGTCCCGAGCCTGGCGCCCGTCACCTTCTCGGCCGAGGGCGCCTGCGCCAACTCCACGAACGCGGCATTGGCGGCGCGGATCGCGAGCGCCCGATCGGTCAGCACGAAGGCGTCGGGCATCCGCTCGACCACCTCGCAAATCTGGCTTTCGCGGCCCTCCTCGCGCGTCGGCGCGGCCAGCGGCACCAGCCGGAGCAGCAGATAGGCGGTCCGGTCCTGGCGAAACAGGCTCGCGCTCATCCGGACGGTCTCGGCGTCCGCCAGCTGCATCACCAGCGGCGCCACCTCGCCCGCCGCCGCCGCGCCCAGGAAGCCGGTGAGCTCGTCCTGCCGTGCGCCCCCGACGATCGCCGTCGCCGGCTGGCCGGCCAGCGTCCCGTCGCGCGCGCCCAGCATGCGGTGCGCCGTCGGATTGGCCTCGCGGATGCGGCGGGTGGCCGCATCGACGATCAGCATCGCCTCGCCGGCCATGTCGAACAGCAGCCGGTAGCGCGACTCGGCCTGACGCAGCCGCATATAGTCGCGCTCCAGCGACTGCTGCGTCTGCAGCAGCCGCTGCTGCATCGCCGCCACGCCGCGCATGTCGCGGCCGATCGCGATGAAGCGCCCGGCGGTGCCCGCGTCCACGATCATGTAGCGCACCGGCACATCGCCGCGGGCGGTGGCATGGTTGACCTGGCGCCAGCGCGGCAGCGCGCCGGCCGCCGCACCCGCGAGCATGTCACGTACCTTCGGCTTGCTCTCGATCGTGACCCGGTCGATCAGCGCATCGCCGATCCAGGCGCTGAAGCCGTCCGCGGCGATCTCGGCGCTCGAGATCGCGACGTCCAGGATCACGCCCTGTGCGTCCAGCACGAAGGTGATGTCTCCGGCCGCCGCGACGACCCGCGCGGCTCCGTCCGCCGAGAGGGGGCCGGGCATTTCGTTCGGTGCCCGGAACGACCCGAACGTGGAAGGCGCGCTCTGATCGTTCATGTTCGGGGTGCCGATCAAACTCCGCTACAGGAAACCTCAGCTGAAAGCTGCAATCGCGCGACCAGCCCGGCAGCCGCGGCGACTGCCTGGATCGCATCGGCCGCAGTGCCGTCCGCGCCGACCTCCATGGCGAGCATCGGATCCTCCACGAAGATCCGTCCGCCCACCATCACGACGATCCGTGGGTTCCTCGATACGCTGCGAAGAGCGCGAATCAGGGAAGGCAGCGGCTCGATATGGCAGTCGCAACTTACCGTCAATCCGACGACATCGAGCCAGTCGCGCGCGACATGCTCGAGCAGTTCGGGCGTCGTCGGGTCGAGCACGACGTCGGTCGTCCACCCGTGCCGGCGGAACGTCTCGTCGATCATCACCGTGCCGAAGCTGTGCTGGTCGCCCGGCATCGCCGCGAACAGCGCACGGTGACCGCCGTTGCCCGAACGGCGCTCCGGCGGAAACCGGGCGGCGAGCTCGCGCACCACTTCCTGCAGCCGCCACAGCCCCATCGTCACCTCGATGAAGTCGCAGCGATCGTCTTCCCACAGCGCGCCCAGATGGCGCGCGGCGGGCGCGAGCAGATCGACGAAGAGGCTGTCGATCGACACGCCCCGGCGCAGCAGCGTGTCGATATGGTCGAGCAGCGCGTCTGCCTCGATATGCATCGCCAGCGGCGCCAGCGCCTCGGCGTCGGCCTGGATCGAGCGGTCCGGTTCGTCCGCACGCCGGCGGATCAGCGGCGCGAGGCCGTGCGCGGCCATCAGCCGGGGCAGGATCGCGCTTTCGACTATGGCCACCAGCGGCTCGGCGGGTGCGGGCGAATGGATCGGAAAAGACGATCGCAGCGCTGCGCCGGGCGTCATGCCGGCGCGTCGGCCGGTTGCTGCGGATACGTTCGGATCGATCCCGACTGCGTACGCCATCCCCCGGCTCTCCTGGCCAAGTCGCGGCGCGAACCCCCGCGTCGCCGAGGCGCGCCATCTTTGGCTGCCCTCCCCGACTCGGACGATATGCCCTTTGATCGGCGCTGACAATCTGCCCGGACACTCATGCGGGACCGGTCAAAAAAATATGCCAACTTTGTTTACGTCATGCCCGGTTGACACCTTCTCCGGGGCGGGCGTAGGCTCCGACC
>CAXUMU010000077.1:0-10775 GCA_964252145.1 uncultured Sphingomonadaceae bacterium
CGTTTAGAAGCCGATCACCGAGTCAGGTGGGCCACAGTTGCACGCCGAAACACAAGCCAGGCCCTACCACCAGGCGCATGGCCGTGGGGTCAAGATCATGGGCGCGACTGCACACTACGTGACGACCGACCTCGACGAGGGCCCCATCATTGAGCAGGACGTCCGGCGCGTGAGTCACGCGCGTTCCCCGGAGGAGCTCGTCACGCTAGGTCAGGAGGTGGAGGCAGCGTGCTCGTCAAGGCGGTCCGCTGGCACGCGGAGGGCCGGGTGTTCGTCCAAGGCACCCGCACGATCGTTTTCGACTGAGTTTAGGACCGACGGACCGCTGTCGCGAAGCTGGTGACCGCCAGGCGGTTCGCCCCGGCAGGCCCGCTGCGGCCCCGATTCCGCTGACAATTCGCTCGGACACTGCAGCACGTGTGCGAGCCAAGTCGAGTTCTGCCCTCATCGCCTCGCCGCACTCGGCAGCCGCGAACGCGTCTCGGGGATCACCTGGCTGCTAGACCTCTGAGGCATCAGTGCCCCCGTCAAAAAGCATTATCGGCATCAATATTGGCTATTTATGTCTCTGCTGAGGGAAGATGACGGGGGTCGATGCGCCCCGCAAGAGAACAGCCAGTGGAGTGACACAAAAAGGCCCGGCGACAGACCTTCGCGTCAGAGAGAGGGGTCGCTGCGGGCTGTGGAGCAAAATTCAACATAGAGGGAGGACTCGATGGCCGACAGATCGATAAAGCGCGCGGTTGGGAGCGGGACCAGTTCTTGCAGGCGCGGGATCGTTGCTTGGCTGTTGCTGTCGGCCGCCCTGCCCGCCGCGGCAAGGGCGCAGACCGCGTCTCCCAGCGCTTCAACTCCGAGCGCGAACGACGGTCCCGAGGACATCGTCGTGACGGGTCGCAATTTCCTCACCGACCTGTCCCTGAGTTCCAAGCTGCCGTTGACGGTCGCGGAAACGCCGCAATCGGTCACTGTGTTCGATTCCTCGCTCCTGCGCGACCTCGGTCTCACGACGCTGACGGACGCGGTGCGCCGCATCCCTGGCGCGACCGTTGGTGGCACCTTCAACGCGTCGAACAACATATTCTCGCGCGGCTACATTCTGGGACCAAACAACAGCTTCAAGATCGACGGAACGCCCTTCTCGGGCAACCGGTCGATCAACACCGTCGCGCTCGACCGTCTCGAGTTCGTCAGGGGCGGGTCGGGCACAACCTTTGGCGAGGGAGGGCCGGGAGGCTTCCTCAACTACATTCTCAAGCGGCCGCCCAGCAAGTTCGAGGCATCGGCGCACGCGGAGGTCGGCAGTTTCGACCACTATCTCGCCTCCGGTTCGGTTGGGGGGCCGCTGACCGGCGACGGATCCATGAAGGCCTACGTCGGTGTCAGTCTCGACCGCTCGGGCAGCTCCGTCCGGCTGCAGCGCAACCGCAGCGACGCGGTATACGGCGCGCTCGAGTTTGCGCCCCTGGAGCGCCTGACGCTCAACCTGTCCAGCTACTACTCCAAGGACGTCACCCACCCGATCCACAACGGCTTCCCCGTGGTCGTCAACCGAGACGCAAACGGGGATATCCTCTCCGTCCGGTTCCCGACCGAAGTGCCCGTCGATGCCTTTGTCGGTTCCAAGAACTGGGGCGAGTCCAATACCGGCTCGACCTATCTTAAGTCCGAACTGCAGTACAGGCTTAGCGACGCGGCGGTATTTACCGGCGTAGCGTCCTATTCGGATACCAAGCAGCCTTATAATTGGCTAGATCTCTGTTGCGAGGTCTCTCCCACCACGTTGACGACGAACGCCTATAATTTCGCCGAACGGGCCCGGTTCAGATCACAATATTACGAAGGGCGGTTTTCCGGGAAGTTGCCGGTGCTCGACGGCTCGGTTAAATATCTGCTCAGCGCAGAGCGCCGGACCCGCGAGATTGACGTCCAAGACGCACCATACGCCTTGTCGAGGGCTAACTACAGCTTACTGACGCCGGATCTCGATGTTCCCGACCCTTTCCGCGGGCTAAGCGACCGTCAGCTCTACACCAGCTCGAACTCGACGAGTTACTCCATCAACAGCGCTTCCGCGACCATCATCTTCGAGCCGTGGAAGTTTTTGACGGTTACCGGAGGCATCCGCTACGACGACTTCACCGTGACGACCAAGACTTATAACGATGGTGCCTTCGGATCACTCAAGACCAAGGCCGATTTCCCTTCCGACAATTGGTCGAAGCGGGCAGCGGTCACCGTGCGGCCGCTGGACAGCCTGCGCCTTTACTACTCCTACGGACAGACGTTCGAGATCAATGCCAGGATAACCTGTTCCGGAACACCCCTTCCGCCTGTGCGAGGCACGACCAACGAGATTGGGGCGAAGTACGAATTCAGCAGGCGTCTCCTTCTGACCGTCGCGGGATACCAGGCGAGAACGGTCGGCGATCCGGTGCGCCTGCCGATCAGCGCCTGCCCGGACGTCAGCGTCTTCGCGGTTCGGGGCGGTGACGGGCAGAAATCCCGCGGCGTTGAGGCGGAATTAACTGGCAACATCACCACGAACTGGAATATCGTCGCAGGCTATTCCTATGTGCATGCCCGAGCTTTCGAGCCCTATGGTGTGATCGTTGCGCCGGTGCCGAGCAACCAGTTCAGCCTGTTCACCGTCTACGATATCGCTTCCGGACCTCTGAAGGGTGTCGGCTTTGGTGGCGGCGTCCTCCTCACCGACCGGTACCCGGGGACGATCGGGCCGCGTAACGAGCAGCTGATCCTCACCGCCCGGAAACGGTTCGAGGTGGCGGCCTACTATCGCCCCAGCGACAGGGTGTCCTTCGCCCTAAACGTCGAGAACGTCACCAACGCGGTCGACACGGAGAGCGCGCTGCAGGACAACGAATTCCAGAACCTCTACCTGCCCCGGCGTGAGGTAAAGCTCAGCGCAGACGTCAGGTTCTGATGGGCGCCACTCGAAAGAACGCCTTCCGGCGCGTCGAGACCACAGACGACGTGAGCCGGGAGGCGCTCGATCTGTGCCGGGAGTCGCTCTTCTGGGACGGCATCCTGCCTTACGACCACGTCTTCAACGGCCCGTTCACCGACGAGCTTTTCCCCAGGCTTCGCCGCGTCGGTTACGACTTCGTCTCCGCATCGGTCGAGCAGCCCGAGGGGTTCGACGCGACGGCTACGGCGATTGGGTGGGTCAAACGCCAGGTGGCGGCGCGGAGTGAGACGATGGCGATCGTCGGAAGCCTCTCCGAGATCATGGCGGCGCGCGATGCCGGGAAGGTCGCGGTCGGATTCAACCTGCAGAACACCGTCCCCTTCGGCCAGAGCATCGACAAGATCGGGCTGCTCCGCGACCTCGGCGTGCGACAGATCGGGCTCGCATACAACACGCGCAACTTCGTCGGCGACGGTTGCGTCGAGCCCGACAACGCCGGGCTCTCGCGGTTCGGAAAGGAGGCCGTCCGGGAGATGGGACGCCTGGGCATCGTGGTCGACGGGTCGCACGCCGGCTCCCGCACGACGCTCGAGGCGATGGACGCGCTGCAAGGGCCGTTCGTGTTCTCCCACTCGAACCCCAATGGGGTGCACAAGCACTACCGCAACATCAGCGACGAGCAGATTCGCATGTGCGCGGCGACGGGCGGCCTCGTCGGGATCAATGGTGCCGGCTGGTTTCTAGGTGATCTGAAGGCATCGACGGAGACCATATTTCGGTGCGTCGACTACGTTGCCCAGCTCGTCGGTGTGAATCATGTCGGCATCGGCCTCGACTACGTGCACGACACGGATTCGCTGTTCGAGTGGGTGAGCAACTCCCCGCTGGCGTGGCCGCAGAACGAACCAGGATCGGCGCACGAGCCCTCGAACTTCGCGACACCCGAGCAGATCCCGCAGCTGATCGATTTGATGCTGGCGAACGGATACTCGCCGGAGGATGCCAAGGCGGTCCTGGGCGGGAATTGGGCGAGGGTCGCGTCCGAGGTTTGGGCTCGAACCTAGGAGGGCAGCGGATCCGCCCCGCCGGTCATCAGGTTCGCGAACTCCTCCGCGGCGTTCGATGGCGAGGACGCCGTGAGGAGAGAGAGCGTTATCTTGATCGGCTCCTGCAGCTCGAGGAGGACGACGTCGTCGCGCTTCATGTTCGCGGAGTTCCCCGATACGAGGCTAACTCCCTTGCCCTTCGCGACGACGTTTACGATGAGGTCGGTGGGAAAGAGCCCGCCCGCGATCCGCGGGTAGATCGCGGCGCGGTGGAACGCCTCCATGACGGCCGTCGCAAACCCGTTCGCCGATTCCATGCGGGGCATGATGAACACGTCTTTCGCGACGTCGCCGAGACGAACCGATCGGCGGCCCGCCAGCCCATGGGATTGAGGCACGAGGAGGTGTAGGGGGCGGGTTGCGAGGTCGTGGCGGACGATGTTGTTAATGTGCGACGGGACCGGTGAGACGACAAGCGCACAGTCGAGCAGCCCCCTGCTGACCTGTTCCGCCAGCTCCGAGGTGAGACCGAAGACGGTTCGGTAGTCCACCTTCGGGTTCGACGCCATGATCCAGGCCAGCCTGTCGCCGAGCTCACCAAACAGGAACTCGTCAGTGTAGCCGATCGATAGACGTCCCCGGCGGCCGTCACCCACTTCACGGAGCTCGGACTTCGTCCGCTCGATCTCGCTCAGCCAAGCAGTAGCATGCACTAGCAGTTCGCCGCCAGCCTCGGTCGGTTCCACGCCTCGCGGAGTCCGACGCAGCAGAGTGGTGCCGAGCTCCCTCTCGAGTGCGGCGATCTGGCGACCCACTGCAGGCTGCGCGATGTGCAGCCTGTCGGCCGCGCGGCGAAATCCGCCTTCGCGCACGACCATAACGAAGTAGCGAAGTTGCCGAAGTTCCAGCTTTCCCCCGATGCTTTCTTGGCCTCACTCGTGCACCTACAAGGTGCTAGACGTATCAGGGCGGAGGGTCAATACGATCGCGTGGAGAGACTTCGTGGAGCACGGCGGGAACCATGCGGGCGCAGACTGAAGTGCCGTTACCGCCGCGGAAGGCGATCCTCGCATCCGTGCCGGAGTGGAATGCTGCTGCCGTCCTACATCCAAACGGGTCCGTCGAGCGGCCGGCATCCAAGGCAGAGGTTCTCAGTCGACGGTGATCGATGCTCGGCGCGCCGGGACCGGCGCCGGCCCGGTCTTGGCGGGAGAGCTCCGCGACGGAGCGGGATAGGCGAAGGGGAGATCGGCATGAAGCGGGCGGACAAGATAATCATCACTTGCGCGCCGACCGGGTCGATACACACTCCGTCGATGTCGCCGCATCTGCCGGTGACCTCGGACGAGATCGCCGCCGCCTCGATCGAGGCCGTTGAGGCGGGGGCTGCGATAATCCACCTGCATGCGCGCTTCCCCGACGGCAGGCCGTCGCCGCGCGCCGACCATTTCATGGAGTTCCTGCCGCGGATCAAGCAGGCGACGGACGCGGTCATCAACATTACGACCGGTGGAAGCCACCTCATGACGCTCGACGAGCGGATGGAGGCGGGCAAAGCGGCGAGGCCGGAGGTTTGCTCGCTCAACATGGGACCGCTGATATTCGACTATTCGGCCGCGGGTAGGCGCGTAACCGAGTGGAAGCACGAGTGGGAGAAGTCCTACGTCGACGGCTCCTACGATCGCGTCATGTACAACACTAATCATTACATCGAGCGCATTCTGCGCGAGATAGGTGAGGCGTTCGGCACCCGCTTCGAATATGAATGCTACGATATCGGCCACCTCTACACCCTGGCCCATTTCGCCGATCGCGGGCTGGCAAAGCCGCCGTTCTTCATTCAGGGGGTATTTGGGGTGCTCGGCGGCATCGGCGCCGATGTCCGCAATCTGGCCCACATGACGACGGTGGCGGACAGTCTCTTCGGCGACGATTATTATCTGTCCGCCTTCGCTGCCGGCAAAAGTCAGATCCCGTTCTGCACCCAGAGCGTTCTGCTGGGCGGCAACGTGCGGGTCGGCCTTGAGGACAGCTTGTTCATCGGTCGGGGCCAACTTGCGCAGTCCAACGCCGAACAGGTTACTAGGATACGCACGATCATCGAGGCGCTGGGACATAAGGTCGCCACGCCGGCGGAAGCGCGCGAGATGCTGGCGCTCAAGGGCGGCGACAATGTCGGATTCTGACATATTCCCAGTCGACACCGGGCGGCAGGTCGCCCATCCCTGGATTTGCGACGCGAACGGGCACGTGAACACGCGCTTCCTTCAAGGTTTCTACGACGACGCCAACCTGCACCTCCTCAATCACTGCGGTTTTAGGGGCGGTCCGGCGACCGGAATCGGGATCGTGGATGTAGCGGTCTCGATGACCTATTCGGCTGAGGTGAGGTTGGGCGACCTCTTTCTCATTCGAAGCGGCTTTCGCCGACTCGGCACGAAGTCGTTCGTCAGTTGCCACGAGATGCGCGGGCAGGACGGGCTGGTCCGCGGCACCTGCGAGTCGACCTCGGTGTTCTTCGACCTGACGGCGCGTAGCAGCATGTCGATCCCTGAGGATTTCAGGCAGGCGGCGCAGCGGCTGACGCTGAGGACGGGCAAGGACTGATGCGGTCGAGAAGCCTCAGCGTCACTCGCGCGATGGCGGCCGAGTAGGTGGCCGGGCGTGACACCGTTCTGGTCACCGGAGGGGTCGATGGCCTCGGCCGGGCCATCGCCCTCGCGTTCCTGGAGGCGGGTTGGCAGGTCCACGTCTGCGACCTTAACGCCGTGGCCGTCTCGAACTTCGTGGCGGAACATCCTTCCATCTCGGCAACCGTCGCGGACGTGGGGCGCGGCGATGACGTCCGGCGCCTTTTTCGCGAGGCGCAAACCCGTCTCGGTCCGATCGGCGCGCTGATCAACAACGTGGGCATCGGTGGGCCCAGCGCGGCGATCGAGATGATCAGTTTGGCCGATTGGGAGGAGTGCCTTCGGGTGAACGTTACGGGCACCTTTCTCTGCATGCAGGCCGCTGTCGAGCAGATGAAGAAGGCTGGCGGCGGGTCTATCATCAACATTTCAAGCGCCTCCACCCGCACCCGGCTCCCGCTGCGGACGCCCTACATCGCCTCGAAGTTCGCGGTCGAGGGGATGACCCTAAACGCCGCGAGGGAGCTCGGTCCCTACGGCATCCGGTGCAATGCCCTCCTGCCCGGCGTGCTCAATAACGCGCGCATGGATGGGATCGTCGCGCGTCGAGCCGAAGCCGAGGGACGCACGGCACGCGAAGTCGAGCGCGACCTGCTGTCGATGATTTCGCTGCGAGCGCGCACGGAACTTGAGGAGGTCGCCGCAATGGCGCTGTTCCTCGCTTCTGTCGCAGGCGCGCGGGTGACCGGAGAGTTGATCGCCGTCAGCGGCAACCTCGAGTGGGAAATTTGAACTTGGCGGCGTTGGCGGTCGGCGTCTGGTCCGATGTCGCGGCAAAGCCAAGCGAAGCCAGCGCTCGCCGTCACGTGGAGTGCGCGAGGTCCACATGCGAGGATGGCGCGCTTGTCGTCCGTCACGTCGAGCCTAGTGATCATCCGAGAGATACCCCGGCGCTGCGGGGGCCGTCATGAGAGAACCCGGCGGAGTGGCCTCGGTGCATCACCATCGGCGTGGCCCGGCCCTTACAATCTACATGATGTACGCGCTTTTCGGTATCGGGCAGTATTCGTTGCTCTGGATGCTCGTCCTCTTCCTGTCTTCGTCGACTGCGAGCGGCGGGCTCGCGTACAGTCACGCGGATGCCCTGCACGTGTTCGGGCTCTATGCGGCGGCGTCATACTGCACGCCGGTCCTCGGTGGACTTGTATTGGCGAGGTTCGGCTCGACCCGTGTTCTAATGGGACTCGGCGCTTCGTCGATGGCCGCGGGACTGGGCACGCTCTCACTAGAAAGTCTGTTGTATCAAGGGACCCATGGCCCAGTCGGCCTGATCGCTTCGCTGATCTTGGCAGCGTGTGGGACCGGCCTGTTCAAGCCAGGCATTCTGACGCTGGTCGGAAGTGAGTTCGAGGGTGACGATCACAGGGCTGAACGTGCATTCGGTTTTGCGTGGGCGAGCTTGAATGTCGGGTCATTTCTCGCCGGATTTGTTGGTGGGGGACTCGCCGACCGGTTCGGCTGGTCGATCGGCTTCGCGTCCGCCGCCCTCCTGACAGCATTCATCCTGCCGCTGATAGGAATTGCGCGCATTCGATCGGCGCCGGACTGGTCCGTCCGGCGCCAGGAAGGCGTATCGTCCAGAGCGTCGAGGCCTTTCTCCGCTGTCCTCGTATTGATGGCGTTCTACATTCTCTACAGCGTGGCGTTCGCGCAGATCTTCGGTCTCATGTCTCTCTTCATTGAGGGGCGGGTGGACCGTTCCGTGCTCGGCTGGAACGTTCCGACCATATGGATCACGTCTCTCGAGAGTCTGCTTCTGCTGCCATTGGTGGCAATCGTCGGGCGCGGATGGGTGGCCTCAGCGAGGCTTGGCTTCCGGCCGGCGGAGGCCCACAAATTCGCCCTCGCGTTCGTTTGTATCGGTTTAGCCTTTGCGGTGATCACATTAGAGGCCGGGACCCATTCGGGGCCGCAGCTCGTTCCTCTGCGCTGGATCCTTGGATCGCTTCTCCTGATCTCCCTCTCCGAAGTGCTGGTTCAGCCAGTCGGGATGAGCCTCGTCAGCCGCTTGGCACCGGCGCGGTATCGAGGTCTCTTTCTTGGTCTGTGGCTCAGCAGCTATGCTCTCGCGTCTATCGTGGCGGCCGAGGTGGGTGCCGCGGCCGAGAGGAACGGGCGCGACGCTGTGCTCGCGTGCGTGGCCGTAGTCTGCCTGGCCGGCGCCATTTTTTTGGGCATGCTCGCGTCGCGGATAGCGAGTTGGTCCAGGCCGGCGGCAGGCATTGGAGGGTAGCAGGCTCGCTTCGTCATCATCCTGGGCGGCAATCAGGCGCGGCTGGCAACGCCTCTGTCCCTCCTGTGCTTCCCGCGGCCATCAGTACGGACGTTGACCAAGATTCTTCCAAGTCGGCGAGTTAGTGGCTTGGGGGCGTCACGCAAAACGGGCACAGATATACGCTGGCGCTCTTGGGGTCGGGAAGCAGCTGTTTCCGACGCCCGAGCGGACGCAGCGGAACCGACCAAACAATTTTGTGATTGGCATTTCTAGATAGCAGCCATTCATCGCGAAGGTATTTGCGACATGTCTAACATACCTCAAATCCGCGATGGACAACCTGATGCTCAATATGGCGTAAGACAACTCAGAGCCATTGACGCTGAGCGTTTTCGCGCGATCCGACTTGAGGGTCTCCGTCTTTGTCCAGAAGCATTTGGTGCGGCATTTGAAGAAGAGGCGGAATGGTCCGTATCCCTCTATGCGGAGCGCCTTTCAACAAGCGTGGTTTTCGGAGCCAGCAGGATCGGATCGGATGACTTTGATGGCGTTGTTGGGTTCTTTGTTCAGGCAGGCCTTAAATCCGAGCACAAGGGTAAGCTATGGGGTATGTATGTCCGTCCTTCAGCTAGGCAGGCAGGGCTGGGCACGGCTCTCGTAGCCCGCGTCGTTGAGCATGCAACGCCCCTCGTCGAACAGATCAAGCTGACCGTCGCCGCGTCGAATATAACGGCATCCCGCCTATATGAAAGGGCTGGATTTGAAGCTTATGGCTTGGAACCGGGCGCTCTCAAAATTGATGGTAAATATTTCGATGAAATCTTGATGGTCCGACATATCACATGAGGTGAAGTATTCGTTCTCTGGTAGACCGCCGAGCTAGCGATCGAACGCCATCACACCGACGGCGGCGGCGCGTCCGGTCACGTTTTTGAACTGTGCCATCTGCTGGACTTCCAGTCGCTCCGCGAATTCCAAACATCGCTGCTCGGCGCCTCCACCTTTTTCCTGATGCGCAACCGGGGCCCACCATCGCTCCGTTGGCGGCCCAAGTCGGCGTGCGCCTTCGACGGCTGTGCGGTAGCACAGGAAGTGAGCTTGCGAATCGAACGCCGCCGCGAACTGCCAGAGCTTGACGACGTGCCGGACCCCTCGTCGTACCGCGACCTTCCACGAATCGCTTCTGATGCGTCTCGGATGCTCGGCGGAGCGTGTGAGTAGAAATTCCCTTCTGCAAACCCTCCGAAGCTCGGTACGCTTCCTGCGCATGTGTTCCGGATTAGGTTTGCTGCTGCTCGGTCATCGCTTAGGGGCACCGAGCTGGTGGGTCACTTCAGAAGCGTCGCTGCCACCTCGCCATACCGGTTCGGGTGGATCCCGTCCTTACTCCCAAACCTAGTGAGATCGAGGCTCTCGTCGCCGAACGCAATCGCGACGGCGTTGACGACGTAGGCACGGGGTCTCGAATAGGGCAGAAGCCAGATGACCCGTTTGGTGGCGATCGTTCGGCGGATGGCGATCAGCTTCCGCGCCAACGCGCCGTCGGGTGCGTCGTTGGACCCGATCGCAAAGATGCAGGTGCCGTAATCCTTGGCAGGCTTTCGCCACGCCCGGACCTGATCAGCGGTCGCCCGCTCCACCGCGAGCATGTCGCAGCGGCCGGCGTATCGGGCGTTGATCGCCTGCGCCGTCGCGACGCCTAGACTAGAGCGGGATGACTTCAGACTGGCCTATCCCGTTTGTGTCGAGCGAAGTCGAGACACCTGCACCCGCTTCGATCGTGTCTCGACTACGCTCGACACAAACGGGTCGGGGGATGGTTCAACGAAATGTCATCGCACTCTAGGCGGTGTGGACTCTTGGGATTCCCATAGGGGTGAGGTTCTGATTCAAGG
>CAXUMU010000078.1:0-287 GCA_964252145.1 uncultured Sphingomonadaceae bacterium
CGTCACCCCGGGCTTGACCCGGGGTCCCGCTGCGATCGGACCGTGTTTGCGAGACGAAGGCGTCGACCCAGATTGGGACCACCTGTAGAGTATCCTCGTCTGGCCAGCCGAGCATAGCGGGACCCCGGCTCAAGGCCGGAGTGACGTCCATGATCGGAAGCGGGTGCCGGATCGCTGCTTAACGCACCGCACCCTTGCGCCATAGCCTTGGCAGCAGGCTGATCGCGCCCAATATCGGCCAGCGCCGCTGCCACGGGCGGATCGCGATTGCCGTCCCGGCGTGACGG
>CAXUMU010000078.1:297-7463 GCA_964252145.1 uncultured Sphingomonadaceae bacterium
CAGTGCGCAACGTGGTCTTCGAGCAATTCCTCTTCGGCCCGGCGCAGCGCAGCGCGCACGGCGGCGATCTGCGTCATGATATCGATGCAATAGCGATCCCGCTCCACCATGCGCGCGAGTCCGCGGACTTGGCCCTCGATCCGCCGCAGCCGCCACGCCCGCACGCCCCGCCGCCGCTCGGGGGGAGAGATTGCGCGCGCGAACAGCACCGTTCCGTCGCGGCCGATCGTCGCCGCCTCGCCCGCCGCCATCAACACTGGCGCGGTGAAGCGGCGGTAGCGTTCCGGATCGGCGGCGACGACCGAGCCGGCGCGCCCGCCCCGTTCGGCGCGCAGTTCGGCGGAATAGGTCAGCGCGAACGCCGCGCGCCACATCTCCAGCGCATCCACGCTGTCGGGCAGCAGCGGCCGCGCCGCCGCGATCAGCGCGGGCGCCGCCCCCGCCACCGCCGCCACCGCGCGCCGCCGCGCGACGGAGTTGGCCGCCCACACGAGCCGCGAAGGCTGCGCGAAACGCGCCCATACCGCCACGTTGCGCGTCGCGGACGAGGCGAGCCGGGTGAAGTCCGCCTCGCTCAGCACGGCATATTTGGCCGCCAGCCCGTCCGCTTCGAACGGGAACACGTTGGGCGGCAGCAGCCGGTTGGCCGCCGCCAGACCCGCGCCCGGATAGGCGGCACGATAATCGGACACGATCAGGTAGAAATCGAGCATCAGCCCGTCGAGCGTGCCCGCGCGCAGGCACGATCCGTAGAACAAAACCGCCGACGCCGCCGCCCCGTGCGGCAGCGCGATCGCCTCGGAAAGCCGGGTGACGCGCGGATCGACCGGCTCCGCCAGCTCGGCGGCGACCAGCGCCTCGAGCGGCTCGGTCATCGTGCCGCTCAGGCGGCGAGGCGCAGGAAGGGCATCGGCGCGGTCGGCGTGAGCACGATCGCGCCGCCTTCGGACGCCCGGAAGATCTCGCCGTCCAGCACCACGCTCGGCCGCTGGCCCTCGATCCGGATCTCGTCGCCGCGCTCGACATGCACGCCGGTCATCCGCCGCCGGCCCAGCACGCCGAACACGCCCGCCGCGATCGCACCGACCAGCGCGAGCGGGCGGTGATCGACCAGCATCAGCTTCAGCAGCCCGTCGGAGGCGGCACGCTTCTCGGTCGTGCTGCCCAGCAGCATCCGCTCCAGCGTGGTCACGATCAGCAGCGAGAAGCGACCCTGCAGCTGGCCCTGCCGCAGCAGCGACACCTTCACCATGCTGGGCCGGGGCGGCAGGAACGCCGCGCGGATGCCGAAGATTAGCGACAGCACGACCGCGAAGGCGGTGAGCGCATGGCTGAACCCGTTGGGCAGCCCCAGCGGGTACACCTTGTGGCGGCAGAACAGGATGGAGTCCGCCAGCCCGCCGCCGCCCAGGAACATGCCGATCACCGGCCGCCCGCCGGATTCGCCGTGCGACATCGAGATCAGCTCGCGCGCCACGATATGCTCTTCCAGCCCGCTTTGGGCGAGCTCCATCACCCGCTCCAGCGCGATCAGCGGGTCGCCGGCGGCGCCCAGGTCCAGCGCGATCAGGTTGGTCTTCCCGTTGGGCAGCACGGCGACCGGCGGCGGCGTCGCGCCGAAATGGCCGCCATGATACATTTCGGTCAGCGCGGTCTGCACCGTGCCGTCGCCGCCGTTGATCACCAGCACCGCCGGCTGCACGCGCGCGATCGTGCGCATCGCCTCGCCGATCTGGCTGACGTCCTCGACCTCGTAATGGAAGATGTCGGAATGCCGCGCGCAGAAGCTGCGCACCCGCGGCAGCTGCGCGCGGTTGCCGCTGGAGCGCGGATTGGACAGGAGCGCGACGCGAGCCATCAGCTTCCCGTAACCGGGCCGATCGAGAGGCCCTGGCGATAGTTCAGCACCACCTCGATCGCCCTCGGCGCGGGGCCGACGCCGATCACCACATCCTGATAGCGCGGCTTCAGCGAGATGAGCGAGATGCGCGGATTGCGCGAGAAGCCGCCGCCGTCGTTCCAGCCCGATTTGCCGCTGCCGTCGATGTCGTGGCGCACCGCGATCGCATAATTGCCGGGCTTCGGCAGCGCGACGCACACGTCCATCGGCCCGCCGGGCGTCACCGGCAGCTCGACCCGCTTCAGCTTGCGCCCCTTGGCGAGGAAATCGGCCGGATCGCCGCCATAGACCTGCACGCGCAGCATGCCGGTATGCGCCTTGAAGCCCTCCACCCGCACCAGCACCGCCGGCGCATCGGCGCCCGCGCGGCAGGCGGCCGCCTCCGGCCCGAGCGCCATCGCCTGCGCGCCCGCGGCCGGCGCGATCAGCGCCAGCGCGAACGAGGAAATGGCACCCAGCAGTTTCGACATGACCACGCGACTCCCGACGGCTATACGCTGCGCCCACACCGGCTAAGTCGGCTTCGTTTGCGGCCAAAACATGGTGATGAGGCGTCCTAATCTTGAGAAATGGCAGCCTCACCGACCGCTATCTCGCCCGCCTGATCGCGGTGCCGCTGATCGGCACGCTGATCGTCGCCGCCATGCTCCTGATCCTCGACAAGATGCTGCGCCTGTTCGACTTCGTGGCGCAGGAAGGCGGCCCGGTCAGCGTCGTGTGGCGCATGCTCGCCAATCTCATTCCGGAATATCTCTCGCTCGGCATTCCGATCGGCCTCATGCTTGGGATCCTGCTGGCGTTCCGCAAGCTGGCGCTCTCCTCGGAACTGGACGTGCTGCGCGCGATCGGCCTCGGCTACGGGCGGCTTCTGCGCGTGCCCTATTTCTATGCCGGGGCGCTGGCGATCGCGAACCTGGCGATCGTCGGCTTCGTCCAGCCTTATGCGCGCTATGCCTATGAGGGGCTGCGGTTCGAGCTGCGTTCCGGCGCGCTTGGCGCATCGATCAAGGTGGGCGAATTCTCCAAGCTCGGCGCGCGGATGACGTTGCGGGTCGAGCGCAGCCGCGACGGCGGGCGCGAGCTCTCGGGCATCTTCGTGCGGAGCGAAGCGCGCGACGGCAAGTCGATCGCGGTCACCGCCGAGCACGGCCAGTTCCTCGCGACCGACGATCCGAACACGATCATCTTCCGCCTGCAGCAGGGCGTGCTGGTCAACAACCAGCCCGGCTTCGCCTCGCCGCGCGTGCTGAGCTTCGTCAGCCACGACCTGCCGATCGACCTGCCGCAGAACGAGGCATTCCGCCAGCGCGGCGGCCGCGATGCCGAACTGACGATGCCCGAACTGGTGAAGGTCGCCTGGCAGCGCGGCACCCCGCCCAAGACCCGCGCCGCCTACCGCGCCAATTTCCATTTCCGCCTGGTCGAGGTGGCGACGATGTTCATCCTGCCGCTGCTCGCGGTGAGTCTCGCCGTCCCGCCCAAGCGTTCCTCGTCGGCGCTGGGCGTGTTCCTGTCGATCGTGCTGATCGTGACGCAGCACAAGATCAACGAATATGCCGAAGCGCTGGGCGGGCGCGGCAAGGTGGATCCGGTGATCGCGCTCTGGGTGCCGTTCCTGCTGTTCGCCGGCTTGAGCTGGTGGATGTACCGCACGCTCGCGCACGTGCCCGGCGGTCAGCCGATCGGCGCGCTGGAACGCGTCGCCGCCAAGACGAGCGCGTTCATCCGGCGCAAGCTGCGCCCGCGCCGCCCCGGGCAGGCGATCGCCGCATGAACATGAGCTTCTTCGCCTCGCGCACGATCACGCTGTACATGGCGCGCGTGTTCCTGGTGCGCTCGCTCGCGGTGCTGGCGGCGCTGGTGGTGGTACTCCAGGCGCTCGACCTGCTGGGCGAATCGGGCAGCATCCTGGCCTATCCCGGCAATGGCGACGCGCAGCTGTGGCATTATGTCGCGCTGCGCGCGCCGCAGATCACCGCGCGCTTCCTGCCCTTCTCCGTCCTGCTGGGCACGCTGATCACGCTGGCGACGCTGAACCAGAATAGCGAGATCATCTCGATGAAGGCGGCGGGCATCTCCGCGCACCAGATCCTGGCGCCGCTGATCGTCGCGAGCATCGGCGTCGCGGCCGTCTCGTTCCTGTTCAACGAGCGCGTCGTCACCCGCGCCACCGGCACGCTCACCGCCTGGCAGAATGCGAGCTACGGCCCGCTCCCCAAGGACCGCGGCATCGCGACCCACGTCTGGGTACGCGACGGCGACGACCTGATCCACGTCGATCAGGTGACCGGCAGGGGCGCGCGCGTCGTGCTGAGCGGCGTCACGCTGTACGATCGCACCGGCGGCACGCTGCAGGCGATCATCTCCGCCCCCGCCGGACGGCAGGCGAACGGCGGCTGGCTGCTCGACCGAGCGAGCCGCTTCGCGCTGGCGACCGACAAGACCGCGGCGCCTGCGCCGATCCTGATCGGCCGGGGCATCGCGCCCGACCGCTTCACCTTGGCGGACGTGGATGCCGACGAGCATTCGTTCGGCACGCTGCGCGCCGACATCGCCGAGCTGCAGGCCGCCGGCCGCCCGACCGGGCCGCTGGAGGCAGGCTTGTGGCACAAGCTCTCGGGCCCTCTATCGGCCGTGCTGATGCCGTTGCTGGCCGGCGTCGCCGCGTTCGGGCTCGCACGCTCCGGCCGCCTCTTCATCCGCGCGGTGATCGGCATGGCGCTGGGCTTCACCTATTTCGTCGCGGACAATTTCGCGCTCGCGATGGGCAATCTGGGCGCCTACCCGCCTCTGCTCGCCGCCTGGGCGCCGTTCGTGCTGTTCCTGCTGATCGGCGAGGCGGTACTGATCCGCACCGAGGAATAAAATCGTTTCGGCGGCGACGGAATGTGTCGCGGTCCTGCGTTCAACCACCTGTCGGCGCGTCACCGCGCGCCGACGGGTCAACCAACGAGAGGACATCATGAAAAAGATCCTTCTGCTCGCCATCGCCGCCGGAACGGCGCTGACCGCGGTTGCCCCGGCCGAGGCGCGCCAGGGCTGCGGCCCGGGCTTCCACCGCGGCCCCTATGGCGGCTGCCGCCCCAATCGCGGCGGGCCGGTCGTGGTCGGCGGCCCGGTGGTCGTCGGCAGCTTCTACCCTGGCCGCGGCTATTGGGACGGGCGCCGCTATTACTGGCACCGCGAGCGCTGGCACGGCGGCTGGCGCTATCGCTAGGCGCCGCCGTCCGGGGAGCGGGAGCGGCCGACGCGGCCGTTCCCGCCCTGACGCCAAGTTCATCCGGCCGTCCCAAAAACGCCGCATTGCGCCGCCATCGGCTGTGCCCCATATCCCGTCGATGCCGAAGGACGCCCCCGTGAAGACGCTCGCCGCCCCCAAGCAGGGCTTCTGGAACCGCGCCCACTATCTCGACCGCATGACCCTGCGCGAGCTGGTTGTCGCCTATTTCCAGCACTATACGATCGTCAGCTATCTCACGCTGGCAGCGATCAGCGTGGCCGTGTTCGCTTGGGCGCCGACCGCGCCGCTGCCCACGATCGCGTCGATCGCGGCGGCGATCCTGGTGTATCCCGCGGTCTGGTACGGCCTGCACCGCTGGGTGCTGCACGGCCGCTGGATGTACAAGCTGCCTGCCTTCGCCGCGACGTGGAAGCGGATCCATTACGATCACCACCAGGATCCCAATCACCTGGAGGTGCTGTTCGGCGCGCTCCACACCACGCTGCCCACGATCGGCATCGCGACGCTCCCGGTCGGCTACGCGTTCGGCGGGATCGGCGGTGCCGCCGCGGCGTTCGCGGCCGGACTGCTGATCACCTGCTATTACGAGTTCATCCACTGCATCCAGCATCTCGCGTTCAAGCCCAAGATCAAGGCGATCGCGCGGATGAAGAAGCTCCACATGGAGCATCATTTCTTCGACGAGAACGGCAATTACGGCATCACCAACTATCTGCCGGACCGCCTGCTCGGCACTTATTACGATCGCCGCCTGCGCAAGGAGCGCAGTCCCACCGTGTTCAACCTCGGCTATACCGAGGAGGTGGCCAAGACCTATCCGTGGGTGGCCGAGCTGTCCGGCGGCGTCGCCTCCGGCCATCCGCGCGCCCGCACCCGCGTCCAGGGCTGAGTCTGTGGCAGAACCGCTCGTGATCCGGCCGGTCGAGACCGCCGCCGACCGCCGCGCCTTCGTCGACCTGCCGTTCCGGCTGTACGCGAACGACCCCAATTGGGTGCCGCCGCTGAAGGACGAGGTCCACGGCCTGATCAGCCCCAAGAAGAACCCCTGGTTCGAGCATGCCGAGGCGGTGTTCTACCTTGCCGAGCGCGGCGGTAAGCCGGTCGGGCGGATCTCCGCACAGGTCGACCGGCTGGTGCTGGCGATGCCGGCGGATCAGGGCGGCGGCCCCGGCACCGGCCAGTGGGGCATGTTCGAGGCGGAGGATGCCGAGGTCGCGTCCGCGCTGATCGCCAAGGCGGAAGGATGGCTGCGCGGCCAGGGCATGACCCGCTCGGTCGGGCCGATGAGCCTGTCGGTCTGGGACGAGCCGGGGCTGCTGGTGCAGGGCTTCGACCATCCGCCGACGGTGATGATGGGCCACCATCTGCCGCAATATCAGGGCTGGGTCGAGGCGGCCGGCTATACGGGCATCAAGGATCTCTACTGCTACGATCTGGACATCACCAAGGGCATGCCGCCGCTGGTGGAGCGGATCGTTGCGAGCGGCGAGCGCAATGCGCGGATCACCGTGCGCAAGGTCGACAAGTCGAAGTTCGCTGCCGAAGCGACGCTGATCCTCAACATCCTGAACGATGCCTGGTCGGACAATTGGGGCTATGTGCCGCTGACCGACGCCGAGATCGCCTATGCCGGCAAGAAACTGAAGCCGATCGTGTTCGAGGACCTGATCATGGTCGCCGAGGTGGAGGGCGTGCCGGTCGCGTTCATGATGACGCTGCCCGACCTGAACGAGCTGACCAAGGACCTTAACGGCAAGCTGTTTCCGTTCGGTTTCCTCAAGCTGCTGTGGCGCTTACGCAAGCCGAAGGTGCGCACGATGCGCGTGCCGCTGATGGGTGTGGTCAAGCGGCTGCAGGCGACGCGGCTGGCCAGCCAGCTGGCCTTCATCATGATCGAATATATCCGCCGCGCCTCCGTCGCCGATTACGGCGCCACGCGCAGCGAGATCGGCTGGATCCTGGAGGACAATCAGGGCATGCGCTCGATCGCCGAGACGATCGACGCGCGGATCAACAAGACCTACC
>CAXUMU010000078.1:7563-10769 GCA_964252145.1 uncultured Sphingomonadaceae bacterium
CAGGGCATGCGCTCGATCGCCGAGACGATCGACGCGCGGATCAACAAGACCTACCGGGTGTACGACAAGGCGCTGTAGGACAACACCGAGGGAAGCTTCGTTCACCCCCGCCCGAAGGTGAACATCGTCTCGAAACATCCCAGCACCAGCCGGCGCGCGTCGAACGGCGGTTCGCCCGAATTGTCCAGCCGCGGGTCTTCGTGCAGCCGCGCCTCGCCGGCCTCCAGGCTCGCTTTGTCGGGCCAGATCTTCCAGCAGAACACGATCTTCTCGCCCGGCTCCGCCTGCACCGCGCGGCGGAAATCGGTCAGCTTGCCGTCGCGGATGTCGTCCTCCCACGCCTCGACGATCTCGATGCAGCCATAATCCTTCAGGATCTCGGCGCTCAGCTCCGCCCAGCGCAGATAGTCCGCCTTGCGCTGCTCCGGCACGGGGATGACGAAGCCGGTGACGTACATCGGTCAGTTCCCTTCCGTCCGGCCCTGCGGCTCGGCCGGCTCCGCCGCCTCCGCCTCGGTGAGCGAGAACGCCGTCAGGGCGACATTCTCGATCTCACGACCGGGAATGTGGACGAGCCCCAGCAAGCCGCTGAGCACCAACGTTCGCTGCTCCGGCGCGCCAGTCATCCCCAACATCAGCCCGAACCGTTCCACGGCGAACAAAGTGATCGAATTCAGCTCGCCTTCGGCATCCAGGCTGACTTCGTTGACGATGCCGCGATAGCCGATCGCCATGCCGTCGTGGCGCATCTTCGTCAGCACATAAGCGGTGATGGCGCCTTCGCGGCCACGCACGTCCCGCACATACGGGCCGAGCCATCGATAGCGCAGCGCCGCCACGTAAGAACGATCGCCCCGGCGCAGATCGCGCGTGGTCCATACCTCGGCCAGGCGAAAGCTGATCGCGCACAGCACGAGCAGCGACAGCAGTTCGTAGAGAATGGTGGCGGAACGTATCTCGGGGTGATCCCGGGCCAGCAATCGCGCCAGCGTCGCGTAGGCGTCAGGATCGAAACCGATCGCGAAGCATCGCTCGTGGGCGCAGGCGAGATCCTGAACGGCGAACAGGATCAGCGCTGCCGAATGCGCGAGCAACGCGCAGAGCAGCACGAGAACCAGGAATATCAGCGAGTTGGGGGCCGGAGCGGGTCGCCGTATCGACCGCTCCCGAATGGAGAGCGTCAGTCCGAAATAGCCCGCAAATCCCGGCGACAGAAACAGGATCGTCAGAAGGACCGATAGGCTGAAATTCATTCGGCCTGAGAATTGCCTCTCGGTGCCGGATCGTCAAGGGGTTCGCCGACGAGCGCCTCGAGCGAATGCCTGGTCGCATTACCCGCGCGCTCCACCTCTTCCCAACTGCCGAACTTCTGACGCAGCTTGAAAGCCCGTAAGATCGCCTCGCGCGTATTGACCTGCATGGCTGCTCCTTCGACCGGAGCCAAATGTAGCCAATGCGGCAGCGTTTCCTAGGTGAACAGAACAGGAACGGATTGACTTTAGCGCAGTCTTATCCATGTCGGCGCATGATCGCTGGCCTTGTCCTTGCCGCGCGCCGCCTTGTCGACGCCGGCATCGACCAGCCGGTCGGCGGCGGCGGGGCTCAGCAGCAGGTGATCGATGCGGAAACCGGCGTCGCGCTGCCAGCAGCCGGCCTGATAGTCCCAGAAGGTATAGATGGGCCCGCGCGGGTGGCGCGCGCGGATCGCGTCGGTCCAGCCTTGGTGGAGCAGGCGGCGGAAGGCGGATCGGCTGCCCGGCTGCATCAGCGCGTCCGACGCCATCGCCTGCGCGGAGAACACGTCGTCCTTCGCGTCGGTGGGAATGACGTTATAGTCGCCGGCCAGCACCACCGGCCGTTCGCCGGCGAACAGATCGGCCGCACGCGCGATCAGCCGCTCCATCCAGGCGAGCTTGTAATCATATTTGGGGCCGGGCTGCGGATTGCCGTTGGGCAGGTAGATCGATCCGACGATCACGCCCTCCACTTCCGCCTCGATATAGCGGCTGTGGGCGTCGTCGGGGTCGCCGGGCAGGCCGCGCTGCGTCTCGACCGGATCGCTGCCCCTGGCGAGGATCGCGACGCCGTTGAACCCCTTCTGCCCGTGCCACACCGCGCCGTAGCCGGCCGCCTGCAATTCCAGCACGGGGAAGATATCGTCGGTGATCTTGGTTTCCTGCAGGCAAACGACGTCGGGCGCCGCCTCCTCCAGCCACTCCAGCAGCCGCGGCAGGCGCGAGCGGATGCCGTTCACGTTATAGGTCGCGATCTTCATGGGGAGCGTTTAGGCGAGCGCGCCCAACTTGGAAACGTCATCCCAGCGAAAGCTGGGATCTTGCCGAACGTCGCGATCCCTTCCCCGAGATGCCAGCCTTCGCTGGCATGACGTGGACGGGAAGTCAGACCGAGAAGCTGGATCCGCAGCCGCAGCCCGATGCGGCATTGGGGTTCTCCACCTTGAACGCGGCGCCGCCCAGCGATTCGACGAAGTCGACCGCGCAGCCCTGCACCAGATCCAGGCTGACCGGATCCACCACCAGCGTCACGCCGTCGCGCACCGCGGTGACGTCGTCGCCATCCACCGCGTCAGCCAGCCCGAACCGGTAGGAGAAACCGGCACAGCCGCCGCCTTCCACCGCTAGCCGCAGGATCGCGGGCCTGCCCTGCCGCTCGGCGATCCACGCGACGCGCTTGGCCGCGGACGGGGTCAGGTCGATCGTCGCGATTTCGCTCATGCCGTATGAGATAGGCATGAAAAAGGCCGCCGGCAATGCCGGCGGCCCAAGGCATCCTCTCCCGTTGTTCGGGATGATCTCAATTGTCGGGACCGCCGATCGCGATCTGCGTGCCGTCCATGCGGCGCTCGACACGGACGATATAGTCGGAGGTCTGCAGGAACGGGATCGGATTGATCGCATGCCCGTCGATCCGCACCTCGTAATGGAGATGGTTGCCGGTGGAGCGGCCGGTCGAGCCCATGCGCGCGATCAGGTCGCCGCGGCGGACCTGCTGGCCGGGATGGACCAGGATCGAGGAGAGATGGCCGTAGCGCGTCTCGATGCCCTTGCCATGCTCCAGCTCGACGAGGTTGCCGTAGCCGCCAGTCCAGCCGGCGCGGCCGACATAGCCGTCAGCGGTGGCGTAGATCTCGGTGCACTACGTACCAGTAAATAACACCCCGGCGTGCATCGCGGCGCCGCCGCGGA
>CAXUMU010000079.1:0-5346 GCA_964252145.1 uncultured Sphingomonadaceae bacterium
CCCCCTCCCCGAGCGAAAGCTCGGGGAGGATCTGTTATGCCGCCAGCCGGATGAACGCGTTGTCCAGCGAGCTCGCCGCATCCCAGCTGTGCACCTCGGGCAGAACGGTGCGGGCGAACATGCGCATGTTCCGCAGCGCCTCGTCCTGCGCCATGCCGCCGAAATAGAGGTGGGGGAAGAACGCCTGGGGGTCGTAATGCGCCTTCAGCTCGGCCAGCCGCTCGATCACCATCTGCGGCGTGCCCGAGATCACCGTCTTGCCGAACGCCTCGACCACGTCGTCCGCCTTCTCCGGCGGCACGCGGCGCTTGGCGTAGGATTCGTAGCCCGGGATGAACTGCAGCACGTCCTTGTCCATCTCGTAATTGGTGATCGCCGCGCGCATCGTGTGCGCGGTGTGGCGCGCGCCGATCTCCAGCGCGCGATCGGCGCTTTCGTCGACGAAATACTGGCCGGACACCATCGGCTTCGGCGGCTCGCTGTCGGCGCCGTGCACCTCCTTCCACACCGCGCTATAGTCGTCCGGCTCGGCAAGCACGCCTTTCTGCGGCAGCATCAGCACCATCCGCCCGAAGCCGAGTTCCGCGGCAGTGCGCAGCGAGCTTTCGCTGAACGAGCCGCAGAACTTGCGCCCGGCGAAGCTGCGCAAGGGGCGGGGGCGCAGCGTTACGCGCGGCTGCTCCAGATGGTCGCTCGCCTCGATGACGCCGGTCTCCAGCGCCGGGATCACCGCCTTCAACGTCTCGTCGTAGAGCTGGCGCGCGCGGCTCTGGTCGATCCGCAGGCCCTGATATTCGTGGCGCGCAAGGCCCCGGCCAAAGCCCAGGATCGCGCGGCCGTTCGACATATGGTCCAGGTTGATGATGCCTTCGGCCAGCCGCACCGGCTCGTGCCACGGCACCACGATCACCTGCGTGCCCAGCCGGATGCGGCGGGTGCGGCCGGCGATGTAGCTGAGCAGCTGGAGCGGATCGTTCGACATCGAATAATCGGTGAAGTGATGCTCGGTGATCCAGATCGAATCGAAGCCGAGCTCTTCGGCCAGCACGCAATTGTCCAGCTCCTCGCGGATGAACTGCGCGTCCGGATAGGCGTCGCCGCGCTGGTGCGCGAAGCCGGTGGCCATGCCTACGTGCATCTTGAGGCTCTCCATCTGATTGTCGCTGCCGGGCGATCGCGACTCCCGTCGGCGCGAGGCTAACAGCCGCGGGATGCCGCCGGCAAGCCGCCGGACGTTGCGGCGAGCCGCCCGAAGGCCTAGACGTCGCGTGACGGAGGGGCCGCGTGCGGCCGTTCCGTCGGAACAAGATCACGGCGCCAAAGCGCCGGATCCGCAGGAGAGACCGAGATGGCTAGCGTACAATCGAACCAGGGTCCGCGGGCGTTCGTCCGCGGGGCGGCGGTGCTTGCCGCCGCTTGCGCCACCGCCGCGGTGGCCCAGCCCACGTCGCAGATCGACGTCAATGCCGGCGCAACCGCGATCACGAAGGTGACGGCAGTCCAGACGCACGACCTGAACCTGTCGAGCGAGCAGGGTCGCCGGAAGCTGGATCACCGTATCCGCATCGCGGCGGCCAAGGTATGCGACGTGTGGGATATCAGCTGGCAGCGGCCGCTGGCCGACTATACCCGCTGCTACACCACCGCGCTGGAGAAGGGCCGCGCGCAGGCCGCTGAGCGCAGCGCGCGGAACGACGGATCGCCGATCCGCGTCTCGTGACGATTTTGGCCGGGCGGCACGTGCCGCCCGGCCGCATCGCGCCTACTTCTTCTTCATCGCCCCCATCGGCGGGGCCTTGGCGGCGGTCGCCTCGATCTCGATCAGGAAGTTCGGGCCGGCCAGCGCCGCCACCTGCACCGTCGAGCGGGCCACCAGGTTCGGGTTCTCCGGCGTGCCGAAGAACATCTTGTAGCCGTCGTTGAAGCCGGTGAAGTCCATCTTCCCGCCCAGCTTCGGATCGCCGGCGACGAACACGGTGAGCTTGACGATGTCCGACATCGAATAGCCAAGCTTGGCCAGCGCGGCCTTGATCTTGGTGAACGTGCTGATCGTCTGCGTCTTGGTGTCGCCGAACGCCTCGATGCTGTCGGTCTTGGCCGGATCGATCGGCGAGGCGAGCTGGCCTGAGAGCATCACGATCTCGGCGCCCGGCGGGATGGTGACGCCGCCCAGAATGATCGCCGGGGGCGGATTGGTGTGACGAACGATCTCGGCGGCGGCGGCGGGAGCGGCCGCCGCGGCGGCGGCTGCGGCGATCAGGACGAGGGGCGTCAGGCGTGGCATGGGCGTCTTTCTCCTTTGGGGAGTGGCCGCCCGCAAACCCGCGGACGGCCCCCCTTCGCTATCAGAAGTTGAAGTTGATGCGCGCGTAATAATAGCCGCCGTTGATGCCGTAGGGGCTGAACGTCAGCGGCGCATCGAGCACGTTGCCGCCGTTGACCAGCGTGAAGTTGGTCGTCCCCGGCACCAGCGCGACGGTGGGCGGCCGCTTGTTGAACACGTTGTTGGCGCCCACCGACACCTCGAAGTTGCTCGTCAGCTTGTAGTTGACCTCGACGTCGCCGATGAACGCGGTGCCGATCTTCTGCTTGTAGAAGTCGGCGCCGTTGGGCGTCGTGAAGTTGGAGCTCTTGCCGTACACCGTCCCGCGCAGCGTCGCGGACAATTTGTCGAGCGTGTAGAAGGCGGAGGTCACCACCTTCACCCGCGGCGACGCGGTGGTCAGGTTGGATTGCGCGCCCGGATCGAACAGGGCGATCGGCGTCGGCGCGAGCACGCCGCCGGCGGTGCGCGGCGTCAGCTGCGACGGCGCCAGGTCGAGGCTGGTGATCTTGGTCTTGTTGTAATTGGCCGAGACCGTCCAGTTGATCGTGCCGTAGTCGGCGAAGTCGCTGATGTAGTTGACCACCAGGTCCACGCCGCGGGTGCGGGTGTCGCCGCCGTTGGTGAAGATGTTGATGCCGGTCTGGCTGACCGTCGGATCCAGCACGTTGCCGTTGGCGATGATCGCCTGCGTTACGCTCGGGAAGTTGACCGAATAGGTCGTGCCATTGATGACGATCGTGCCGCCGCCGCTGCCGTAGAGCGAGCCCGTGCCCAGGATGCGGTTGCGGATCTTCACCTGGTACGCGTCCAGCGTGATCGTCAGGCGCGGCGCCGGGCGGAGCACGGTGCCGATGCTGAAGTTGGTCGACTTTTCGGGCTTCAGGTTCTGGAAGCCGAGCAGCTTGGCCGCCGCGGAGTTGGCCGGCAGCTGCACGAACGCCGAGGTGGGCGAGACGTTGGTCGCCGAATAATAGCTCTCGGCGAGGGTCGGCGCGCGGAAGCCGGTGGCGACGGTGCCGCGCAGCGCGAACGTGTCGGAGAAATCGTAGCGGCCCGTGCCCTTGAAGTTGGTGGTGCCGCCGAAGTCCGAATAATCCTCGTAGCGCACCGCGCCGTCCAGCTTCAGCCCGTCGATCGGATAGGCGGCGACGTCGAGATAGACCGCTTCGTTGTTGCGCGTGTGGCGGCCGGCGTCCGACGGGCGGAAGCCCGGATAGGATTGCCCGCCCTCCTTGTAGATCGAGCCCGGATCGCCCGATCCGATCTGGTACGCGTTGTTGCGGTGCTCGACGCCGAACGCGACGTTCAGCGGCTTGGCCAGGCCCAGCTCGAATTCCTTGCTGAAGTCGGCATTGACCGTCCACTCGGTCGCCTTGAACGATCCGTCGTAGAAGCTGGTCGGGGTGAAGCCGGTATCGGCGTAGAGCGAGGCGTTCGCGCTATCGACCGTGTAGATCAGGTTCTTGTCCTGGCCGTAGGTGTAGCTCAGGTCGTAGCGGAACCCGGACAATTCCCCCTTGAGGCCGCCGGTCGCGGCATAATCGTCCTCGCGCACCTTTTCGCGCGGGCTGAAGCCGTTGACCGGCGTGTCGCCCTGCGGATCGAAATAGGTGGTGACGCCGGCGACGGTGCGCGACACGCGCGTCGGCACGCGCAGATTCTCGTACGCGCTGGCGATGCGCTTGCTGTACGTGCCGAAGCCGTAGAGCTGGACGCCGCCCAGATCGTAGCCGGCGTTATATTGCAGGTTGGTCAGCCGCGACTGCGCGTCGCCGTTGATCTTGTTGACGTAGGGAAAGCCGGGGATGCCCGGGTACAGCGTCTTCTGGATCGCGCTGAGCGTCGTCAGCAGCGTGCCGCTCGGATCGGTGACGCGCCGGTCGAGTCCGCCGATCTGGGTGAAGTCGTGATAGCGGTGGAACGCGGTGATGTTGACGAAGCCGTCCTCGCCCAGCTTGGTCGCGAGGTGGACGGTGCCGGCATAGGTGCGCCCGCCCGCCGAGTAATTCTCGCCCGCGGTGCCGTAGCCGTCGACGCCCTCGCTATCGTCCTTCAGGATGATGTTGATCACGCCGGCGATCGCGTCCGAGCCATATTGCGCGGCGGCGCCGTCCTCCAGCACTTCGATCCGCTTGATCGAGGAAGGCGAGATCAGGTCGAGATCGGCGGTGGCGGCGCCCTGGTAGGGACCGCCCAGCACGGCCAGATTGGCGGTGCCGTGGCGGCGCTTGCCGTTCACCAGCACCAAAGTGTGGTTGGGGCTGAGTCCGCGCAGCCGCGCCGAGAGCGTGAGGTTGGCGGTGTCGCCGCCGAACGCCTGCGCGGTGAACGAGGGCACGAGCTGCGTCAGCACCTGGTTGAGGTTCGGCTGGCCGACATGCTGGATCATCTCGGCGCCCAGCACCTTGATCGGCGCGGCGCTCTCGGCGGCGGTGATGCCGCTGGCGCGCGTGCCGGTGACGATGATCTCCTCGCCCGCGGGCGGGGCGGCATCGGCGCTCGCGGCGGCGGCGATCTGCTCCTGTGCGTTCGCCTGCGTGGCAAGCATCGTCGCGATCGCCATCACGGCGGACGAAATCATGGATCTGGTGTGCATTGGGCTCCCCTTGAGACGACGCCAGGAACCCTCTCCTTTCATCCGGCGATCTTTGCCGCCGCACAGTAACGGATACGCACTCCACACTATAGCGTCCGATCACGGACAAACGAATAAAGTCAATCGGGGAGCTAAATCCCCGGATCGCGATATCGTCTGCCGATCGAAAGTATATCTGCTCGAATCGAACGGTAACGTTGCTTAAGATATCCCAAAGCTACGGTTCAATGGTTTATGCGCGTGCGCCTCATGCTGCGCCGCAATATGTCAGAACTGTGACATTTCGATCACGACACGGGAGATCCATGCCCTGCGATCGTCGATCAGCCAGATGATGTCCGGTAAAGTACGTGCCATCGATGCCCCCGGTCCGCCCCCAACCCCCAAAAATAAGAGCAAAAAAACCCCCCCCCCAACCCCACCC
>CAXUMU010000079.1:5356-8035 GCA_964252145.1 uncultured Sphingomonadaceae bacterium
GTTGCAACAGCGCTCGACGCCGCGGTGCACGACCTACCAACCGTTCGCCGACGAACGTCATTTCTTCGGCGGCGGCGTGGGGGCGGTGGAGATCCAACGGGCCAGCGCGGCGAGCTCCCGGTCGTCGATCTCGGACGGGTGGAACGCCGGCATGCCCGGCGCGCCGTTCCGCGCGGTCGCGACGATCGTTTCCGGGGGCAGCTTCAGCCCGCGGATTTCGGGGCCGATGCCCTCGCCGTGGCAATAGCCGCACGCGGCGCCCCAGATCTGCTGCGGCCCGCGCCACTGCCCGGCGGCTTCCGCCAGTGCCGGCGCGGGCAGCAGCGACGCCAGCAACAGCCAGGCCCTCATATCCGGATCCCCGACTTGCCGGGGGCGAGGATGCCCTGAGGGTCCAGCGCGCGCTTGATACGCCGGTTGACCTCGATCTGCGCTTCCCCGTGCACCGCCGCCACTTGGTCCATGAAGCCGACGCCGGTGCGGTAGAAGCCGTAGCCCGCCGTGCCGAAAGCCGCGATCAGCGCCTCGAAGCAGGCGCGGTGGCGCGCGGTCGAATCCGGGTCGGTCCGGTCGAACACCATCGGCATCACGTTCAGCCCCTCGCGCCCGTTCAGCGTCATGCCGGTCATGAAGTCCACGCCGTGCGCGTCCATGATCTTGCGCGCGATCGCCATCTGCCGCGCCGCATCGCTCCCGCGCATCGGCGTGACCGGCGAGAACCAGGCGAGCCCGTTGCCGCCGACCCAGTTGAGCAGCGAGAAGGTCCTGAGCGACAGCACGTTCACCTGCATCGGATCGTAGACGTCGGGCACCACAGTGCCGCCCGCCGCCTTCACCGCCGCCTCGATCACCTTCCAGTCGGAGGCAACGCGGTCGGCGCGGCCATACACCGAGAAGAAATATTGCCACGCGCCGAGACCCAGCTTGCGCGCCGCCTGCAGCCCTATCTCCAGCGGCAGCGCGCCGGGGCCGGTATAGACGTCGCTCCGCCGCATCGCGCCGGCGATCGCTATGTTGCAGTCGGCCAGCGTGCCGAAATTGCCGATCGTGCCGTCGAAGCGGAGCGGGCGCAGCGCGTCGATCAGCCGCGCGATGTCGCCCGGCTCCTGCCACACCGCCATGCCGGAGCGGTGCGTCTCGGGCGCGGGCATCAGCCACAGCCCCATCTTGGTGACGACGCCGAAGTTGGACTGGGTGAAGATGCCGTCCAGGAACGGGCCGTAGCCGTAGCGATAGGCCTGCCACGAGCTGGTGTCCTTCACGCCGCCCATTCCGGTGCGCAGCACGGTGCCGTCGGCCAGCACCACCTCATAGCCGCAGCTGTTGCCGAAATGGTCGCCGTACGGGGTGGTGCCGCCGCCGCGCTCCAGCGTGTTGCCGACAGGGCCGACGAGCGGGCCGGGGGCGGGGAAGTCGATCCACAGGTCGAGCTTCCGGGCGCGCAGATGATCCTGCAGCTGCTTGTAGGTGACGCCGGGCTCCACCAATGCGGTACAGAGCACGGGATCGACGTCCAGGATGCGGTTCATCCGGCGCAGGTCGAGGATCACTTGGCCGGGCGTCGCGGCGGTGCTGGTGCCGTAGCCGAAATTGCGCCCGGTCGAGGTGGGCCACAGCGGCACCTTGTGCTCGCCGGCCAGCCGCAGCAGCGCCTGCACCTCCTCCGGCGACTTGGGCGAGACCACGCCGGCGGGCGCATGCTCGGCCTCGGGCAGCGGCAGCATGATCCGCGCGAACGGTGCGAGGCCGGCGGCATCGGCGATCACATGGTCCTGGCCGACCATTGTGGCCGCCGCCTTCAGGAAGCTATCGATCGTCACGCCGGCCTGATCCTCCCCGGCGTCCGGCTTGAACCGGACGCGCCGGGAAGGATAACGCGAACGCCGCGCCGCGCGATAGCCACCGCGGCGGTCAGCGCTGCGCCAGCCGGACGGGGATGGCGGCTTCGGCGCGGGCGATCGCGGTGCGGCGGCAATCGGCGATCCGGGCGCGGAACAGCGCTTCCTGCGGGCCGCAGACCTGATCGGCGGCGGCGTGGATACGGTGGCGCAGGCGGGCGGCGCCGGCGGGCGAGGCGAGATCGAGATCGCCATAATGAACCGCGGCGGTGACCGGCTCGGCATGCGCCGGAGCCGAGGCGGAGACGGTGACGAAGGTCGCGACGATCGCGCCCAGCGCGGCGATCGAACGGGTGCGGATGGTGATCATGGCGGTTCCCCTGGTGTATCGGATCGGCGCGATTGCCGATGCCAGAGGAGAGTGCATGAGGCGTGCCAAACGCGGCTCAAGAAGGAAAAGCGTGGCCGCCGGGATTAGGAACGTGCCTGCAATACGAATATTCGTTAAACTGCGCCAACAGTCGGCGAAATTGCTTAATCGCAGTCTATCCGCGGCTGCTGGAAGCCGACCACCTTCCACGCGCCGTCCGGCCCGTCCTGACGCGCGAACACCGTGTAGACGCACATGCCGCCGAAGATCGCGCCGGCCTGCGCCGCGGCGCTGCGCTGCTGGAGCGAGGCGGTCTTCAGCGGCACGAAGGTGGTCAGCGGCACCGAATTGGCCGCGTTGCGGTGAAAGGCGACGACCCACTGGAACCGATCCGTGCCGTTCGGCAGGCGGGTGTGCGTGGTCGGCGGGCCGAACCGCTGCGCCATCGACTGCAGATCCTTGCCGACATAG
>CAXUMU010000079.1:8045-10552 GCA_964252145.1 uncultured Sphingomonadaceae bacterium
ATGCGCATCCGCCCAGCACCAGCGCCGCCGCCAGGACGGCGGCCATCCGAACCCGCATCGATTTTCCTCCCCCGACGCCCGGCTGGTTCACCCCGCCCGCCGTGCGTTCGCCGCCATGGCTGTCAGGCCGCCGCGTCCAAGTCAATATCGCCGCTTTTCCGGCACCTGCGCGGTTGACGCGATGTGAACCAGTCGCGCCTAGAAGCGGTCACCGGAAGGCGGGCGTTCGCGGTCGGGGCGGGCCGGGTTCGCTCTGCTTGATGGCGGCGGCGCGCGTTCCAATATAGGCTATGCCGCGCCGGCCCGGCCCGGGCGCGCCTGTGGAGTAGAAATGAGCGAATCCCTTCCCGTCCTGCCGCTGCGCGACATCGTCGTCTTCCCGCAGATGATCGTGCCCCTGTTCGTCGGCCGCGACAAATCGGTGTCCGCGCTCGAGACGGCGATGGCGGCGGACAAGTCGATCTTCCTGGTCGCGCAGCTCGATCCGGCCGAGGACGATCCCGACCGCGATGCGCTGTACGATCTGGGCGTCGTCGCGACCGTGCTGCAGCTGTTGAAGCTGCCCGACGGCACCGTGCGCGTGCTGGTCGAGGGCCGTCAGCGCGCCAGCCTGGAGACGCTGGACACCGCCGGCGAGCATCTCTCGGCCACCGTCGCGCTGATCGAGGACGTCGAGACCAGCGCGACCGAGACGAGCGCGCTGATGCGTTCGGTGGTCGAGCAGTTCGAGAATTACGCGCGGCTCAACAAGAAGATGCCGGCCGAGACCGCGGTCCAGCTGGGCCAGATCGAGGACGCCTCGCGCCTGGCCGACGCGGTCGCTGCCAACATCAACATCAAGGTCTCCGACAAGCAGGCTTTGCTGGTCGAGCTGGATGCCGCGCGCCGGCTGGAGATGGCGTTCGCCTTCATGGAAGGCGAGCTTGGCGTGCTCCAGGTCGAGAAGAAGATCCGCAGCCGCGTCAAGCGCCAGATGGAGAAGACGCAGCGCGAATATTACCTCAACGAGCAGCTGAAGGCGATCCAGCGCGAGCTCGGCAACGCGGAGGGCGAGGAAGGCGGCGACGAGATCGCCGAGCTTGCGACCAAGATCGCCAAGCTCAAGATGTCCAAGGAAGCGCGCGAGAAGGCGACGGGCGAGCTGAAGAAGCTGCGCTCGATGGCGCCGATGTCGGCCGAGGCGACGGTGGTGCGCAACTATCTCGACGTGCTGCTGGGTCTGCCGTGGGGCAAGCGGTCGAAGCTCAGGAAGGACATCGCCGTCGCCCAGGGCGTGCTGGACGAGGACCATTACGGGCTCGAGAAGGTCAAGGACCGGATCGTCGAATATCTCGCGGTGCAGGCGCGCACCAACAAGCTGAAAGGCCCGATCCTGTGCCTGGTCGGGCCGCCGGGCGTGGGCAAGACGTCGCTTGGCCGCTCGATCGCCAAGGCGACGGGCCGCGAGTTCGTGCGCCAGTCGCTGGGCGGCGTGCGCGACGAGGCCGAGATCCGCGGCCACCGCCGTACCTATATCGGCTCGCTGCCGGGCAAGATCGTGACCAACCTGCGCAAGGCCGGCACGTCCAACCCCTTGTTCCTGCTCGACGAGATCGACAAATTGGGCCAGGATTTCCGCGGCGATCCGGCCTCCGCCTTGCTGGAGGTGCTGGACCCGGAGCAGAACAACCGCTTCCAGGATCATTATCTGGAGGTCGATTACGACCTCAGCGACGTGATGTTCGTCACGACCGCCAACTCGCTGAACCTGCCGCAGCCGCTGCTCGACCGGATGGAGATCATCCGGCTGGAGGGCTATACCGAGGACGAGAAGCTCGAGATCGCCAAGTCGCATCTCGTCGGCAAGCAGACCGAGGCGCATGGCCTAAAACCATCCGAGTTCGTGCTGACCGACGATGGGCTGCGCGACCTGATCCGCTACTACACCCGCGAGGCGGGCGTACGCACGCTGGAGCGCGAGATCGCCAAGCTGGCGCGCAAAGCGCTGCGCCGCATCCTGGAGGGCAAGGCCGAGACCGTCGAGGTCACCCCCGACAACCTCGCCGAGTTCGCCGGCGTGCGGAAGTTCCGCTTCGGCGTAAGCGAGGAGGAGGACCAGATCGGCGCGGTCACCGGCCTCGCCTGGACCGAGGTGGGCGGCGAGCTGCTGACGATCGAGGCGGTCACCGTGCCCGGCAAGGGCCAGGTCAAGACCACCGGCAAGCTGGGCGAGGTGATGCAGGAATCGGTCGCGGCGGCCTGGTCGTTCGTCAAGGCGCGCTCGCCCACCTACGGCATCAAGCAGAGCCTCTTCGCCAAAAAGGACATCCACATCCATCTGCCCGAGGGTGCGACGCCCAAGGACGGGCCGTCGGCGGGCATCGGCATCACGACCGCGATCATCTCCACGCTCACCGGCATCGCCGTCCGCCGCGAGATCGCGATGACCGGCGAGGTGACGCTGCGCGGCCGCGTGCTGCCGATCGGCGGCCTGAAGGAGAAGCTGCTCGCGGCGCTGCGCGGCGGCA
>CAXUMU010000080.1:0-10433 GCA_964252145.1 uncultured Sphingomonadaceae bacterium
CGGCCCCTCCCCTGAAGGGGAGGGGGGCATCTCATCACGGACTGATCGGTGCGTCCGAACCCGTTCCAGATCCGCCGCATAATCGGCCAGCGGCATCGTCTCGCCCAGCGCCGCGACGGTCGCGTCATACGCATCGCCGTCGCGCGCCTCGCTGGCGTTGGCGAACAGCATCTCGAAATGCCGCTCGCCCCACAGGTTCGATCCGTGCGCGACGTAGCAATAGATGTCGGGCCGGTCGATCAGCACCAGCCGTTCCGCGGCGCGCAGCCCGCGCATCACCGCGGTGTCCAGCCCCGGCCGGTCGCCGAACCGCGGCGTCACGCGGCGATCGGCGAGCAGGCTGTTCTCCCATATCCGCCACGGCGACAGCGCCGCTTGGCCGCGCTCCGGCCACCACAGCGTTTCCCGGACCAGCAGGCTGGCCTTGGCCCCCGCCGCGGCCAGTGCGGCATATTGCAGCGCCAGCCGGTCGGCGCGGTAGAGATCGTCATCGTCCCACAGGCAGATCAGCGCGCGTTCCGCGGCAGCGATCGCGGCGTTCCGCAATTCCCCCACGCTGCTCACCCCGCCGGAAGCGACGAAGCGGATGCGGGGATCGCCCAGCGCGCGGACATGCCGCTCGACCTCGCTGTCGGGCGTGGCGCAGGTGACGATCAGCTCGCGCCGCACGTAGTTCTGCGCGAGGAAGCAGGCGATCGCGTGCCGCGCCGGGATCATCCGCCCGCGCGTCGGCATGATGCACGCGATCGGCGGGCCGTCGGTGATGCCGTCGACCGCGTGCCGCTCGGTTCGCGCGGGCTGGCCCGGATCGAGCAGGATGATCTCGGGATGGTCCTTCGCGCCGGTCACCCCGGCGGCTTGCCACAGGAGCGACGCCAAACGAAAGGGGCGGCCCGTCGCCGGACCGCCCCCCTTCAATTCAACCGTCATCCCGGACTTGATCCGGGATCATGGACGGCGGCACCTCTCGGAACGGAGCGCACCGTGTCCATGGATCCCGGCTTTCGCCGGAATGACAGGTAGATCAGGCCGGACTGAACATGCGCGACGCTGCAATCACTTGAGCTCGACGGTCGCGCCGGCGGCTTCCAGCTGGGCCTTGATCTTGTTGGCCTCGTCCTTGCTGACGCCTTCCTTGACCGCCTTCGGAGCGGATTCCACCAGCGTCTTGGCTTCGGTCAGGCCGAGCGCGGTGATCGCGCGGACTTCCTTGATGACGTTGATCTTCTTGCCACCGTCGCCGGTGAGGATCACGTCGAACTCGGTCTGCTCTTCGGCAGCCGGAGCGGCGGCGCCACCGCCACCGCCCGCGGCGGGAGCGGCGACCGCGGCGGCGGCCGAGACGCCCCACTTCTCTTCGAGCAGCTTGGCCAGTTCGGCTGCCTCGAGCACGGTCAGCGCCGAGAGGTCGTCCACAATCTTCTGAAGGTCTGCCATTTTAAGTCTCCATCATGCGGGGCGCGTTCGGCCCCATGTTTCACGTCAGTTATTCAGGTTCAGGCGGCTTCGTTCTGCTTCTCAGCATGCGCCGAGAGCAGGCGAGCCAGCTGGGCGGCCGGCGCCTGGACGATCTGCACCACCTTGGTCGCGGGCGCGTTGAGCAGACCCACGATCTTGGCGCGCAACTCGTCGAGCGACGGCAGCGTGGCCAGCGCCTTCACGCCGGCGACGTCGAGCAAGGTCTCGCCCATCGCGCCGCCCACGATCTCCAACTTGTCGTTGGTCTTCGCGAACTCCACGATCACCTTGGCCGGGGCCACGGGATCCTTGGACGTGCTGAGCGCCGTCGGGCCGACCAGCAGATCGCTGAGCGGTCCGTACGACGTGCCGTCCAGCGCGATGCGGGAGAGCTTGTTCTTCGATACCTTGTAGGTGGCACCGGCTTCGCGCATCCTGTTCCTGAGGTTCGTGGCCTGCGCCACGGTCAGGCCGAGATTGCGGGTAACGATCACCACGCTGGTCTCGGTAAAGGTGCGGTTCAGCGCGGATACGACCTCGGACTTCTGAGCACGATCCATGCCTCACTCCATTCAAACCGCCCGCCCAGAAGATCCGGACAGGCCTTGAGCTGCCAGAAGGCAATGCCAACCGACGGTTCGTCCTTGAGTGATGGGGGAGGTCGCCTGACGGGGCGGGAGCGGGTCCCGCCGACAGACCCGGCCACCCACCGCACGGGCGGACCGGAAAACGCTTCCCCGTCTATTGCGGGAGATTAAGCCCCGGACATGATCCGGGGCACCCGCAGTCTCGGACGGTTACCGGTGCCCCGAGAGACGCCGGCAATTCCATATCGTCATGCCAGCGAAGGCTGGCATCTCGTCGAGCAGGGCACACCCTTGTTCGACGAGACCCCAGCTTGCGCTGGGGTGACGCAAATGACTACGCCCCCGCGACCTCGGCGACGTCGACCTTCACGCCCGGCCCCATCGAGGAGCTGACGGCGATCTTCTGCAGATACTTGCCCTTGGCGCCGGTCGGCTTGGCCTTCACGATCGCATCGACGAACGCGTCGAAGTTCGCGCGGAGATCCTCGGCGGGGAAGCTCGCCTTGCCGATGCCGGTGTGGATGATCCCCGCCTTCTCGACGCGGAACTCCACCTGGCCGCCCTTGGCCGCCTCCACCGCGGCGGCGACGTTCATCGTCACCGTGCCCAGCTTCGGGTTCGGCATCAGGCCCTTGGGGCCCAGCACCTTGCCGAGGCGACCGACCAGACCCATCATGTCCGGCGTGGCGATGCAGCGGTCGAAGTCGATCGTGCCGCCCTGCACCAGCTCCAGCAGGTCCTCGGCACCGACCACATCGGCGCCGGCTGCGCGGGCCTCGTCAGCCTTGGCGCCGCGGGCGAATACACCCACGCGCACGGTCTTGCCGGTGCCCTTGGGCAGCGTCACGACGCCGCGGACCATCTGGTCGGCATGGCGCGGATCGACGCCCAGGTTGATCGCGAGCTCGATCGTCTCGTCGAATTTGGCGGTGGCGTTGGTCTTGGCGAGGCCGATCGCCTCGTCCACGCCGTGCAGCTTCAGCCGGTCGACGGCGGTCGCCATCGCCTTGGCCTTCTTGGTCATCTTCGCAGGTGACAACATGATCAGCCCTCCACCACGGTGAGGCCCATCGCGCGGGCGGAGCCTTCGATCGACTTGGTCGCCGCATCGATGTCGTTGGCGTTGAGGTCCTTCATCTTGGCCTGCGCGATCTCGGCCAGCTGCGAGCGCTTGATCTGACCGGCGGAGATCTTGCCGGGCTCCTTCGAGCCCGACTTGAGCCCGGCGGCTTTCTTGATCAGGTAGCTCGCGGGCGGCGTCTTGGTCGCGAACGAGAAGCTGCGATCGGCATAGACGGTGATGGCCGTCGGCAGCGGCGTGCCGACCTCCTGGTCGCCGGTCTGCGCGTTGAACGCCTTGCAGAATTCCATGATGTTCACGCCGCGCTGGCCCAAGGCGGGGCCGATCGGCGGCGACGGATTGGCTTTGCCGGCCGGTACCTGCAGCTTGATGTAACCGGTAATCTTCTTCGCCATGTTTCTCTTCCTTGGCTTAGCGGTACGAACGACGCCTCGAAGAGCGCCTCCCGCGGAATTCACCCCCACGTACCCCGGCGTAGGCCGGGGTCCAGCCTTCCGCCGCCTGAAACTGAACCCCGGCCTTCGCCGGGGTACGAACCTCTATTTCACCCGCTCGACCTGCTCGAACTCCAGCTCGACCGGCGTCGCGCGGCCGAAGATCGAGACCGACACCTTCACGCGGCTGCGGTCGAAATCGAGCTCCTCGACCAGCCCGTTGAAGCTTGCGAACGGGCCGTCCAGCACCTTCACCTGATCGCCGATCTCGAAATCGACCTTGATCTTCTGCTTCGGCGCGGCGGCTGCGGCCTCGTCCTTGGTGTTCAGGATGCGCGCGGCTTCCGCCTCGCTGATCGGCTGCGGCTTGCCCGAGGAACCGAGGAAGCCGGTCACCTTCGCGGTGTTCTTCACCAGGTGATAGACGTCGTCGTTCATCTCCAGCTTCGCCAGCACGTAGCCGGGGAAGAATTTGCGGTCGGAGCTGATCTTCTTGCCGCGGCGGACCTCGGTGATCTTCTCGGTCGGCACCTCGACCGCCTCGACCAGCCGGTCCAGCCCCATGCGGGTCGCCTCCGCCATGATGGCGTCGCGGACCTTGTTCTCGAAGCCCGAATAGGCGTGGATGATGTACCAGCGCGACATGTGCCTGTCCTAAACCTGTCTTCAGCCGAGCGTCGACAGCAGCGCCTGGACGATGCGGCTGAACGCGGTGTCCACGGCGAAGAAGAACACGCCCAGGATCACCGTCATCAGCACCACCATGATCGCGGTGGTCACCGTTTCCTTGCGCGTCGGCCAGGCGACCTTGTTGGTCTCCGCCTTCACCTGGTTGGCGAACTCGGGCACGTTGCGGACGATGTCTCCGAACTTGCTTGATGAAGCTGCCGCCACCTGATCGAACCTTCTCGCTCTAAACGCCGAACGGGGCCAGCGGCCGCCTTCCGGCTTTCCGCCGGGGCCGCCCTGGCCTCGCCTTATTCCCGAACCTTCAGTGCCTCCGCCGTCAGGCGGTGGCAGGAGTGGGGGGACTCGAACCCACGGCCCTCGGTTTTGGAGACCGATGCTCTACCAACTGAGCTACACTCCTCCGGGGTTCCGGAAGCGGCGACATAGCGGCGGGTGCGGGGGAGTGCAAGGGCGGCGTTGGCGCCCGCGAGAGGTTCAGCGCGGACCGGGGCCGAACCGCTTGTCGAACGCCCGGACGCGCGTCCAGACGAAGAAGGACGCCACCGCCGCCGAAGCCAGCGCGCCGATGGCCAGAACTGCCAGCTCTACGCTCATCTAGTCCTCACTTCGCCAGATACTCAGCATTGCCTGACCGATCAGGTGTAGCACGACGGCTATCAAAAACCCAAGAACGAGAATGAACACGGAAGAGTTGCTGCCGTTCACCGTCGGCGACAGGAATGCGGCAACGAACGATGCGACCCCGAGCGTATTGAGGAAGCCGGCGGTCAGCTTCAGACGCTCGTTCACAAGTTTGGATTCCCGCCGTCGGGCCGCGTCCTCCGGGGTCATGAGTTCAGTTAGGTCCGCGCAACGTCAAGCCGCCATCTCGTAGGGCTGGATCTCGCCGGACAGATACAGGTTGCGCGCCTTGGCCCGGCTGAGCTTGCCGGAGCTGGTGCGCGGCAGCGTACGCGGAGGGACCAGTTCGACCACGCAGTTCATGCCGGTGATCGAACGCACCTTCTCGCGGATCGCGTCGCGCAGGCGGGTGCGCTCGGCCGGGTCGGAGGTGCGGCACTGCACCAGCACCGCCGGCGTCTCCTCGCCGCCGGGCGTGGTGATCGCGAAGGCGGCGATGTCGCCCGCCTTGAAGCCGGGCAGCTGCTCCACCGCCCATTCGATGTCCTGCGGCCAGTGGTTCTTGCCGTTGATGATGATCATGTCCTTCGCCCGGCCGACGATGTAGACATAGCCGTCGGACAGATAGCCCATGTCGCCGGTGTCGAGCCAGCCGTCGGCCATGCAGGCGGAAGTCGCTTCGTCGTCGCGGAAATAGCCCTGCATGATCGACGGGCCCTTGGCCCACAGCTTGCCGATCGCGCGCTCGGGTAGCGGCGTGCCGTCCTCCTCGCGGATCTCCACCGTCATGTCGCGCACCGGCCGTCCGCAATTGACGATCGCGCGGTAGCGCTGCGGCCGCCCGGCGCCGCTGGACGCGCCCGACAGCTCGGTCTCCTCGACCAGCTCGACCAGGATGCCCTCGCCCGGCGGCATGATCGATACCGCCAGCGTGGCCTCGGCCAGGCCGTAGCTCGGCAGGAAGGCGCTGGCCTTGAACCCGGCAGGCGCGAAGGCGTCGACGAACGCCTGCATCACGTCGGGCCGGATCATGTCGGCGCCGTTGCCGGCGATCCGCCAGCGCGACAGGTCGAACCGCTCGGCGGGGTGCGTCTGGCTGGAGATGCGGCGGGCGCAGATGTCGTAGCCGAAGGTGGGCGAATAGCTGAGCGTGGTCCCCTCGTTGCGGCTGATCAGGTCGAGCCAGGCGAGCGGCCGCCGCGCGAAATCCTCGGTCTTGAGATAATCGGTCGAGACCTGGTTGGCGACGGGCGACAGCAGGCAGCCGACCAGCCCCATGTCGTGATACCAGGGCAGCCACGATACGCAGCGGTCGCTCTCGATCAGCTCCATCCCGTGCGAATGCGCGGCCAGATTGTTGAGCAGCGCGCGGTGCGTGACGGCCACGCCGTGGGGAAAGCGCGTCGATCCGCTAGAATATTGGAGATAGGCGACATCGTCGCTCGCCGCCGCCGGCGGCACCGCATCGGGGGCGGGGAGCGCGGCGAAGGCATCGAACGCGATCGCCGCGACGCCGCGCGACGCAGCCGCCGCGGCGGCCATGTCGCTCAGCTCGGCCGGGAACAGCAGCAGCCTGGGATCGGAACTCGCCAGCTGCACCGCGAGCTGTTCGATATAGCTGTCGCGGCCGCCGAACGAGGTGGGCAGCGGCAGCGGCACCGGCCACGCCCCGGCATAGATCGCGCCGAAGAACGAAGCGGCGAACTCCGGGCCGGTCTCGGCGACCAGCGCGATCCGGTCGCCCGGCACGATGCCCCACGCGATCAGCCGCCGCGCGGTGGCCAGCGCATCGACGCGCAGCTCGGCATAGGGGTAGGCGCGCGCCAGCCGGCCGCGCGCATCGTGGAAGTTCAGCCCGCGGCGGCCTTGCGCGGCATAGTCCAGCGCCTCGCCCAGCGTGTCGAAGTCGGAAAAGCGGCGCGGCAGGCCGTCGCACGTCGGCGTCGCGGCATGGCCCGCCGCGCGCTCCGCGTCGGCACCGCCCGTCTGCGCACCTGCAACCTCTTCGAGCACCCTCGGCAGCTCCCCTATCCTTGTCGGCCAGTCGTCCGGCGGGTGCCGGCGGCCGCGAAATCGATGAACGCCTTGGTTAGCGGGCCGGCCGCGTTCTAATTCCGGCCCGACTGTGGCACAAACGTGGCGCGTGGCACGAGAGCAACCAGATCGCAACCGTCCGCCGCTCGACCTGGCGGCGGTCGAGCGGCTCGCGCTTGCCTATGTCGGCAGATACGCGACGACGCGGGCAAAGCTTCACGCCTATCTGGAACGCAAGGTTCGCGCGCGCGGCTGGGCAGGCGAGGGGCCGCCGCCGTTCGCCGCGATCGTGGCCCGAATCGCCGCATCCGGGTTCGTCGACGACCGCGCGTTCGCCGCTGCGCGCGGCGCCGGGCTGTCGCGGCGCGGCTACGGCGCGCGCCGGGTGGGCGATGCGCTGCGCGCGGCCGGCATCGACCCCGACGACGCTGCGCCCGCGCTCGAGGAGGCTGGCGAGGCGGCCTGGGCCTCAGCCGAAGCCTATGCCAAGCGACGGAGAATAGGTCCGTTTTCGAGTGAGCCGGGCGATCCGGACAAGCGCCGCAAGGCTTTCGCCGCGATGCTGCGCGCGGGCCATTCGCCGCGCATCGCGCACGCGTTCGCCCATGCCTTGCCGGGGGCGGTGCCGATCCCGGAGGAGTGACCGAAAGGATCTTCGATCCGGCGCATATTTATGGTAGATTAACAGAATAGCAGGGGATGAAGGCTGGAGATGAAGCTCGATCGGCCAGGCGCGTCGGTACTGGACGACGAGCAGTCGTCGGTGGATGACGTCCATCCCGGCGAGATCGAGCAGCTGCAGCGGGTCACCGGCGCGGTCAAATGGTTCGATGCGACGCGCGGCTTCGGCTTCGTCGCCGCGGACGATGAGGGCGGCGACGTCCTCGTGCATTTCTCGATCCTGCGCGAGCATGGCCGGCGTACGCTGCCCGAGGGCGCACGGATCGAATGCTTCGCCGCGCGGCGCGAGCGCGGGCTCCAGGCCCGCCGCGTCGTCACCATCGATGTCAGTACCGCCACCGGCCCCGATCCGGACGATGTGGCGGCGCGCGCGGTCGACCGCGTCGATCCGACCCGGCTGATGGACCAGGCCGGCGCGTTCGAGGCGGTCACGGTCAAATGGTTCAACCGGCTGAAGGGCTATGGCTTCCTCGTGCGCACCGGCGACACGCAGGACATCTTCGTCCACATGGAGACGGTGCGCCGCGCCGGGATCGCCGATCTCGTGCCGGAGCAGCAGCTCGTCGCCCGCATCGCCGAGGGGCGCAAGGGTCCGCTGGCGGTGGTCGTCTCCACCGAAGCCTGATGTAGCCGGCTGGCTAACCGGTTGCGTCGCGCCCGCGTTCGGCGCTAAGCGGCAGCGATGGGCCTGCTAGCGAGCATCTTCACCTGGTGGAACGGCGCGACTTTCGGTACGCGGCTGTTCAGCCGGCGCCACGGCGGCAAGGTGGGCGAGGACGGCTTGGGCAACGTCTACTTCCAGGCGAAGCGGGGCGGCCGGCGCTGGGTGATCTACAACGGCGCCAACGACGCCAGCCGCGTGCCGCCCGAATGGCACGGCTGGCTGCACCACACGTTCGATGAGGCGCCCGAGAACTTCCTGCCGCCGGCGCGGATCTGGGAGAAGCCCGCGATCCCCAACCGCACCGGCACGGCTCTGGCCTACCGGCCGGCCGGCGCGCTGGAGCAGGGTGGCGTCCGCGCCGCCGCGACCGGCGACTATGAGGCGTGGAGCCCCAGCTAGTGCGCTTTCGTAAAGTGAAGAATCCCGCCCCCGTTCGGGCTGAGCTTGTCGAAGCCCCGGCGCAGGCACTTCGACAAGCTCGGTGCAAACGGGCTTCCGGTTGGTCCGAGACAGAGTCCTGACGATGAAGAGCCTGTTCAAGGAAAACGGCGTCGAGGCGCTGATCGGTTTGCTGGTCGTGCTGTTCGCGGGCTGGTTCGTCCTGTTCGCCTACCGCCAGACCGGCGGCGGCGTCGGTGCCGGCATGACGCGCGTGACCGCTCTGTTCCCGAACGCGACCGGCCTCAGCGAGGGCACCGACGTGCGGATCGCCGGCCTCAAGATCGGTTCGGTCGCCGAGCGCCACCTCGATCCGCAGAGCTATCAGGTCGCGGTGACGATGGCGCTGGATCCGGCGATCAAGGTGCCGTCCGACAGCAGCGCCTCGATCACGTCGGAAGGGTTGCTGGGCGGCACCTTCATCGCGTTGTCGCCGGGCGGCTCGCCGACGCCGCTGAAGACCGGCGACACGATCGTCGATACGCAGGGGTCGATCGACCTGATGGGGCTGGTGGGCCAGTTCATCAACAAGTCCGGCGGCAGCAGCGGCGGTTCGGACAACGCCAGCACGCCGGCCGCGTCCCCGACCAAGCCGTGAAACGCGCTGCGTTGGCCGTCGCGCTCGCCGGCCTGATCGGCGTCGCGGCCTGGCACGGCGCGCTCGCGCTGCAGGACGAAGCCGCCGTCCCGACCGACGAGGCGACCTCCTCGGAGGATCCCGCACCCGATGCCGCCGAGACCAAGCCCGCCAAGGCCGCTCCCACCGTACAGGCCGCGCCGGCGCCGCCTCCGGTCAGCGCGGATACGCCGATGGCCGAGCGCGTCGCGGTGCTGGGCGTGCTCAACAAGCGCAACGGCCTCTGGCGCGACGTGACGCTGAAGCCGGGGCAGGCGATCCGCTTGGGCGATCTGGTGGTGCGGCTGCGCGCATGCGAGACGACCGCCCCGTGGGAGCCGGAGAAGCTGACCGGCGCGTTCGTGCAGGCGGTGGTGCGCGGCCGCGATGCGCAGTGGCGGCGGATCTTCTCGGGCTGGCTCTACAAGGAATCGCCGTCGCTGAACGTCGTCGAGCACCCGATCTACGATATCTGGCCCAAGAGCTGCGCGATGCGCCATCCCGACGTGGGGCCGGACACGGTATCGGTCACGCCGTCCGAAGCCGCGCCGCGGTCCAGCGCGAAGAAGTCGGCCGAGCCGGCGAGCGACGCCCAGCCCGAGCCCGGCCCGACCCCCAGCGCCCCGTCCAGCAACGCCACATAGTCCGACCGGCCGACCTCGATCGCGCCCAGCGAGGCGAGGTGGGGGGTGAGAAACTGGCAGTCGAGCAGGCGGAACCCGCCCACGCGCAGCCGCGCGACGAGATGCGCCAGCGCCACCTTCGATGCATCGCGCGTGCGGCTGAACATGCTCTCGCCGAAGAACGCCGCGCCCAGCTTGACCCCGTACAGCCCGCCGACCAGCGCATTGCCCTGCCAGCATTCGATCGAATGGGCGTGGCCGCGCAGGTGCAGTTCGGCATAGGCCGCCTCGATCTGGCCGTTGATCCACGTATCGGGGCGGTCGGGCGTCGATTCGGCGCAGGCCGAGACGACCGCGGCGAACGAGCGGTCGGCGGTGACCGCGAACCGCTCCGAACGCAGCGTCTTGGCGAGCGAGCGCGACAGCTTGAACCCGTCCAGCGGCAGGATCCCGCGCTTCTTGGGCTCGACCCAGAACACGTCGCGCGCGCGCCGGCTGTCCGCCAT
>CAXUMU010000081.1:0-7796 GCA_964252145.1 uncultured Sphingomonadaceae bacterium
CCGCACGATCTGTCGCCGCGCAGCGGGCCGCATCCGACGGGGCCGACGGGGCCGACGATGCCGATGAGGGCAGCCCACTGCCAGATACCGGCCGGCCGCTTTCGCGGCTCGCGATCCCGCCGCTGATCACGCTGGCCTCCTACCTTCAGCGCGGCGCGACGATCGCCTACCGCCGCGATACGGGGCTATCCAATTTCGGCTGGCGAATGCTGTCGCAGATCGGCGAGCACCAGCCGCTCACGCTGGCGCGGCTGATCGCGATGGCCGGCCGCGACAAGAGCCAGATCGGGCGCGCGGTGCGGCGGCTGGAGGAGAGCGGCGCGATCCACCGGCAGATCGTGCCCGGCCGGCGCGAGATCCTGCTGACTACCACCGAAGCCGGCGCGCAGACCTACGCGCGGATGTGCGTGCAGGCGCTCGCCCGCGACGACGCGCTGTTCACCGCGGTCGCGCCGGGGGACCGCGCCGCTTACGTCGCGGTAATCGAGCGGTTGACCGCGAACGCCCGCACGCTGCTGGCGGCGGAACGGGCGCGGGACGCGGGCTGAGCGACACCTGCCGGCAACGATGCCGGCCCTCCTGTGCGCCCGGCTGGCCGATGCACATGTCAGCCGGTCATTTTTTAGATGCCTTGCCGCCCTTCTTGCCCAGTTCCGCCTGCGCGGCGGAGGATTTGCGCGGGTTCTGCTCGCCCTCTTTCGCCGCCTTCGCGTTCGCCGTGCGGGCGGTCGCGCTGCCGTGACCCGTCTTCGCTGCCATGACATCATCCTCTTTCTGCCGCCTGCCAAACCAGCGGCACAGGCGATAGGTTTCCCCCGCGACCGGTCTGCCCAGCCGGCCTGCGGGGCGAGGCGCCGATGCCGCCGATGGAATCAGACGGCTTCCTCGCGGGCATAGTGGTTCTCCGCCGTCCATTCGGCGACCTGCGCCAGCAGCCACTCGCGGAACTGCCTGAGCTTGGGCAGGCGGGCGCGCATCTCGGGCACGGACAGCCAGTAGCTCATCCCGTCATAGGCGATCTGCCGGAACGGACGCACCAGCTGCCCCGCCGCCAGCGGCACCGACCACAGCATCGGGGTCAGCAGCGCGACGCCGTGCCCGGCAACGGCGGCGGCGGCCTCGGTGGACTGCGTATCCATCAACGTGCGCTGGCGGCCCTCCGGCGCGCCGGGATCGACGCCGGCGGCGGCGAACCAGATCGGCCACCAGTCGACGTCCGAGCTCAGCCGCGGCAGGTGGAGCAGGTCCTCCGGCCGCTCGAACGGGCCGTGCGCCGCCAGAAAGGCCGGGCTGCACATCGGGGTGAAGTGGACGCGCGCGATGAAATCGTTGCGCAGGCCCGGCCACTTGCCCATGCCGGTGCGGATGCCGGCATCGTAGCCGGCGGTGGTCAGGTCGAGCAACGTGTTCGACGCGTCCAGCCGTACCGCGATCTCGGGATGGTCGATCTGGAAGCCGCCGATGCGCGGCGCGAGCCAGCCGGCCGCGAACGACGGCATCGCCGTGATCGAGAGCACCGTGCTCGTTTCCTCGCGCACCTCGGCGAAGGCGTCGTCCAGCATGTCGAACGCGGCCGACACCAATGCCGCCGCGCGCTTGCCCGCCGGCGTCAGCGCGACGCCGCGGCGCGAGCGGACGAACAGAGCGGTGCCCAGCCGCTCCTCGATCACGCGGATCTGATAGCTGACGGCGGCCTGCGTCATCGCCAGTTCCGCCGCCGCAGCGGTGAAGTTCAGGTGGCGCGCGGCCGCCTCGAACACGCGGACGGCGGCGAGCGGCGGGATGCGGCGCATGCGTTCATCTATAAATCTGCCTTATGCCACCGGTCCACCATTTCGTTGGCGATTCGCCGCGGACACGTCCATCTCCCGCTTGCCTGAGCAAGAGGAGGCATGGATGCAGCAGTCATTTCACAGTCACCCGCGGCGGCCCGGCCTCGGCGGCGCCGCACGCGATCTGGCCGCGCTCACCTTCGCGGCGTTCGAGGTGCTGGCCGAGCGGCAATATGCCGCCCCGTGGACGGTCCCGGCGCGCCGGACGAACCACGGATGCTGAGCGACGGACCGGGGAAGGCGCAGGGGCCGTGCGGCCGGTCGATTGCCCTTCCCCGACGGCTCCTATATAAGACGGCAACCGCCTCGGCTGCGCGTCACTCCATGACGCCGCGTCCGGGGCGCGATTTCTTTTACGTGTCCGGAGCCCGCGCATGTCCCGCCGCCGCCAGATCTACGAGGGCAAGGCCAAGATCCTGTACGAGGGCCCCGAGCCGGGCACGCTGATCCAGTATTTCAAGGACGACGCGACCGCGTTCAACGCGCAGAAGAAGGGCACGATCTCCGGCAAGGGCGTGCTGAACAACCGCATTTCCGAGCATCTGTTCACGCTGCTGGGCACGATCGGCGTGCCGACGCACTTCATCCGCCGCCTCAACATGCGCGAGCAGCTGATCCGCCAGGTCGAGATCATCCCGATCGAGGTGGTGGTGCGCAACGTCGCCGCCGGATCGCTCACCAAGCGGCTCGGGATCGAGGAGGGGACGCAGCTGCCCCGCACGATCATCGAATATTATTACAAGGACGACGCGCTGGGCGACCCGATGGTCGCCGACGAGCATATCGCCTGCTTCGGCTGGGCCAGCCAGGACGAGATGCACGACATCGCCGACATGGCGATCCGCGTGAACGATTTCATGTGCGGGCTGTTCGCCGGGATCGGCATCCGTCTCGTCGATTTCAAGCTGGAATTCGGCCGGCTGTGGGAAAACGACTATGCCCGCGTCATCCTGGCCGACGAGATCAGCCCGGACGGCTGCCGGCTGTGGGACATGACCTCGGGCGAGAAGCTGGACAAGGATCGCTTCCGCCTGGACCTGGGCGGCGAGGTCGAGGCCTATCAGGAGATCGCGCGCCGGCTGGGCCTGCTGCCCGAAGGCGACACGACCGTGCTCGACCTGGAGAAGCACCGCAAGCGCCGGGGAAAGTGATTAGCCCTCTCCCATGTGGGAGAGGGTTGGGTGAGGGTTTCGAACTCTGAAGTCGGACGCTCGGCTTCGCCTCGCTCCCCTCACCCCAGCCCTCTCCCCGGCGGGGAGAGGGAGTAACTCACGCCCTTAGGCGGGTCTTAACCAGCACCGGTCTATTCCTCCCGCGACATCTGGGGTCGCGAGGGAACGGGGTTATGCGGAAATATCTGGTGGCGGTCAGCCTGCTGGCGCTGGCGGCATGCTCGGGCGGCGGCCCGCAGACGGTCAGCAGCGGCGGCACGATCGGCGCCGGCACGGGCACGACCAGCACCACGCCCGATCAATATGCCGAGTTCGCCAAGGCCACCGGCGCGCACACCTATGTCGGCATCGGCGGCACGCAGAAGTTTACCTATCTCACCGACGACCGCGTGCGTTTCGGACAGCAGAACCAGCTCTATCAGGGCGACGCGACGACGGTGCGCGATTCGGGCATCAGCGTGACCTACGATCCGCGCGACGGCATCTACCAGCTCTCGGTCGCCGACACCAAGTCGGGCGCATCCACCAGCATCCGCTTCCAGGATCCCGCGCACCGGACGAACTTCGGCGGCCTGAAGGAGCCGCAATGGGGTGTGCCCAACCTCAATCTGCCGGCCGACAAGAACGTCCGTTTCCTGGAAGTAGGCAGCGGCACCGGCGTCACCTATTCGGGCACGAACACCGATCCGCCGGGCGGCGAGACCGGCTCCTCCACCGACGCGACGACGCTGTTCTTCGAGGTGCCGGGCACGACGACCAAATATGTCGGCTATGCCGGCTACATCCGCAACAAGGTCTCGACCAGCCAGGGCACCGTCGCCGGCGTGTCGCACACCGTGCAGAATTTCGAGATCGAACGCGGCGCCTTCGCCTATGGCGCGCTGACCGCGCAAGGCTCCGTTCCGAAGACCGGCACGGGCAGCTATGCGGGCTCCATGCTGGCGACGATGGTCAACAACCCGACGCTGGATACGGCCGACAATCCGACCTATTTCCAGTGGATCAGCGGCACCTCCAACGTCACCGTCGATTTCGCCGCCAGCAAGGTGGATCTGGCCTTCGCCGGCACCGTCTCGGGCCCGCAGGTCGATCGCTACACCGTCCTGCCCGGCCAGACCCCGCAGGTCGCGATCCCCGGCGGATCGACCTTTGCCGCCACCGGCACCGCCGCGATCGACCTGGTCAAGACCGGCGGCTTCTCCGGCACGATCACCGACGCGACGTTCAAGGGCGCCGGCGGCACCGTGCTGCAGCACCTGACCCCGCCGGCGAGCGTACAGGACAGCACGAAGGCGCCCGGCGTGATCGCGGGATCGTCGGTCAACGGCGCCTTCTACGGCCCGGGCGGCACGATCGCGAACACCGAGGTTGGCGGCGGCTTCCGCATCGTGGGCGGCACGCCCGACCAGCGGATCGACATCGTCGGCGCGTTCACCGGCGCGCCCAAGTAAGGCGACGCGCCGTGACGGGACCGATCGCACGGGCCGCACTGGCGGGCTCGGCGCTGGCGCTCGTCGCGCTGGCACCGCTGACCGACAGCCCTACGCTCGCCGACTGCAAGGACGGCGTCTGCACGCTCAGGATGACCGCGCCGCAGCTGCTGGCGGAGGCCGAGAAGCTGGTGACGGCGCGGCATTTCGATCAGGCCCGCCCGATCCTGGCCGCGCTCCACACCGCGCCCGAGCTGGCGCTGGAGACGCACTTCCTCACCGGCTTCGTCGATGCCGAGACCGGCAACCTGGACGGCGCGGCGAAGGAATTCCGCGCCGTGCTGCGCGACCGGCCGGACGTGACGCGCGCCCGGCTGGAGCTCGCCCGCGTGCTGATGCTGCAGGGCAAGGATTCGGCCGCCGATCATCATTTCCGGCTGGCCGAGGAAGATCGGGACCTGCCGCCCGAGATCCAGCGCACGATCAGCGACGCGCGCAGCATCATCCGCAACCGCAAGAACTGGAACTTCAACGTCGACGTCGGCTTCGCGCCCGACAGCAACATCAACAACGCGACGTCGGCCAGGCTGGTCAACAGCATCTACGGCAACAACACGATCGAACTGGATGATCAGGCCCGGCGCAAGAAGGGCATCGGTCAGACGCTGGGCGTCTCCGGCGGCGTGCGGCTGCGCATGTCCGACGGCCTGGCGATGCTGATCGACGCGGACGGCCAGATCATCAACCAGAAGGGCAAGAGCGCCGACGACATTTCCGCGCTGATCGCCGCCGGCCCCGAGCTGACGATGAAGAACGGTGCGCGCGTCTCGGTGCAGGCGCTGGGCGTCAAGCGCTGGTATGGCGGCAAGGTCGCGCAGCAAGGCGGTGGCGCGCGGCTCAGCTACCAGCAGAACCTCACCCACGGCCAGCGCGTCGGCTTCCAGCTCGACGGCCGCAAGGTGACCTCCGGTTACGGCGATGCCTATGGCGGCTGGCAGACCTCCGCCTACGGCACCTACGAGCGCGTGGTCGACCGCTCGCTGATCGCATCCGCCACGCTCTACGTGCGGCGCGAGTCGCTGCACCTCGACGCCTATTCGAATACCGAGTTCGGCGGCAGTCTCGGCATCGGCGGCGAGCTCCGCCACGGCATCAACGCCGGCATCTCGGCCGGGATCAGCCGGGTGCTGTTCGACGCGCCGCTGATGATCCTGTCGCCGAACGACCGCAAGGACTGGCGGCTGAACGGCCGCGTCTATCTGGGCACGCGCGCGATCCGCGTATGGGGATTCTCTCCCTCGGTCACCTATACCTACAACCGCGCCGACAGCTCGCTCGACCTGTACCGCACCACGCGCCACCGCGTGCAGTTCGGGCTCGCGCGCTACTTCTAGCGCCCAAACGGGTGGACGATTCAGCCGCCCTTCGCCATAGAGCGCCGCATCTGGCCGCGAGGAGCGCTCCCTTGAACACCCGCATCTACGTGACGCTGAAGGGCGGCGTGCTCGATCCGCAAGGCCGCGCGATCCAGCATGCGCTGGGTGGACTCGGCTTCCACGGCGTCAACGATGTCCGCGCCGGCAAGCTGATCGAGCTCGACCTCGCCGACGACGTGACCGATGCCGACATCGACGCGATGTGCCGCAAGCTGCTGGCCAACACCGTCATCGAGAATTACCGCATCGAGCGCGCCTGAGAAGGGAGCCGCCCGATGAAGAGCGCCGTCATCGTCTTTCCCGGTTCGAACTGCGACCGCGACCTGGCGGTGGCGCTGCGCGCGGCGACCGGCGAGGCGCCGGCGATGGTGTGGCACCGCGAGACCGCCTTGCCCGACGGCGTCGGGCTGGTCGGCGTGCCCGGCGGCTTCTCCTACGGCGACTATCTCCGCTCCGGCGCGATGGCCGCGCGCAGCCCGATCATGCGCGCGGTGGCGGACGCGGCGGCACGCGGCGTCGCGGTGCTGGGCGTGTGCAACGGCTTCCAGGTGCTGACCGAGGCGGGCCTGCTGCCCGGCGCGCTGATGCGCAACGCCGGGCTGAACTTCGTCTGCCGCGAGGTCGGCCTGAGCGTCGAGAACAGCCGGTCGGCCTTCACCAGCCGCTACGCCGCGGGCGAGACGATCGCGCTGCCGGTGGCGCATCACGACGGCAACTATACCGCCGACGACGAAACGCTCGACCGGCTGGAGGGCGAAGGCCGCATCGCGTTCCGCTACACCGGCCCGGTCAACGGCTCGGCGCGCGGCATCGCCGGCATCGTCAACGAGGCGGGCAACGTGCTGGGCATGATGCCGCACCCGGAGCGCATGATCGAGCCCGCCCACGGCGGCAGCGACGGCCGCCGCCTGTTCGAGGGGCTGGTCGAGGCGCTGGGCTGAGGACGCCCCGGGCTATCGGCTGCGGCGATCCATCTGCCGGCGGACATGGCGCGCGCTCAGGATCGTCGCCGCGGCGACCAGCAGCGCTGCGATTACGGGTGCGTAGGGCGCGACGCCGTTCATCATTCGATCTCCGCCTCCAGCAACGTCAGCACGTACCACGCGCTCCACATAAGCCGTGCCCAGTAGCCATAGCAACACGAACGGATCGAACCTTGCCGCGCAAAATCGTTGAGCGTTCGCGATGGATCATCCGCCTGCGTCTCCCGCCCATCGTCCGCCGCCGGTGGGCCCGGAGGGACTGCAGTTTCCGTTACAAATCAAGGGCTTGTGTGGGCTAACCCGTCCTAAAAGCGCTGAGACATATCAAGCGGTTACGAGGCGTTTGGCTAACCTTGGAGCGGCGTCGTGAGCGCGCCCGTGCCCGTGCGCATCCAACTGCACCGCACCAAAGGCTGGCGGATGCCGCCGAACACGGTGAGTGTCGCGCGGCCGGGACGTTGGGGCAATCCGTACAAGGAAGGCATCACCCCCGGTAACTATGCCTCGTGGTTCCGGGCCGACGTGACAATGGAGATGGGCCATGAAGCGCCTTCCGAGGATCATCCCTGGAGCCGTCATCTTCACTGGATCGCGCACAACCTCCACGTGCTGCGTGGTCATAACCTAGCCTGCTTTTGCCCGCTCGATCAGCCCTGCCACGCCGATGTGCTGCTGGAGCTAGCCAGCCCCACCCTCCCCACCCTCGATCGGATGAAGGGGAGCGGGAAGTGAGCGAGAGGATAACCCCCGGCCAGCTAGTCGAGTTGGCCGGCAAGATTCGGCACGTACCCGTTTCGATCGCTGATCGGCGACAGATGGCAATCGGTTTGTTCCTTCAGGGCTATAGCGCGGGCCGAGCAGCGCACCTCGCCTATGTTGAGCTGGAGGACAATGACGGCGCGCTCCAGATGCTCGCGCGTCATCGGTTAGCCACCCTCTCCCC
>CAXUMU010000081.1:7806-10360 GCA_964252145.1 uncultured Sphingomonadaceae bacterium
CCGCGCCGATCCCGTGAAGGCGCTGACGATCGCGATGGACGCCATGCGGGCCACGCTCGACCTGCCTAAGCCAGAGCGAAAAGCATGACCGACGATCTGGCCGCGCTGGCGGGGAGGCTGACCGAGGCGCAGCGGCAATGCGTACTGACCAACCGCGCCGATGGCGGTCCGCAATATGGCTGGCGACGGTCAGGATCGATCTGCGGCGCGAGCTTTGGAGCGAAAGCACGTTCTGCGTGAGCGACAAGACAGCATCGGCAATATCATGTGGAGCCTGACACACCTCGGCCTCCGCCTCCGCACCTACCTGGAGCAAACGAAATGACGACCCAAAGCCCCCTAACACCGCAGAGGCTTGTCGAGCTGGCGGAGCGTGTGGAGCGCGAGACGGGCTCGAACAACGAACTCGATGTTTTGGTCGAGATCGCATTGTTTGAGCCGGATGGGGCTTTTGCAAGCATTCGCGCCAACGTTGCCGGAACGAAGACGATTTGCACGACGCCGCTGGGCAAACACCGAACTTTCTGGGCGCGCGATTACACGATCAGCCGGCCCAATCGCGTACAGGCTGCTGCCGCCTTACGGGCGCGCGCAGCCCTCGCTACGGCCCCTCCAGTGACCGCTGATCCTAGCCCGGCGGCGGGGTGTGCGCCCACGTTCGCATCGTCTGATAGCGACAATTACCACTGGACGTTCTTCGGCATCTTGAATGCGCAGGGCGACTTCTGGACGCCCCTGCCGTTTCACGATGAAGCGTCGGCACTGGCGCACCTTCGGAAGTCCGCGATCGGCCAATACGCCTCCATGCTGCAAACGCATCGCGTTGTGCCGGTGCGCGTGAGGCTGGACCAACTGCTTTCCCCACCGGAGACCGATCGTCATGCCGGATGAAGCGATGCCCTGGATTGAATGGGCTGGCGGAGAACGCCCGGTGACGCCGGATACGCGCGTGCAGATACGGTTTCGGTCTGGCGGCACCCGTACTCGCCGGGCCGGCGACAGCCTATCGTGGGACCATGGCGGTGAGCATCCGAGCAAATACGATGTGGTCGCCTATCGCATCAAGGAACCCCGCCCATGACCCCGCCGACTGAAGCGCCAGATGCCGTGTCGGGGGAGGTGGAGGGGCTGGTGGAGCGGGCTAAGGCCGCGTTAGTCAGGCTTGCGAATACGCCCATGCATCTGTCGCTGCAGGAATGGGGCGAATTGTCAGGCCCGATCCTGAATGCACTCCAATCCTCTCGTCATCGCTAGTGAAGGCGGAAGCGGAACGTGATGAGGCAGATCGTCGCGCTGGGGCCGCAGAGCGGCAGATGGAATATCTCAAGGACACCGCTTCTAGACGGGATGCATGGATGAGCCGCGCTAAGCGAGATGCTGAATACGACGACAACGTGTCGTTTGATCAAGTCTGGGAGGAGGCACTAAAAGCCCTGCGCGCCCGCGATCTCATCAACCAGGGTGCCGGGAAGTGAGCGGGGTGCTGGGGGAGAGGGGTGATGGCGATGTCCATACCGACACATGATGAAGTCGGAGAACAGGTCAAGCGTGTTCGCGCAGCGATGGAAAGAGGCATGCGCAACGAACCGCGGTTCCGTGCACTTGTCGATAGCTGTGTCGCTATGGCACGGCAGGAATACGGGCGAGTTGATCCTGATCACGCGGACCGAGCGGCATATGAACATGCCACGTTCGCGGCGGCAATGCTGCTGGCGCGCGTCTATGACGAGGATGGCGAACTTGCGGCCATGAAGGCCCAGCGCGATCACTTCCGCGAAATTGCGTTGCAGGCGAATTTGCTACGCTCGCCACCGCTCGTGATTGACGCCGCCCGTCTGCGCGAAGGGGGATCGTGATGGGCAGTTATGTTGTAACCGCGAAAGGGCCTTCCAGGCGCAGCTACGATCTGTGGCGGGAAATGGGTTATCGCGGCAGCTATGAGCAGTATGCCAAATCCGCGTGGAATTCCGAGGGCACGCGGATTTTCATCCAAGGTAACCTTGGCGAGCATTGCGCGGAGTGCGCCGCGCCGAGCGATATCCTATGCGACTATCCGGTTGGTGACGGGAAGACTTGCGATCGGTCACTGTGCCGCGATCATGCGCATTCAATCGGGCGTGATCTCGACTACTGCGACCACCACCACGTGGAGTGGACGGCCTTCGCCAGCACGAACGCCGTAATGGATCAGCTAACAGCCATCACGGAAGGACGGGTACCGCCGACGCCGAAGGGAGCCAACGACTAGCCCCTTGCTCGAATCGCGCCCGCATGTTCTTCGTCCGTTCCCATGCAGCGGAACCGCATTTACCTCTCCGACACGATCGACCTGTGCGCGGAGCGCGGTGTCCAGGTCAGCCTGCGCTGCTCGCATCACCCGCTTGCCGGGGACTGCGGGCATGCCAAGATCATGCCGGCGAGCGAACTGGCGGCGCTGTGTTCGGAGCATGACTGGCCGCGCACGCTGAGCGAGATCGGCAAGCAGCTCGTCTGCTCCAGGTGCGGGACGCGGTGGCCGCATGTCGAGGTGGTGCAGTGACCGACGATCGCACCC
>CAXUMU010000082.1:0-10329 GCA_964252145.1 uncultured Sphingomonadaceae bacterium
GTATGGCCGTCGCGCGCGCCGGCGGGGCTGGACGCCGCGGCCGAGGCGGCGGGCGTGCCGCTCGCGCGCGTCGAGGACGGCTTCGTCCGCTCGGTGGGCTTGGGTAGCGCGTGCCACCCGCCGCTCTCGATCGTGCTCGACCGGCAGGGCATCTATTACGACCCGACCCGCGCCAGCGATCTGGAGACGATCCTGGCGACGGCGGACTTCCCGCCAGAGCTGACCGCTCGCGCCGAGCGGCTGGCGGCGTTCATCGTGCGCGCCGGGATCTCCAAATACGCCAGCGGCCGCGGCGCGCCGAGCGTCGCCCATGATCCCACCCGCCGCCGCGTGCTCGTGCCCGGCCAGGTCGAGGACGATCTGTCGGTGCGGCTGGGCGGCGGCGCGGTCGCCGGCAACCTCGACCTGCTGCGCCGCGCGCGCGAAGCGGAGCCGGGCGCCCATCTGCTGTTCAAGCCGCACCCGGACGTGGATGCCGGGCTGCGCGCCGGCCACGTCGCCGACGCCGAGGCGCTGCGCCATGCCGACGAGGTGGTGCGCGACGTCGCCATGCCGGAGCTGCTCGACACGGTGGATGCGGTACACGTGCTGACCTCGCTCACCGGGTTCGAGGCGCTGCTGCGCGGGCGCGAGGTGGTGACGCACGGGCGGCCGTTCTACGCCGGCTGGGGCCTGACGCGCGACCTGGCCGGCGCCGTCCCGCGCCGGGGCCGACGGCTGACGTTGGCGCAACTGGTCGCCGCGACGCTGATCCTCTACCCGCGCTACCTCGATCCGGTGACGCGGCTGCCCTGCCCGCCCGAGATCCTGGTCGCGCGCCTCTCCGAACAGCGCATGCCCAGGGCGACATGGCTTACGCGCCTGCGCGGCCTGCAGGGCCGCTTGCGCCGGCCGCCGCGCTGGGCCAGGAGCGCGACGTGAAGCATCAACCGTCGATCCGCAGGAGCTTCCTGTTCCTGCAGGGCCCGCCGGGGCCGTTCTTCGTGCGGCTGGCCGAGCGACTCGTCGCCGACGGCCACCGCGTCCACCGCATCAACTTCAACGGCGGGGACCGCGCCTCGTGGAACGGCCCGGCGACCGACTATCGCGGCGCCGCGGCGGATTGGCCGAGCTTCTTCGACGCGTTCGTCGCCGCCGAGCGGGTGACCGACCTGGTGCTGTTCGGCGACTGCCGGCCGCTCCACCGCGCCGCGCACGGCATGGCGACGCACCGCAAGCTGCGCATCCACGTGCTGGAGGAGGGCTATATCCGGCCCGACTGGATGACGCTGGAGCTGGACGGCGTGAACGGCAATTCCACGCTGTCGCGCGATCCCAAATGGTATCTGGCGCAGGCGCGCGAGCTGCCGCCGCTGCCCGAATATCCGCCGGTCGCGGCCAGCTTCGACCGCCGCGCGCGCGAGGCGCTGGCTTATTATTATCAGTCGCTCGTGCAGCTGTGGCGCTTCCCGCATTACCGCTCGCATCGTCCGGTATGGTCGGTGCTGGAGCTGTACGGCTGGGGCTGGCGGCTCGCGGGGCGGGCCAAGCGGCGCGCGCGCAGCGAGGCGGCGTTGGCGCAATTGGGCGACGCGCCCTATTTCGCCTTCCCGCTGCAGCTGAACTCGGATCACCAGATCCGCACGCACTCGCCGTTCGGCAGCATGAAGATCGCGCTGGACTTCGTGATCGAGAGCTTCGCCCGCGCGGCCCCGGCGGAAGCGCGGCTGCTGATCAAGGAACATCCGCTCGACAACGGACTGATCAACTGGCGCCGGCTGGTCGCCAAGTCGGCCGCGGCGCACGGCGTCGCAGACCGGGTGGTGCTGCTGGAGGAAGGCGACGTCGCGCAGATCGTCGCGCGCGCGCGCGGCGTGGTCACGATCAACAGCACCACCGGCACGCTCGCGCTGAGTGCGGGCGTCCCGACCGCGGTGCTGGGCCAGGCGGTCTATCACATCGCCGGCATCACGCATCAGGGCCCGCTCGACAGCTTCTGGCAGCATCCCCGCCCCCCGCGCCCGGAGCTGTACGACGCCTTCTGCCGGGTGCTGCTCAACCGCTGCCTGATCCGCGGCGGGTTCCTCAGCGACGAGGGCATCGAGCTGCTCGTCAACGGCGCGGTGGAGCGGCTGAGCGGCGATCAGGTCGTCGACGTGCTGGCGGTCGGACGCGGACAGTAACGCCCGCGCCGCCGCCCGAAGCCGCCGGAAATGGTGCGTTTCGCGCTTGCGGGGAAGCGCGGCCGACAGCGATACCGTGATGGCGACCGGTACGCGTCCGGGTTGCCGGACATGGTCGAGCACGCTCGACCGACCGGGTCCCTTTCGGCGGCGCGTATGAGAGCGGATGTGACAGGCGAAAATCCGATCCTGTCGCAAACCGGGTCCGTCATGGTCTTCAACGCCACGGACGCGGTGCTCGACGTCTTCGAGGCGCACAAGATCTTCTTCGACGGACGCATCGGCGAGCCGCGCGGCAGGGGGCCGATCCATTTCCCCAAGAGCGCGGCGATCGAGCCCTACACGCAGTTTCCGGGGCGTCGGCTGTTCACGTGCGGCAGCTTCTCCTATTCGGAGACGCTCACGGTCCCGCCGCTGCTGTCGGTCGGGCGCTTCTGCTCGATCGCGCGCGGCCTGGACGTGTTCGGCGTACGCCATCCGATCGAATGGGCCACGCAGTCTTCGATCACCTACGATTTCGATCCGCAGGCCGGCTACAACATGTTCGTCGCGGCGCACGGCGACCTGATGGAGAATGCCTTTGCGCCCCGGCTTCCCGCCCAGCTCGACCAGCCGCAGCCGGTGATCGGCCACGACGTGTGGATCGGCCAGAACGTCCAGCTCGCGCGGGGAATCGCGATCGGGACGGGCAGCGTCATCGCCGCGGGCGCGGTCGTGACGCGCGACGTTCCGCCTTACGCGATCGTCGCCGGCGTTCCCGCGCGGATCATCCGGATGCGCTTCGAGCAGCGGATCGTTCAGCGCATGCTCGCCTCGGAATGGTGGCGGTACGAGCCCGCCGCGCTCTTCCGCCTCGGTTTCGAAGATCCGGAGCGGTTTCTCGACGGCTTCGAGCAGGCCCGGGCCGATGGGGCCGTCACGCTCTACGAGCCGACCCCGGTCACGTCGCGGTCGGTGGTCGATGCGCTGGCCTGCTGCACGGTCATCCGGCCGGTAGCGGGCGGGAACGGCGGGCTTTATCTCGCCTCGGGCTGGTCGGATCCGGAGACGGCCCACACCTTCGCGATCGGCGAGCGCAGCACGATCGAGGTTCCCGCCGATGCGCTGCCGGGCCTGCTGGCAATCGAGATCGACGTCCTGCCCAATGCGCTGCGGGCGCAGCGCCTGAGCATCCGCGCCAGGCTCGGAACGGCGAACCGGACGGTGTTCGACGGGGTGATCGACCGGGCGCGCACCCTCTCCATCGGCATGGACCTGCTGTCGCCGCTGCCGCCGGACGGCATCGTCTTCGATCTGATCCACCCCGACTTCCTGAAGCCGGCGTCAATCGGCTATAATGACGATGTCCGCGAACTGAGCGTCGCGATCACCGAGATGCGGCTGATGCGCTGAGCCGTGCCAGCGGGTTTGCGTGCCAAAGCGAAAATGGCACGACGAGCCGCTGTGCCGAGACAGGCCGGTATCGGCCGTGTACAGGTGCGCCGGCTGCCACGCCCACGGAACGGTGTTCGTTGCGTGGCATTGCGGCGGATCAGGAGCGTTTACGGATGTCGCAGGGGTTTCTTCCGGAGTTCAACGACGTTTCCCGGGCCAATCGCCACGGCCGCAACCCCTTCGAGGGATATCAGCGCGGCGCCGGGCTGAAGTTCAGCGGACTTGCCGACAAGATCCGCGCCGAGCCGGATTTCCAGGAAGCCTATGCGCTCGCCGAATCGCGCTCGATCGTCGCCGGGATGCGGCTGCTCAACCTGTATCTGCTGATCCGTTTCTACCTGCCCCGGCTGGAGCATGGCCATATCATCGAGTTCGGATCGTACCGCGGCGGATCGGCGATGCTGATGGCGCGGCTCGCGGCGCTCTATCTGCCCGGCGTGCAGGTCTACGCGCTCGACACCTATGCCGGCATGCCGCCCACCGACAAGGAGATCGACGGCCACAATGCGGGCGATTTCGCCGATGCCAATTATGAGGAGATCCTCGCCGCCAAGGAGGCGGCGGGGCTCGACAACCTGCACCTCGTGCGCGGGCTGTTCGATGCGACCACGCCGGGCGTGATCGCCGAGTGCAAGACGATCGCACTCGCGCATGTCGATTGCGACATCTATCATCCGGCGGTCTATGCGTGGCAGGCGGTGAAGCCGGTGATGGTGCCGGGCGGCTACATCGTGTTCGACGACGCGACCGAGGCGAGCTGCCTGGGCGCAACCGAGGCGGTCGAGGACATCATCCAGCAGGAAAACATGCGCTCCGAGCAGATCGATCCCCATTATGTGTTCCGATACCCGCCCTTGCCGTCCTGAATGACCGCGCATCCCCGCTCGCCGGACGGACCGGACGAGCCGACGATAATCCTCGACCTGTCCCGGCTTCTGTCGCGCCTGCTCTTCGCCACGCCGACCGGCGTGGACCGCGTCGAGATGGCCTATGCGCGCGGCCTGCTCCGGGCGGCGCCCGGGCGAGTGCGCTTCGCCGCGGTGCAGCCGAGCGGCATCTACGCCCGGCTTTCGACCGCCGGCGTCCTGCGCTTCCTCGACAGGACGGAGGCGCGCTGGCTGAGCGAGCGTCACGTATCGCGGCGGATGCTGTACCGCGCCGCGGCGCGCTCGCTCATCGACCTGCGGCCGTGCTTCGGCGCGGTCGGCGACGGCACCGGGCCGGTCGCCTATGTGCAGTCGTCGCCCCACCACCTGACGCGGCCCGCCCTGGTGGCGGCGATCCGCCGGCGCGAGCGCGCCAAGCTCGTGTGCATGGTGCACGATCTGATCCCGCTCGATTATCCCGAATATGCCCGCGCGGAGGGCGCCGCGCAGCATGTGCAGCGCATCGAGACGGTCGTGCGCCAGGCGGACGGCATCATCGTCAACTCGCACGCGACGCTGCAGTCGCTCAGGCCGCATCTGGACCGTGCCGGCCGCGATCCGCCGACGGCGGTGGCGCATCTCGGCACCGGCGAACTGCTGGGGCAGCGCGGGGACGGCAAGGGCCGCCCCTATTTCGTCTGCCTGGGCACGATCGAGCCGCGCAAGAACCACCTGCTGCTGCTCAACCTGTGGCGCCGCCTGTCCGAACGACACGGCGCCGCGGCGATTCCCAAGCTGGTCGTCATCGGGCGGCGCGGCTGGGAGAACGAGCAGGTCGTCGACATGCTGGAGCGCTGCCCGGCGCTGGTGGGATGCGTCGACGAACATGCCGGGCTGCCCGATCGCGACGTCCAGCAGCTGCTGGCCGGCGCGCGGGGGCTGCTGCTGCCCTCGTTCGCGGAGGGCTACGGCATGCCCGTGACCGAGGCGATCGCGCTCGGCGTACCGGTCGTGTGCAGCGACCTGCCTGCGCTGCGCGAGGCGGGCGGTGCGGTGCCCGAGTTCCTCGATCCGCTGGACGGGCCCGGCTGGCTGGCCGCGATCACCGATCTGGCGGCGGACGATTCGGCCATCGCTGCAGCCCAGCAGGCCCGGCGCCCGCACTGGCGCACACCCAGCTGGGAAGAGCATATCGCCATTCTCCTCAACTTGTTGCATAGGATCGCGCGATGAGTTCGCGACCCATACCGACCCGCCCGGGCAGCCTGTTCGCGCGCGGCCTTGCGACGCAGCTGCGCGTGATCGGCGCGCTGATCATGCGCGAGCTGCACACCCGCTACGGGCGCGAGAATATCGGCTATCTCTGGCTGATCGGCGAACCGCTGATGCTGGCCAGCGTGATCGGCGCGCTCCACACCAGCGGCCACACCGAATATGGCAGCGACATGAAGCCGCTGCCGTTCGCGGTGCTGGGCTACACGACCTTCATCATGTTCCGCGGCATCGTGAACCGGTCGGAGGGCGGGCTCGAGGCCAACGCCTCGCTGCTCTATCACCGCATGGTGACGATCTTCGACATCGTGACCGCGCGCGCGATCCTGGAGGCGGCCGGCACCTCGCTCGCGCTCGTGGTCCTGATGGGGCTGCTGTCGAGTTTCGGACTGGCGGCATTGCCGGTCCGCCCGCTTTATCTGATCGCGGCGCTCGGGCTCATGTTCTGGATCTCGTTCGGCCATTCGCTGATCGTCACCGCGATCACGCACGAGAACCGCACCATCGGCCGCCTGGTCCATCCCTATTCCTATTTCATGATTCCGCTCTCGGGCGCGTTCTACCAGGTGCAGTGGATCCCGGAGCCGTACCGCCAGTATCTGCTGTGGCTGCCGTTGCCGCACATCTTCGAACTGGCCCGCTACGGGCAGTTCCGCTCGGCCGACCTGCGCTATTTCGACGCGCAATATCTGATCGCCAACTGCATGGTGCTGACCGTGGTGGGACTCGTCCTGATCAAGGTCGCCCGCGCCAAGATCCACCTTTCGTGACGGTCGACCGTTTCGTCTTGCTGGCTGTACGGCCTATAACGCGCTAGAGGCACTTGCGATGAACATGCACGGCATCATCACTCCGCAACTGGCGGATCATGAGCGGGAGGCATCCCGGCTGGAGCGGGCGCGCGCCTGGCTGTGGCGCCGCCGGATGTTCCTGCTGGTGGTGGTCGTGCCGACGCTGCTGACCGCGGCCTATCTCTACCTGATCGCCGCCGACCAGTATGAGTCGGAAGCGCACTTCCTGGTCCGCACGACCACGCCGCAGGCGCTGCCCGGAACCGGCGTGAGCCAGGTGCTCAGCATGGCGACGGGCCTCAGCTCCGCGCAGAGCGAGGCGATGAGCGTCGCCGACTATCTGACCTCGCACGACGTGGTGGCGACGCTGCGCCGGCGTGACCGCCTGGTCGAGCGCTTCCACAATCCCGACGCCGATTTCCTCAGCCGCCTGCGCCCGGCCGATCCCACCGACGAGAAGCTGCTCAAATATTATCGCAAGCAGGTGCGCGTCGACTACAATACCGAGACCGGCATCACCACGCTGAAGGTGCACAGCTTCTCGCCGCGGGATTCGTACGATCTCGTCCGCCGCCTGCTCGCGCTGGGCGAGGCGCGGGTCAACATCCTCAACACGCGCAGCTACAACGACGCGATCGACATGTCGCGCCGGCAGCTGGCCGAAGCGGAGGATGCGCTGGCGCAGGTGCAGCTGCGGCTCACCAGCTTCCGCCAGAATCGCGGCGACATCGATCCGCAGGCATCCGGCACGGCGCAGATCGGGCTGGTCAGCACGATGACCGGGCAGTTGGCGGCGGCGCGGGCGCAGCTTTCGGCGATGGGCGGGCTGATCGACCATTCGAGTCCCCAATATCGCGCGCTCGCGGCCCGGGTGAGCGCGCTGCAGACGCAGGTCTCGGCGCAGACCGGCCGCCTGACCGGCGGGTCGAGCGCGATCGCCAACGATATCAGCGGCTATGAAGGGCTGCGCCTGCGGCAGGATTTCCTGGCCAAACGCTACGAGGCCGCCGCGTCCAGCCTGGAAAAGGCGCGCGAGCAGGCGATCCGCCAGCAGCTCTACGTCGTGCGCGTGGTGGATGCGAACATGCCGCAGAAGGCGCTGTATCCGGAGCGGTTCCGCATCCTTTCGACCGTATTGATCGCGCTGCTGCTGGCCTATGCGATCGGCTGGCTGATTGTGGCGGGCGTCCGGGAACATGCGGCGTGACGATCCCGGCGGCGCGCCCGAAGACGGCGCGCCGCCGGAGACGGCCGAGCGGCGGCCGGCCGCGTTCCTGGACCGGGACGGCGTGATCAACGTCGATCACGGCTACACCTTTAGGCCCGGCGATCTCGTCTTCACGCCCACCGCGATCGAGGGCATCCGCCTGCTCAACGAGGCGGGCTATCTCGTCATCGTCGTCACCAACCAGTCGGGCGTGGCGCGCGGGCTCTACGGCATCGCCGATATCGAGGCGTTCCACGGCCACCTCCAGGCGCGGCTGGAGGCGGCGGGCGCGCACATCGACGCCTTTTATTATTGCGCGTTCCACCCCGACGGCACGGTGGCGGAGTTCGCGCTGGACCATGCGGACCGCAAGCCCAGCCCCGGCATGCTCCACCGGGCGATGCGCGACTGGCCGATCGAGCGTGCGGGCAGCTTCCTGATCGGCGACAAGCCGAGCGACATGGAGGTGGCGGCGCGCGCCGGCATCCCCGGCATCGCGGTGCCGCCGAACGTCTGCGACCTGGCGGCCGAGGTGCGGACGGCGCTCGCGCGCCATGCGCCCCGCCGGGCCGCCCGAGGCGGCGTCAGCGCATCCGGTGCGCCGAGGTGATCGGGATCTGATCGACCAGCATCTGCCCCTTGGTCGCGCCGACGCCGGTCTGGACCACGGTCTTGCCGGCCAGGATGCGGCGGACAACCTCCATCCCCGCGACGACGTGGCCGAACGCGGCATAGCCGGGATCGCTGCCCTTGGCATCCAGCGACGATCCCGGGCCGACGATGATGAAGAAGTCGCCGGTCGCGCTGCCGGGCGCGTCGCGCGCCATCGAGATCGTGCCGTCGACGTGGCGAAGGTGCGTCTTGCTGGTGGGCTCGTGCGCGATCGGCGGCAGCATGCGCGTGTAGCTGTGGCGGATGCCGCCCTGGACGAAGCCGATCTTCGGCGCCCCCTTGGCGCGCGCCGCGCGGTAGAAGGTGGTGCCGTCCAGCCGCTTCTCGTCGACGTAGCGCAGGAAGTTGGCCGAGGTGATCGGCGCCTGCTTGGTCGCCATCTCGACCACGATCCGCCCCAGGCTGGTCTCGATCGCGACGCGCGGCGCGGGCGGCGGCGCGGCGGACGCAGCGCCCGGCACCGCGAGCAGGAGAAGGGCGAGCGAGGCGAGCTGGCGAATCATGGCGCCATCCTAGCGCATTGTTCGCGCGGGGCGAGCCGTCCGCGCGCTTGCATCCGCTCCTGCCGGCGTGCCTGATCGCGCCATGCGGATCGGCCTGTCCGCGGCGCTGGAGGGAACGAGCCGGCGAAACGTCGGCGTGGAGGCGATCGAGGCGGCGCTGCTGCTGGGCGGCTTCGCGACCGCGCCCGAGGCGGCCGACGGCGCGGCGCTGGGCGAGGTGCGCGACACGATCGCCGCGATCCGGCCGGAACGGGACGGCGGCTTCGATCCGGCGGAGATGATCAACCGGATGGTCGCCGCCGGGCTGGCGGGGAAGCTCGCTTTCTGGCGGTCGCGATATGTGGCCACCGGGCGGCGGTTGCTTCTGGGGAATGGCGGCACGCCCGACTTGGCGGCGCTGCCGCCGCGCCGCTTTACCGTGGAAATCCACCGCCGTTTCGACCTGACCGGGATGGGGCCGCGCGCGCGGTTGCGCCTGCCGCTGCCGCTGGCCGGGCCGGCGCTCGACGGGCTGACGGTCGAGCCGCTGCTCCCCGACGGCATCGCCCGACACCGGATCGTCCCCGGCCGGCTGGAAGCGATCATGTCCGATGCGACCGGGGAGATAATGGTCGGTGCGCGGCTGTCGTTCACCGCGCGGGCCGGCGTGCCGCAAGCGCCCGACCCGGCGGCGGGCGATCCGCGCTGGCTGGCACCAAGCGAAGGACCGATCCAGGTGACGGCGCGGGTGCGCGCGTTGGCCGAGCGGCTGGCGGCGGGTACGGCGCCCTCGCAGGCGCTGCGGGCCATCTACGATCACCTGCTCGACGGCTTCACTTGCGGGGTAGTCCCCTACGACCGCCTCGCCGGCCCGGCGACCGATTGGGTGCTCCGCACCGGCTGGTACGATTGCCGGCTGGGCGCGGCGTTGCTGGTCGCGCTGGCGCGGGCGCGCGGGATTCCGGCGCGGCTGGTGGGGGGCTATCTGCTGTGGCGTGTGCCGACCGAACATTATTGGGCGGAAGCGCACCTGCCCGGCCGGGGCTGGACGCCGTACGACCTGCTCGGCTGGGACCTGTCGGCCGGCGGCACGGATGCGGACTGGCGCGGCGTGCTGGCGGGTGCGGTCGACTACCGGATGCGGACGCAGTTGCTGCCGGACATCTTCACCGGCGCGCCCGGCGGACGACGCGCGCCGGCGTGGCACCGGCTGGTCCGCGCCACCGCGACCGGGACCGAGACGCGCTTCGTGTCCGTCGCCGACGGGCGGCTGCTCTACGCGGAGGAAGTGAGCGTCATAGCGTGAAGGCCGGGCCGTTCGCTCCGATCACCGGGATACCGGACCAGCCGAACGGCGCCAGCCCCGCGCGCACCGCCCCCTCCCGCCGCCGCAGCAGCCCGCGCGAGAGCGCCAGCGTGTCGCGCAGCATCGCATGATGCGCC
>CAXUMU010000083.1:0-1679 GCA_964252145.1 uncultured Sphingomonadaceae bacterium
AGGCCATACACACCATCACACACGCCGATCCCGCGTCAGCGGGTTCGTTCAATCCGGTTTATGGGTCGCAGCCCCAGTGGCTGCGGCCGCGATGCCATTGTTAAAGGAAGTTCGAGCGTCGGACTCGAAGCCGATCCAAGAATGCCCTTACACTGCCGTGATCAGGTGCGCACGCCTGCATGGCTCGCCGAACCTCCGATGGCCTCAGCGCCGCAGCCTCTCAGCCTTCGTTGAGACCAGACCTGTTTCTGCAGCGACGATCTCAGCAGCGGCGTGCTACGTCGCCCACATGGTAACGACAAGAAAGTCTCCAGCTCCCCACCCAGCCGCGCTGCGGCGCGCGACATCGTACGATGTCGCGCGAGCGGCGGGTGTGTCGCAATCGGCGGTGTCACGTTGCTTTACGCCCGGTGGAAGCATCGCACCGAAAACCCGCGAGCGCGTGATAAAAATTGCCTCTCAACTCGGTTACAAACCCAACGCGCTTGCCCAAGGACTGATTCGGGGAAGAACAAACCTCATTGCTGTTATCATTTCGACGAACACTAATATCTACTACTTGAAGGTTCTAGCGGAACTCACGGAGAGTCTTCATCTGCGTGGACTTCGAGTGTTACTCTTCTCCCTGGGCGCTCACGAGCAGGTCGCCGAAGTCCTAGACGAAATCTCCCGACATGGGGTCGATGGCGTCATCTCGGCAACGCAGCTGACGGACCAGCAGGTAAGGTTCTTCTCCAACCAGAAGACCCCCCTCGTTCTCTACAACCGCACGTCGCACCGTGTGCCGGTCTGTTCCGTGAGCTGTGACGCCGTCGCTGGCGAGCGTTTGCTCGTGGATGCGCTGCTGGCAGCCGGGCACCGCCGCTTCGGCATCATCTCGGGACCGGAGGACAGCTTCGTGAGTGAGGAACGACACCATGCGGTCTTCGAGCGGCTACAGAGCGCGGGCTACAAGCGAGTACCCGTTCACCGAGGCGATTTCGGCTATGAGAGCGGTGGCGAAGCGCTGCGGCGACTGCTGACCGAAGACGACAAGCTTGACGCTATCATCGCCGTCAACGATCTCATGGCGATCGGCGCGATCGACGCCGCACGCGAGGATTTCGGGCTCGACGTTCCGGGCCAGTTATCCGTCGTCGGATTTGACGGCGCCGACCCCGCCGCCTGGCGGCGCTATCAGGTCACCTCGATCCGCCAGCCGATGCAGCACATGGTCGAGGCGACGGTGACGATGCTCATGGGCAGAATCGACAACGGTGAGCTGCCCGTGGAGCGGCGGCTTTTCGCCGGCGACTTCATTCCGGGAACGTCTGCGCGTCTTACGGTCGATGCATCCCAATGCATATCGTTGGACATCACTCACGGCGTTTGCGAAGACTGATCCAGCCGGGGGTTCATATAGGCCTGGCGAGGAGGACAGCAGGGATGGCGTCTTCGGAGCCCGCAACCGTCGCTTACGCCGACCTGGAGGGAAGCGGCGCCGTCGCGGTAGCGCGCGACGCACCTCAATACCCGCCGCTTCGACGGGCGATCGTTGCATTCGGCTTCCTCATGGTCGCCGAATTCTTCTATGGCTGGGCTTGGAATTCGGTCGACGTGCTGCGACCCTACATACGCGAGACGCTCGGGCTTGGCCTGACCCAGGCAGGCTCCGGCTACTCGGCGCAGGGCGCCGGTGC
>CAXUMU010000083.1:1779-10202 GCA_964252145.1 uncultured Sphingomonadaceae bacterium
ATGCTGCTGATCGGAGGGGTGCCGCCCGTCCTGTTGAGCGGTCTCGCCTTCCTGCTGGTGCCCGGAACCGCGGACCAGCGTCGCAGCGCGGTGGTCGGGGAAGGCCTGCCGGTGCTTCAACTCTTCGCGCCTGGCCTGCGCGCACGCACGCTGATGCTGGCGGCGCTGACCGGGCTCAATTTCTTCGGCTACCAGGCGTTTAGCGGCTGGCAGACGACATACCTGCGCGACGTCAGACACCTTGACGCGGTTCGGATCGGGGCGGTGGTGGCGTGGAGCTTCGCGGCGAACATTGTCGGCGGCTTCGTTTGGGGCTGGGCCAGCGACCGCTTCGGGCGGCGTTTCAATGCGTTGGGTTTCCTGGTCGCCGCCACGTTGGTGCTGGTCTACCTAAACCTGGCGACGACCGTGGGGCAGCTGAGCATCGTCGGTGCGTTTTATGGCTTCATGCTCTCGGCCAGTGTGGTCTGGGGACCGTGGCTGACCGAGCTCTATCCGGCGCATCTCAAGTCCACGGCGGCATCGATCTTCAACTGGGGCAGGGTCGTGAGCTTCTTCGCCCCGCTCGTCACGGGAGCGATGGCGGCGGGGGTGGGTCTGGGCGCGACGATGTCTCTGGCGAGCGCCGCATTTGCGGTAGCGGGCGCGCTGTGGCTGGCGCTGCCCGAGACGCATCCCTCGCCGCTGCTGCCTGGCCGGCGCGCGCGGCCGGTCGCCTAGCTCAGCCCGCGACCACCGCCTCCCGAGGTTCGGCGCGCCCTGCATAGGGCACGTTACGTCCACCATGGCGGCGAACCCGAACGTTCGCCTGCTCACCATGACCGGCGAAACCTTCCAGCGCGCACAGGCGGCTGCAATATTCGCCGATCAAGGCTGACGCCTCGTCGGTCGTGACCCGCTGATAGGTGCAGGTCTTGAGGAACTTGCCGACCCAGAGGCCGCCCGTGTAGCGCGCGGCCTTGCGCGTCGGCAGCGTGTGGTTGGTGCCGATCACCTTGTCGCCGTAGGCGACGTTGGTACGGGCGCCGAGGAATAGCGCGCCATAGTTGGTCATGTTCTCCAGAAAGTAGTCGGGGTCGCGCGTCATGACCTGGACGTGTTCGGAGGCGATCTCGTCCGCGACCCGCACCATCTCGGCGTCGTCGGAGGCGACGATCACCTCGCCATAGGCCTCCCATGCCTTGCGTGCGTGGTCAGCAGTGGGGAGGATCGTCAGCAGCCGCTCCACCTCCTTCATCGTTTCGCGCGCCAGCGCCGCCGATGTCGTGAGCAGGATAGCCGGGCTGTCCGGTCCGTGCTCGGCCTGTCCCAGAAGATCCGTCGCGCACAGTTCGGCATCGGCACCGACCTCGTCGGCGATGACCAGTGTCTCGGTGGGACCAGCGAACAGATCGATGCCCACACGCCCGAACAGCTGGCGCTTCGCCTCCGCGACAAAGGCGTTGCCCGGGCCGACCAGAATATCCACGGGCTGTATGCTCGCGGTGCCGATCGCCATGGCGCCGACCGCTTGGATGCCGCCGAGGCAGTAGATCTCGTCGGCTCCAGCCATCACCTGCGCGGCGACGATGGCTGGCGCGGGCTTGCCCTGGAAGGGAGGCGCGCAGGTGATCACGCGGGGCACCCCCGCAACCTTGGCCGTGATCACGCTCATGTGCGCGGACGCCAGCAGCGGGTACTTCCCGCCAGGCACGTAACAGCCGGCGGCGTTGAGCGGAATGTTCCTGTGCCCCAGCACGACCCCGGGCAGCGTCTCCACCTCGACGTCGCGGATCGAGTCGCGCTGGATACGCGCGAAGTTCCTGACTTGGTCCTGCGCAAACTCGATGTCCTTGAGGTCCTGACCGGTCAATTGGTCGAGGCAGTCCTGCTTTTCGCGATCGGTGAGCAGGTAGCTGTCGCGATCCCAACCATCGAAGCGCGCCGACAGCGCGCGAACCGCCGCGTCGCCCCGTGCCTCGATATCCGCGAGAAGCTCTTCCACCGTGTCGCGAACCTTGCGATCGGCTTCGGCGCGAGCCTCCGCCGCCGCGCCGCGCTTCAAGTATTCCGCCATGTCGTTGTCCTCTTCGGCAAGTGATTGTCAATTCAGGCCGGGGCCTGCAGCGCGGCGAGCTTCAGCTGCACCAGCATCGAGAGCTCGTCGTAGACGACCCACTCGTCGACGATCCTGCCGTCGACGACGTGGAAGTGAGTCACGCCCATGACGAACAGGGGGTGTCCGGTCGGCGCGCCAAGTGCGCCGTAGCCGAGGTGGTGGCCGTCGTACGTCCAGCGCACGGCGTGCTTGCGCCCGCCCTCCTCGCTCTCGACCGAACAGATATGCTGCGGCACGAACGCGCCGTCTGGAATCAGCGCGACCAGTCGCATGGTCTGTTGAAGCACCGCAGCGGGGCCGTAATATTCACGCATGAGCGGCCCATGCCACTGGCAGTTGGGCGCGTAGAGCTGCGCGATCCGGCCGAACATGCGCTTGTTGTAGATGTGGTGGAGCTCGCGCAGCAGCTGCGCCTCTTCCTCATCATGCGCGATGGAGACGTCCGCTTCCGTTTCGGGTGGATTCTGGCCGAGCAGGCGGCGGTTCTCCACGACTTCCAGGACCGGCTCGCCGGCCTCGTACTTGCGGCGCGCGATATCGAGCGCATAGGCGTGAGGGTCGAGCCCGAGCTGGATCACCGGCCCAAGATTATCGCGGACTATCCACTCCTTGTAGATGCGATTTTCCAGGATCATGCACTCGGCCACGGTGCGGGTGATGAAGGTGCGGCCGGTCGGCTTGCCGAAGCTACCATATTGCGTGTGCCGGCCCTGACCGTGAGTCATGTGGCTGGTGTAGAAGCCGTCCACGTCGTTGCCGCGCCACACGACTTGGATCGCCATGCCGCGTCGATCGGGAAACTCCACGAGACGCTGAATGGTGTCGCGGATGTGCGTCTCGCGGTCGTACATGGTGCCCAATGTCGTATAGGCGACGCAATTATGAGTGTAATGGCTGTAGATTAGACCGACGTCGCGCTCGTCCCAGATCCGGTGGGTGCACCGCACGATATAGTCGACGATATCGGTATATTCGGAATCGAAGCCCTTCATCGACTGCGCACGCGGCCGATCGGTAGGCGCTAGGCCGGTGAAGTCGCGCCGCTCGACCTGCAGTACACGGCCGCTGTCGGAGACGTCCGTGCCTTCGACGATTTCCTTGTTCATGCGCTTCGCTCCTATTGTCCGCGTTGCCTGTCTTCGCAGGCTTGTTCGACCTTGACGAGCCAAGTACGAAGCGCCGCGGCTACCTCGCGCGGCGCCTCAAGGGTGGGGAGATGGCCGACGCCCGGAATGGCCGTGTGCACCGCGCCAGGTACGCGCTGCGCAACCTCGTGCTGCATTTCCAGCGTGACGAGCCGGTCAAGCGAGCCGCCGATGATTGCAGCGGGGACTCGCACCTCGCTCAGGCGGGGCCGAAGGTCCGGGCGGCCGAGCGCGGCGGCGGTCTGCTCCGAAAATACTCGATCGCCCATCCCTTCCGCCATGTCGGCGACGAGATCGGTGAACGCATTATCCCCGCTCCCGTCGCCCGCGTAGAGCGGCGCTAGCACGGTTCGGGCAAAGTCGCCCAGGCGACCCCTCGCCTCGGCAACCTCCGCGCGGCGGCTTGCACGCTGAGCAGCTGGCACCGCGCGGGCATTGGTCGCGATAAGCGCTAGGCCGGCCACGCGCTCCGGCGCGAGAAGCGCGACGTGCAAGGCGACGATGCCCCCCCGTGAGAGGCCGGCGAGTGCGAACTGGCGAGGCGCGAGTCGCAGAACTTCCTGAGCCATCGCACGCACGGACTCGAGCCTTGGCAATCCCATGTAAGCGACGGACGAGCGAGCCAGCCATGCGATGGTCGGCGCGAACACGCGTTCGTCGCACAAAGTGCCCGGCAGCAGCAGTAGCGGCTCCCCCGACGAGCCCACCGGGAGTGTCGAACTGGCGTCAACCCTCTCCACAGCTTTCTCCCTTGACAAACGCCATCATTAACGTCGATGAATGCGAATGCAAGAAGGATAGCAATTGATGCGTGGCTGGACCCAGGCCGAGATGGAGAAGCGACTGGTCCGATATGCGGACCTTGTGCCCTGCCGCACCGCTTTTCTCGATACACGAACGCCGGGTTCTGCGGAGAAGGAAAATTTCACCGTTATCGGCGCGGGGGTTTCCGAAAGCGCCGAGCAGCACGTCCACATTACGGAAAAGCACGGGTTCAACATCGGCGGCGCGCGCCAGCCGTTCGGTTGCGTCAACTCCCAGCACAGCCATGACACCGCCGAGGTGTTTGTCGTGCATGCCGGGCGCTGGCGTCTCACCTTCGGCCCGAACAAGCAGGATGGCGCGATCGAGATCGGCCCCGGTGACGTTGCATCCGTACCCATTCACATGTTTCGTGGTTTCGAGAAGCTCGATGAGGGTTCGGGGTACATCTTCTTCATCCTAGGGCAGGATGATCCGGGAAAGGTGACCTGGGCGCCGGCCGTGTTCGAGGCGGCGCAGGACCACGGCCTTCGGCTGGCGCGGGGTGGCCGGCTGATCGACACCACGGCCGGAGATTACGCGCTCGAGGACGCCGAGCTGGAACAGGCCATAGACGACGGCCGCCTTGCTGAACTCCGCACGCCGCCGATGGAGCGGCTGCTGGAGAACGTGGTCCGCAGCGACGCGGTCGCCGCAAATCCGAGTTCGCCGCTGGCGTGCGATGGCGTAACCGAGGCGGGCATCATCGTGCCGCGCGCGACTTCCGATGGCTTTGACGCCGGCCCGATCACCGGCTGGTGGCCGCATGGGTTTAACCTCCGTCGCCTGGCGCTCGCGACCGGAGCCTACATTCCAAGGCATGCGCGGGCAGAGCCCGAGGTGTTGTTCGTCCATGCCGGCACGCTCGAGATGAGCTGGGACGGTGGTTCGGTGGTAATGGGCGCGGGCGACACGCTGAGCGTACCGGTCGGTCTGTCCCACGCCTTTCGCAACGCCTCCTCGGCGCAGGCCGACGTGTTCGTCGTGCGCGGTGGCGACGAACCGGCGATGCCGGTGTTCGACCAAGCGCTGGCGGTGGCTTCGTGAGCGGGCACCCGGCGTTGGCGGTAGGCACGAACACCGCGATGCGCGGGTTCGAAAACCACTTCCGAGATCTGCCGGACTACATCCTGCGGATCACCAAGGAGATCTGGGAAGGGCGCCAGGTCGACGCGATCAGGACCTACTATCACCGGAACTGCCTGGTGCACACCGGCATGGGCAGTGGGTCCGATGGCGTCGAGGCGGTGGTCGCGGGCACGCTGGAGAAGATGCACCAGTTTCCAGATCGCGAGATCCTGGCCGAGGACGTGATCTGGTCCGGTGACGATCGCGCGGGCTTCCTGTCCTCGCATCGATCGATGATGGTGCAGACCCATTCGGGCGGCGGATCGCTTGGACCGGCCACCGGCCGCCGCCTGCGGTTTCGCGTCATCGCCGATTGCGCCTGTCTCGACAACCAGATCTATGAGGAGTGGCTGATCGTCGATCAGGCCGCCGCCGCAATCCAGGCCGGAGTCGATCCCGCAGTCCTGGGCGGAATGCTCGCCGCCGCCGATCTGGCAGCGGGCGCGCCGGCGTCACCGCTTGACCTCTCGGACGCGAGACCTGGGCCCGACACGCGGTTGATCCAAGACGATTCCGCTGCCGCAATGCTGCGCGAAGCTTATCAGCGGATCTGGCAGCGACAGGACCTGTCGAGCATTGAGCGTCTCTACGCGCGGGGGGTTAACCTCCACTTTCCGGGTGGCGAAGACGGATTCGGCTGGCGTGATCTTGCGGCCTTTCTCACGTCCTACCTGTCGAGCTTCCCGGGCGCTCGGTTCGCCATCGAGCATTCGATGGCGATGCGCGAACCTGATCGACCAGTTCGGGTCTCAACCCGCTGGACGCTGACCGGCGAGCATTTGGGACACGGCCGCTTCGGTGTGCCGACGGGCGCTCCGATCATGCTGATGGGCATCACCCATGCCGAGATGGTCGAGGGGCTGGTGGTGCGCGAGTGGACCATGGTCGACGAGGTCGCCGTCTGGCGCCGCATCGCGCGGCACCGGCTGGAGACCGCCGGGAGCTGAACGACCAACAATCAGACACGAAGGGGAATGAGATGGATCATAGACTGTTGAGCGGGGCGTCGGCTCTGGCGATCCTGTTGGTCGCAGCCCCGGCCGCGGCTGAGGACAAGGCTGGTTCGGCAGCGCCAGCGGGGGCGGCCGCACCTAGCGCCGTCGCGGAAGCCCCTATCCAGACCACGCCTCCCGCTGGCAGTGCCGAGCAGGCCCCTCCTGCGGATCAGACTGCTCCAGCCGCGACCGATCAGCAGGAGGCGACGGGCAACGACATCATCGTCACCGCGCAGCGGCGCGAGGAGCGGCTCAGCACCGTGCCGCTGGCGGTCACCGCGCTCGGGGCCGCTGCGCTAAACCGTGACCGCGTGACGGACATGGCGCGCCTGGAGGTGAGCACGCCAGGCTTGGTCGTCGGCAAGCAGGGCTCCGATTTCTTTCCGGCCATCCGCGGCGTTCGCACGCTGTTGGTCAGCGCCGCCTCGGATCCGGTGATCGGCTTCTACATCGACGGCGTCTACCAGAGCCGCGTCGGCCAGCAGAGCTTTCCGATCTTCGACGTGGCGCGCGTCGAGGTGCAGCGCGGTCCCCAGGGCATCTTGTTCGGCCGCAACACCTTCGGCGGCAACATCGCAATCGTGAGCAAGGTACCCGGCAAGGACTTCGAGCTCGGGTTCAACGCGCAGGTCGGCAATTACGGCCTCATGCAGGCCGATGGCGCGGTCAGCGTCCCGCTCGGCGACGACGCCGGGCTGCGCGTCTCAGCGTACCACAGCAACCGGCGCGGCTATCTCCGGTCCGTTACCACGCCCGGCATCCGCATCGACGACGATGACCAGACCGCCGTGCGCGGCGTGTTCCGGGCCGAGCCGCTCGACGGCCTCAAGATCCTCGCTTCCGCAGCCTATTGGGATCGGAGCGCGCAGGGCGGCGGCGCGTTCGCCGGCCGGATCCAGGGCACGCTGATCGACCTGTCCACCGGCCTGCGCTCGTTCACCGGCACGCCCGTCGCCGTCAACCCGACGGTGATGAACGGCAGCGTGGTGATCGCGGGCCGGCCGGTCGGGGTTCCCGTCACCTCCGACCGGTTCACCAACTCGTGGGACTACAAGCCCTTCGAGCGGCTGAAGGAATATTTCGAGACGCTGCAGGTCAGCTACGATGCGGGTCCCGTCACGCTCAAGTCGATCACCGGCTGGAACCACTTCCGCGTCGATCGCAGCGCCGATCTCGATCAGACCAGCCTAGTGTTCGTGAACGGACAGAATGGAGTCACGGCCGGCTTCGCCGCGAGCAGCTATCAGGCGCAGGACACGCGCAGCACGGCGTTCAGCCAGGAGGTCCAGGCCGCGACCAACGGGTCTGGGCCGCTGCAGGGCATCATCGGCGGCTTCTACCTTAACGACCACGTTCTCGAATATTACCGCCAGGTCTACACCGCACCGACCGCGACGACGCGCAGCACGCGCTCGCGTATCAACCTGGTCACCAAAGCATATGCCGGCTACGGCCAGTTGACTCTGGCGGTCGTGCCCGACGTGCTGCGCCTGACTGGCGGCGTGCGCTATTCGCATGACGACAAGAATTTCGGCATCACCAACCAGACCGGGCCGGTCGGCCGGGACTTCTTCGATACGCAGACCGCGTCCCAGGCGTTCGGCGACCCGAACTTCAGCAAGGTGACGTGGCGCGGCGCGATCGACTACACCCCCGCGCCGGGCCACCTGATCTATGGCAGCGTCTCCACCGGCTACGAGTCCGGCGGGTTCAACAACTTCGCGTCGAACCCCGCCGTCATCCCCCTCTCCTACCAGCCGCAGACCGTCACCGCCTACGAGATCGGCAGCAAGAACCGCTTCGCGGACGGACGCATCAGCCTGGATCTGAGCCTCTACTACAACCAGTATCGCAACCTGCAGATTACGGTCCTCGACCAGCAGACCAACTTATCGTTCACGCAAAGCGCCGGTCGCGCGCGCAGCTACGGCGCGGAGGGCGACCTGAAGCTGATCCCGGTGGATAACCTTCACCTCGACCTGACCGCGACCTATCTCAACGCGGAGTTTACCCAATATGTGCGGCCGAACCCGTTCAACCAGGCGGCGAACCCCGCCGCGTTGACCGTGAATCTGGCCGGTAACAGGGTGCCGCTCTCGCCGAGGCTGAAGACGACGGTCAGCGCCTACTACGACATCGACACCGGGTCAGGGACGGTCACGCCGCGCGTCGGCTGGTTCTACTCGACCCAATATTACGTGACCGACTTCAACACGCCGCTCGATCGCCAGAACAGCTACAGCCTGTTCGACGCGA
>CAXUMU010000084.1:0-10151 GCA_964252145.1 uncultured Sphingomonadaceae bacterium
CTCGACGCCCCGATGACGGCGGGCGTCGACGTGCAGGGCGCGGTCGCGGTGGTCCCCGGCGCGATGTCCTTGCGCGTCAGCGCGCCGCCCGGCTTGCCGCCGGAATGGTAGAAGCAGCCCAGGCGATGAACGCCTGCCACACCTGGAGATGATTGGCTGCCAGCGGATCCAGCCCGAACAGCCAGGTCGCGACGACCGCGAGCAGACCGACCGACACGGCGAGTGCGATGACGACGGGCATGATGTGCCTCCCCCTGATTTCATCTTGTCGTTGAAGCAGGCTCGGCACGCACCGGCCGCCATGCCCGACCCGTAGGCGATCCGGTTTTCGGCGTCACGCCTAAAGTTGACGAATGCAACCACTGGTCGGCACGCCCAAATGGCCATAGACGAGGGTGAGAACCGATTGTGAGAGGATGTTGAAATGGGGCGTCGCGGTCTGGCATCACATATCGTCACGGCGGCTTCCGCGCTCGCCGCCGCTGCCTGCCTCGCCGTCGGGCCGTCCGGCGCGCTCGCGCAGCAGCCGCCCGCCGACCTGAACGTGCTGCCGCCGGTGCCGACCGGCTTCACCCCGAAGAAGACCGCCTGGGGCAACTGGGATTTCCGCGGCACCTGGCCGATCGAGCATATCAACAACGCGCACATCCTGTTCCAGCGGCCCAAGCAGTTCGGCAACCGCTACTGGGTGACCGACGCGGAGTTCGGCAATCGGCTGGCGGCGGCGGCGAAATCGGACGCGGCGGATTCGCCCGACCTCAATTCGCGCGGCACGCAGAGCCTGGGGCCGTGGCTCAAATCCTCCGCCTTCGCACACCGCACCTCGATGCTGGTGAGCCCCGCCGACGGACAGTTGCCGGCGCTGACGCCGCAGGCGCAGGCGACCTACAAGGCCGGCCGGTCCAGCTGGGTGGTGGGCCAGGAATATGACTGGGTCGACGATTTCGACAGCTGGGACCGATGCATCTCGCGCGGCTACCCGGCCTCGATGTTCCCGTTCCGCTACAATAACGGCATCCGCATCTTCCAGTCGCCCGGCTATGTCGTGATCGCGCTGGAGATGCTGGGCACGCGCGTGATCCCGATCGGCGATGCGGCGCATTGGCCCAGGCCGGTCGAGGCATGGATGGGCAACAGCCGCGGCCACTGGGAGGGCAAGACGCTGGTCATCGAGACGACCAACATCAAGTCGGGCGACAGCGCGACGCGCGATCCGAACCGCCGCGCCGCCTCGCCGCTGAACATGGCGACGCAAGGGGTGCCGCCGTTCAACACCATCCCGACCAGCACGCAAGCCAAGACGATCGAGCGGCTGACGATGACGGATGCGAACACGATCACCTACGAGATCACCTATTCCGATCCGGAGGTGTTCACAGCGCCGTGGACCGCGCGGCTGGATTGGACGCGCGACGACAGCTACCAGTTCTTCGAATATGCCTGCCACGAAGGCGACGTGCAGATCCGCAACTACATCACCTCGTCGCGCGCGCACCGTGCGAACGTGGCGGCGGGCAAGATCACCGCGCCCGAAAAGGATTCGCGCGAGCGCTTCGCGGTGCCGTTCGACGTCGATCCCGCCACGCGCTGATCGAGGGGGGTCAGCCCCGCTGGGCGAGCACCTCGTAGGCGACCACCGCGGTGGCGATCGCCGCGTTCAGGCTGTCGGCCTTGCCCAGCATCGGCAGCTTCACCAGCAGGTCGCATTCCGCCTCATAGTCGGCGGGCAGCCCCTGCGCCTCGTTGCCGACCAGGATGAACGTCGGCGCCTCATAGCGCGGCGCGCGATAATCATGCTCGGTCCGCAGGCTGGTGCCGACGAGCTGGCCGGGGCCGTCGCGCAACCACGCGACGAACTCGGGCCAGTGCGCCTGCGCCAGCCGCTGCGTAAAGAGCGCCCCCATCGAGGCGCGCACCGCCTCGACCGAGAAGGGATCGACGCAGTCGTCGACCAGGATCAGCCCGCCCGCGCCGACCGCATCGCCGGTGCGCAGGATCGTGCCCAGGTTGCCCGGATCGCGCAGCGCTTGCGCGACGATCCAGATGCCGGCGCTGGCCCGGTCGATCGCGTCCAGCGGTGTCGCGAACTCGGCGAACACGCCCAGCACGGTCTGCGGATTGTCCTTGCCCGACAATTTGTGGAGGATGTCGCGGCTGGTCTCGATCGCATCGCCGTCGGCCTGCTCGACCGCGGCGACCAGCGCCTGGACCAGCGGGTGGCCGGCGGCGTCGGCGGCGAAGAAGACGAACTCCGGGATCCGCCCCGCCTCGCGCGCCTCGGTCAGGATGCGCAGGCCCTCGGCCAGGAACAGCCGCTCGTCGCGGCGGTGCTTCTTGTCGCGCAGCCGCACGACGCGCTTGATCAGCGGGTTGGAATGGGCGGTGATCGGGCGGGGCAAGGGCGGTCTCGCAGCTCCTCGTTCCACCCAGTCCCGTTCGTGTCGAGCGAAGTCGAGACACGGGGAGCGCGGGTGCAGGTATCTCGACTTCGCTCGATACGAACGGGTAGGGGATTTGCCTGGCTCAGTCTTCGCCGAACTTGGCCTCGACCAGATCGCACAGCGCGCTCACCGCCGCCTCGGCGCCGTCGCCGATCGCGCTGATCGTGACGTGATCGCCCATCGCCGCGCCCAGCATCATGAGGCCCATGATCGAGGTGCCGGCGACGCGCGAGCCGTCCTTCTCCACCTCGATCGCGGCGGGCTGCGCGCTGGCGAGCGTGACGAACTTGGCGCTGGCGCGCGCGTGCAGCCCGCGCTTGTTGGTGATGAGGACGGTTCGCTGGATGCCGCTCACGCCGCCTCGCCGAGCACTTCGGAGGCGACCGAGATATATTTGCGCCCCGCCTCCCGCGCGGCGGCGACGGCGGCCTTGACCTGCATCATCTTGCGTGCCCCCTCCAGCCGGATCAGCATCGGCAGGTTGATCCCGGCGATCACCTCCACCCGGCCCGGTTCCATCAGCGAGATCGCCAGGTTGGAGGGGGTGCCGCCGAACAGGTCGGTCAGCAGGATCACGCCGGTGCCGTCGTCCACCGCGGCGACCGCCTTGGCGATGTCGGCGCGGCGGGCCTCCATGTCGTCGTCCGGGCCGATGCAGATCGATTCGATCCGCTCCTGCGGCCCCACCACATGCTCCATCGCGGTCACGAATTCCGCGGCGAGCCGGCCGTGCGTTACCAACACCAGTCCAATCATCTAGCCACCCGAAACTAGCCGTCCCGCGCCGTATGCCGTCCTGTCCGCGCTTGAGTCGCGCGGGCCGGCAACGAGATCCCGATGGCTGACCGTGGGCGAAAACGCAGCCTCACGCAACCGCCGCGCGACGCGCTCCGCCACGTGGACCGACCGGTGTCTTCCGCCGGTACAGCCGAACGCGATCGTGACGTACGACTTGCCCTCGCTGGCGTAGCGCGGGAGGAGCAGCAGGATCAGCTCCTCGATCCGCGTCACCGCCTCCTCATAGGCCGGATCCTCGGCGATGTAGGCGCCCACCGCGGCATCGTGCCCGGTCATCGGGCGGAGCAGCGGATCCCAGTGCGGATTGCGCAGGAAGCGCACGTCGAACAGCAGGTCGGCGGTGCGCGGCACGCCGCGCGAGAAGCCGAACGACTGCACCAGCAGCGTCGGTGCGCCGCCCTCGTCGACGTCGCCGAAGCGCGTGCGCAACTCGGCCTGCAGGCTGTTGGTCGTAAGCTCGCTGGTGTCGATCAGATGGTCGGCCCAGGCGCGCAGCGGTCCGGTCAGCTCGCGCTCACGGGCGATACCGTCGGCGGCGGGGCGGTCCAGCGCGAGCGGGTGGCGGTGGCGCGTCTCGGAATAGCGGCGGATCAGCACTGCGCCCGAGCAGTCGAGGAACAGCGTGCCGATCTGGCCGTCGGCCTCGACGCGCAGCCGCTCGATCCGGCGGATGATCGCGTCCGCATCGAAGCCGCGCGTGCGGCTGTCGATGCCGATCGCGAGCGGCCGCTCGGTGTTGCCGGCGCCCTCGGGTAATGGTGTGCCGAGCAGCCGGTCCAGCAACTGCAGCGGGAGATTGTCGACCACTTCCCAGCCGAGATCCTCGAACGTCTTGAGCGCGGTGGTCTTGCCCGCGCCCGACATGCCGGTGACGATCAGGATATGCTTGGGCCGGGCCGGCGCGGTCATTGCCCGTTCTCGCGCGAAAGCCGGTCCAGCGCCAGTTCCACCTTGATCGGCGCGGACGCCTCGAACCCGGCGAGCGGGAGCACCGGCAGCGCGACGCCGGCGATGGTGCGTGTCGGCAGCCGCTCGGGCAGCCGCTCCACGGGACCGCCCAGCGCGACCAGGAGGGCGACCGGAACGGCATTGCGATGCGGGACCGAGACGATGCCGATCCCGCGCACCTCGATCAGCCCCGCGATCGTCGCCGGAACCGACGCGACCAGCCCGCCCGCGACGACGGCCAGCTCGGTATAGTCGTCCGCCACCAGCACCGCGCCGCGGTCGATCAGGCGGAGCGCCAGGTCCGACTTGCCCGCGCCCGACGGCCCGGCGATCAGCACGCCGTGCGTGCCGATCGCCACGCAGCTGGCGTGGATCGTCTCGGCCGGGTCAGTCACGCTCGGCGGCCGGCAGGCGGATGATGAAGCGCGCGCCCGACGGCACGTCCTCGCGATTCTCCACCCGGATCGAGCCGTTGTGCGCCTCGACGATCGCCTTGGCGATCGCGAGCCCCAGGCCGCTATGCTTGCCGAACGCCTCGCCCTCGGGGCGGATGCTGTGGAAGCGGGTGAAGATCGCCTCGCGCGCCTCGGGCACGACGCCCGGCCCTTCGTCCTCCACGCGGCACAATATCTCGGGCCCGTCGCGCGTCGCCGCGATCTCGACCAGCCCGCCGGGGGGCGAGAAGGAGATCGCGTTGTCGACGAGGTTCTCGATCAGCCGCACCAGCCGCGACCCGTCGCCCATCACCACCGCCGATCCGGCATTGGGCCGGGCGAAGGCCAACCGGACATTGCCGTTGAGGCCGCGCTGCTCGCGCGCCTGCACCAGCCCCTCGATCATCACGCCCAGGTCGATGCGGTCGAAGCTGGCGCGCGACAGTTCGGCGTCGAGCCGGGACGCTTCGGCGATGTCGGTGATCAGCCGGTCGAGCCTATGCACGTCGTCGCGAACCACCTCGACCAATTGCGCCTGAAGGCCGGGATCCTTGACCATCTCCAGGCTCTCGACCGCGGAGCGGAGCGAAGCGAGCGGATTCTTGAGCTCGTGCGTCACGTCGGCGGCGAACGCCTCGGTCGCGTCGATCCGCGCGCGCAGCGCCTGCGTCATGTCGCTGAGCGCACGGGCGAGCAGCCCGATCTCGTCGCGGCGCGACGGCAGCCGCGGCACCTGCACCTCGCGCGAACGCCCCAGGCGCACGCGCTGCGCGGCGATCGCCAGGCGCCTGAGCGGCCGTGCGATCGTCCGCGCCAGGAACAGCGACAGCAGCACCGAGACGGTGATGACCAGCGCCAGCACCACGCCCAGCCGCAGCCGCTCGGCGCGCACGATGCGGACCACGTCGCGCTGATTCTCGGTGGAGAGCAGCACCGCGTCCGTCCCCGCGACGGGCGAGGCGGCGGAGATCACCGGCGTGCGCTCGGGCGCGCGGCGCATGTCGGTGACGATCGTGCCGGTGGCGGCGGCGCGCACCGCCTCGGGCCAGGCGGACAGCCGGTCGCGCGCCGGCTCGGTGAAACGCGCGGGCTTGTCGGCACCGGCCACCTTGTCGATGATGCGGTCCATCAGGCGCGCGGCGCGCTTGCGCCAATCCTCCCGGCGCGGGTCGCGCAGCACGTAGGTGGGGCGTGCGATCGACCAGCTGTCGAGCGGCGGCGCATCGCCGCGGTACACGCGCAGCCGCGTGCCCGTGACCTTGCCGAACTTGACCAGCAGCGGCGCGTGCTGCGCGGGCGGCTTCGCGGCGAGCGCCTCCGCCACCAGCCGCACCTGCGTCGCCGCCTCGTCGCGCCGGGCGTCGATCAGCTGCGCACGGTAGCTGTCGAGGTAGAAGAAGCCGCCGGCGAGCAGCGCCAGCGCCAGGATGTTGACCGCAAGGATCCGGCTGGTGACCGACCAGCGCCCCGACCAGGACAGCCGCAGATCGTCGACGTCACTCTTCCGCAAAGCGATACCCCACGCCGTAGAGCGTCTCGATCCCCTTGAATTCGGGATCGGCCTGGCGGAACTTGCGGCGGAGCCGCTTGATATGGCTGTCGATGGTGCGATCGTCGACATAGACGTCGTCCTGATAGGCCGCATCCATCAGCTGGTCGCGCGACTTGACGAAGCCGGGGCGCTGCGCCAGCGCCTCCAGGATCATGAATTCGGTGACGGTGAGGGTCACGTCCGTGCCCTTCCAGCTGACGCGGTGCCGCGCGGGGTCCATCTCCAGCCGGCCGCGCACGATCCGCTCGGCCGGGGGCGCGCCGGGCTCCGGCTCGGGCTGCGCGCGCAGCTCGGCGCGGCGCAGGATCGCGCGGATGCGCGCGATCAGCAGCCGCTGCGAGAAGGGCTTCGTGATATAGTCGTCCGCGCCCAGCGCCAGCCCCAGCGCCTCGTCCAGCTCGTCGTCCTTGGAGGTGAGGAAGATCGCCGGCACCGCGCTCTTCTCGCGCAGGCGGCGCAGCAGCTCCATCCCGTCCATCCGCGGCATCTTGATGTCGAGTACCGCCAGGTCGGGCGGATTGTCGGACAGCGCCTTCAGCGCGGTCTCCCCGTCCGAATAGATCCGCACCACGAACCCCTCCGACTGGAGCGCGATCGACACCGAAGTCAGGATGTTCCGGTCGTCGTCGACGAGCGCGATGGTAGCGGACATGAACGCGCGGCACCCTCGCTTGGCGGTCCCGCTGCCTAGCGCAACGATGCGGGAGCGGCAACCGGCGCGACCCCTTTGACCGGGCCGCCCTTGTCCTATATGCGGCGCCGAAAGCGGCCGATCTCGGCGTGTTCGCGCACGTTGCTATCGCGTTGAAATCCCTACCCGATTGAGGAGAGGCACGTGTCCAGTTCCAAGCCCGCATTCGACCTTGCGGCCCAGGGTTTCGCCGCGCCGGCATCGGTTCACTGGAACCTGCAGACCGCGCCGCTGGTGGAGCAGGCGCTGATCCGGGGCGAGGGCATGCTCGCCAAGGAAGGCCCGCTGGTCGTCAAGACCGGCCAGCACACCGGCCGCTCGGCGCAGGACAAGTTCATCGTGCGCGATGCCGAGACCGAGAACACGGTGTGGTGGGGCAAGACCAACAAGAGCATGACGCCCGAGCAGTTCGCGGCGCTGAAGGGCGACTTCCTGGCGTTTCTGGGCACCAAGGACACGCTGTTCGTGCAGGATCTGTTCGGCGGGTCGCAGCCCTCCCACCGCGTGAACGTGCGCGTGATAAACGAACTCGCCTGGCACAACCTGTTCATCCGCACGCTGCTGGTGCGCCCCGAGGCCGATGCGCTAGAGGGTTTCGTCCCCGATTACACGATCATCGACCTGCCGACGTTCAAGGCCGACCCCGCCCGTCACGGCTGCCGCACCGAGACCGTCATCGCGGTCAACTTCACCGAGAAGCTGATCCTGATCGGCGGCACGCGCTATGCCGGCGAGATGAAGAAATCGGTGTTCGGCCTGCTCAACTATCTGCTGCCGGCCGACGGTATCATGCCGATGCACTGCTCGGCCAATATCGGTCCCAAGGGCGATACGGCGGTGTTCTTCGGCCTCTCCGGCACGGGCAAGACGACGCTGTCGGCCGATGCCAGCCGTACGCTGATCGGCGACGACGAGCATGGCTGGTCCGACGAGGCGGTCTTCAACTTCGAGGGCGGCTGCTACGCCAAGATGATCAACCTCTCGGCCGAGGCCGAGCCGGAGATCTTCGCCACCTCCAAGCGGTTCGGCACCGTGCTCGAGAACGTGGTGATGGACCCGGACACGCGCGAGCTCGACTTCAACGATGCGACGCTCGCCGAGAACAGCCGCGGTTCCTACCCTATCGACTTCATCCCGAATGCGTCGAAGGACAATTTGGGGCCGGTGCCGAAGAACATCATCTTCCTCACCGCCGATGCCTATGGCGTGCTGCCGCCGATCGCGAAGCTGACCCCCGACCAGGCGATGTACCATTTCCTCTCGGGCTACACCGCGCGCGTCGCCGGCACCGAGATCGGCGTGACCGAGCCGTCGGCCACCTTCTCGACCTGCTTCGGCGCGCCGTTCATGCCGCGCAAGCCCTCGGTCTACGGCAACCTGCTCAAGTCGCGCATCGCCAAGGGCGGGGTGGATTGCTGGCTGGTCAACACCGGCTGGTCGGGCGGCAAGGCGACGACGCCAGGGATCAAGCGCATGCCGATCAAGGCGACCCGCGCGCTGCTCAACGCCGCGCTCGACGGCAGCCTGAACGATGCCGAGTTCCGCCGCGATCCGAACTTCGGCTTCATGGTGCCGGTGGCAGTGCCGGGCGTCGACTCCAAGCTGCTCGATCCGCGGGAAGCCTGGAACGGCGACAAGGCCGAATATGATGCGACCGCGCGGACGCTGGTCGGCCAGTTCATCGACAATTTCGCGCAGTTCGAAGCCGACGTCGACGAGGGCGTGCGGCAGGCGGCGCCGAAGGCGGCGTGAGCCTGCCGGACTGATCAGTGCTCCCGCGCAGGCGGGAGCCCGGTTTCGACCGTCGCCCTAGGCTCCCGCCTTCGCGGGAGCACCGGGGCGGGTGCGGCGATCATCCGCTCCAGCGCGCGTGCCAGCATCGCGGTCGAGCGCAATTTCTCGATCATCGGCAGCGCGATGATCGGCCCCGCGTCGGTCTTGTTGACGTCGACGACGTAGATCCGGCCGTCGCGGTCGCGCAGGATGTCGAGCGCGCACCAATCCGCGCCGATCAACGCGACGAAGCGGCGGATCAGCGCGATCTCCCGATCGAGAAGATGTGCTCCGGCGCGCGCCGCGTCGCCGACAGGTTGGGTGGCAGGAAACGGCGGTCGGCGCGGCGGCGCTTGACCCACACGATCACCGGCTCGCCGGCGATACAATGGGTCCGCAGGTCGACCGCGCAGCCGTCCGGCGCGATCGCATCGATCAGGCGCTGGTAGGTCCGCTCCGCCTTGGGCGGGCAGGGACAGCGCACCACGCGCCCGTCATGCGCGCCGTTGATCTCGCTCTTCTCCACCGCATCGCCGCGCCACGCCAGCGGATCGATCGCAAGCGGATAGCCGGCCGCTTCGGCGAACAGCGCCGCGACGCGGCTCTTGCGAATGTCGGTGCAGCCGAAGTTGAACGCCGGGATCGTGGGCAGCGGCGGCGCGACCGAGCGCGTGCTGTCGTCGAAGAAGAAGGCGGCATCGGCATTGGCGGCCGAACGGGCGAGGGCGATGCCGGCCCAGGCGGCGGCGGCGCGGATCATGTAGCGGCCGGCCGGCACGTCGGGCACGAACCAGATCGCGGGGCGGCGGCCGGGGGACAATCGGCGCAGCGCACCGCGCAGGCGGACGATGCCGTAGAATGTCAGCCAGATCACCACCTCCGCGACCAGCGCGCGATCGATCCGCGCCGAGTTGCCGGTCTTGCGCAGGTAGATGCGGCCGGCGCGGTACGCGTAGTCGCCGAGCCGCAGGCCACGACTCGGTCGATCGGCGGCGGCCGCCGCTTCGCCTGGCGGCATCAGACAGGTTCGACGTGGAGGACCGATCCGTCGGCGCCGACGATCCGCACCCACGCGCCCGCGGCGGCATCCATCCCGCGCGCGGTCCATACGCCGTCGCCGACGCGCACGCGGCCTTCGCCGTTGGTCAGCGGCTCCACCACCAGCACCTGCTGGCCCACCAGCCGCCCGGCGCGATCGTTGAGCAGCGGATCGCTGGTACGGATCGGGTTCGTCCGGAACCAGCGCCGTGCGGCATAGACCGCGCCGATCGCGATGACCGCGAATAGCGCCACCTCCGCCGCGAGCGGCAGCCCCAGCAGCAGGGTCGCAACGCCCGTCACCACCGCCGCCGCGCCCAGCCAGATCAGGAAGAAGCCGGGCGCGACCAGTTCGGCGATGGCGAGCGCGGCGCCCGCGATCAGCCACCACCAATAAGGCGCGAGGGCAGGAAGCGTGTCCATTGCTACGGCCGCTCGAACGGGCCGGGCCGGCGCGGCGCGGCCGGCGGCGGGGC
>CAXUMU010000085.1:0-10127 GCA_964252145.1 uncultured Sphingomonadaceae bacterium
GCGCGATGCATGACAACGTCCCTGCGACGATTGACGTCGGCGCGCGCGCCTATTTCGAGCGGCTGCGCAACGGCGACACGCTGCAGTGGAAGCTGACGAAACCCGCCACCGCACCCGCCACCGCAGCGGCGCCGATGCCGGCGGACCGTTGCACCCTCGCTGATGCGGTGGATGCGCAGGGACTCGCCTTCATCGTCGATCAGGTCCGATCGCAGACCGATGGGCTGGACCGGACCGTCGTCGGCGTGCGCTGCCCCGAAAGCGCGCTCGCGGGCGTCGGCGGCGATCAGCGGCGGTTCGTCGTCGCCGCAATGCAGCTGCGCACCTTCGCCGCGCCGCTGCTCGCCGCGCCGCTGAGGTTCATGGTGGTCGATGCCGATTCGCCGGGCTTGCCGGTCAAGATCCACTATCAGCGCGGGCATGCCGGCGCCGAGCACTTCCTCGACGAGGCGTCGATCGCGGAGCCCCGGCTCAGCCGCCTGATCCGGCTCGGCAGGGACGACGGCGGAACGGCGTTCACCTTCCCGGCGCGCTACGGCGGCGAGCGCGCCATTTTCGCGGCGGCGCGGATTCCGGGCACGCATTGGTTGGTGCTCGTCTGGCAGAAGACCGACGAGGCGGATCGCCTTGCGCAGCAGACGACCGCGCGCGCGCTGGTGAGCTGGGTGACGTGGGCGCTGATGATCCTGGTGTCGATCGGCGTCTGGACGCTGCGTCCGAACCGGGAGAGGCGTCAGTTCTGGCCGCACGAGAGTGCCGCGCGGATCTATACGCACGTCCGCAACGTCCTCTACGTTGACGCGGCGATCATGTTCGGAATGCTCGTAATGGGCAGCCTCGGCGCTCTGATCGGCCTCTTCTTCGCGATAATGCTGTGGGCAGCAGAGACGTCGTGGCAAAACCGGGGGCGGCCGGGATCGTCCTGCCAGTCCCGGCTGACATCCGGTCCGGTCGCCGGCTCGGTGCCGCCGCGCTTCGTCGGCATCGTCCTCAGCGCGGTCCTGCTGCTGCTGCTCGTTCCGCGCATCGTGCATTTCGAGCATGTCGCGTTGCGGATCATGACGATCCTGCTGCTGCTGGCCGGCGCGCTTATCTATCTCGGCTACGTCGTCACGCTTGCGCGCGACAGCGCAGAGGCGCTGACGCCGGGCACCGAGCGACGCTTTCGGAGCATGATTCACGCGCTATTGCTGTGCGCGGGGGCGATCCCGGCGGTGGCTTTGTGGCAGGACGCCCACGCGACCACCCGTCACCTCGCCGCGGTGGACACGGTCACGATCGCTCGGCAGGATCTGCTACACCAGCAGCAACGCTTCGCCGCGGTCCGGAGGGCGATGTTCCTGCCGGAGGTGACGCCGCCGCCGTCCTTCGCCGCGCCGCCGCTGCAAATATCCGACGCGCGCACCTACAACGCGCCGACCACCTACAGCGAGGCGCTGCACGACTGGATCTTCCCGTCATCGCCGAAGATCGACTATTGCGTCAGAGACGATCAGGCCCCGCTTTGCATCACCCGGTCGGGCGCCCTGGGCATGCGTCGCGATCCGATCGGGTTGCGCGGCCGTCCGTGGCTGTGGGGTGCGACGATCCTGGCGCTACTCGCGATCGTGCTGGCGGTCCGCTGGGTCACCGCGCACGCGCTGCGCGCGCTCGCCGGCTTCGGCGTCCCCCTCAACGCGGTCAAGACGAAGAAACTCCATCTAAACGGGACGAACCCGCCCGGCCAGGGCACCGGGATGCCGGAGCGCACGCTGCTGGTCGCGCCGCAGCAGCAAGTGCGCGACCATATCGCCGCCTTCGCCGAGACATGGCCGGTGGATCTCGCGAGCGAGCTGTTGCGGCGGAGTCAGCCCGCCGACCTGACGCCCGAACGGATCGATCAGCTTTTCAGCAAGGCGATGTCGCGGCGCGTTCCGGCGAGGGCGCTGCTCGTGGCGTCGGGGCTCGAGCTGGTGCTGCGCGATCTCGCGCGCCGACAGGCGGCGCTGCTGTTCCTCGAGCGCGCCGACCGGGAGCTCGGCAACGGAAATCTGGCGGGGATCGTGATCATAGCAGAGATGTCGCCGCTCGAGCGCATTTTAGACGCGTTCGAGGCCACCAAACAGGATGCCACTGTCGTCTCAACACGCGAGGAACTGCGCTGGGCGCGCTTCTTCCAGACCTTCACGACGTTCACCTTCTCGCCGATCGACAAGATCGGCCGTTGGCCCCCGCCAAAAACGAAGATTGCGCCGCCGGTCGAATGCCTCGTCAACGAGCTGCGCTGGCTACCAGCCAGCGTCATTGAAGGCACCGTAGTCGTGCCGCGGCGACCGCGAGCAACGGCGCGACCCAGAACATTCCCGCTGGCGGCCAAGACGTACCAGTGGCTCTATCGCGATCCGATCATCAAATGGGCGGAAGAGGTCAAACCGCCTACGGTGGAGGCGGCGATCGACTATATGCGGTCGAACCTGATCGAGCATTATGAGCAATGCTGGGCGGCGTCGACGCTGGCGGAACGCATCGTGCTCGACGCGATCGCGCGCGGCAATTTTGTCAACATGCGCCGCGCGATAGCGCTCCAGTCGCTTGTCCGCCGCGGCCTCGTCGTGCTCGATCCGTCGCCGCGGTTGATGAATCACAGCTTCGCGCTGTTCGTGCGTCAGGCCGAACGGCCCAACACTCTCAAGGTTTGGCGCGACAAGCTGCCGAGCAGCTCGTGGGCGGCCGCGCGCATCCCCCTGCTGGTGGCGACCCCGTTGGCGATAGTGGGCGTGACCATCGCCGCCGGCGAGTCGGGGCAGGATCTGACCGCGATCTTCTCGATACTCACCGCAGGCGCGCCGGCGCTGCTCAACCTGCTGCTGCGCGCGGTGCGACCAAATGAGTAAGTTGGCCGATTACATCGTCATCGGCACAACGTCAGAACCGAGACGAGCCGCTGCGTGCTGGCACACGCATGAAGCCCCTCGGCGTAACGTGCATCGACCGATGCCGCCTATAATACGAAACCTCCCCTCAGCGGTTCTTACGCAGTTTCAATCGGGGCCGGCCGGGCGGCGGGACGGGAGCAGGTGGCGCGGTCCCATCTTGCTCACTTCGGGACCGAAGTCGAAGCAGCGTCTCCACTCATCGGCGGGTCGATCTTACGCGCAAAGTCGGCGAGGCGCCCCTCGCCCTGATCGCTCGCGGCATCGGCCTTCGAGATCACCGCACTTGACAGCGAGGTGGGGCCCGGGCCCGGCCCTGCTGGCGGAGGGGGGCTGGGCTTGGCTTCGGAATCGGTAGCCCGCGACAGGTTCACGTGCTGGAAGATGATCGCTGCCAGAAACGACAGGAACGGAGCCTGCCAAATGCCGCCATGGCCATCCACCACCTCCTTGTCGGCAGCGACGACCCAGAACGGGTTGCTCCGCTTAATCTCCGGAGGATCGAGGACAAACGGATCGGACGGGGTAGGCCCTGCAAGTTCATGCGTTCTGAATTCATCGATGAAGCCGATGGCATGGGTGGTGCACCGCTTCTCGAGATCGCCGATCGACGCCTCGTCCAGACGATTCTTGAAGTTGCCGACAGGAAACCAAGTGCCGACGGGTTGATCATTCTCCGCCTGTACGCAAACGAAGATGGGCAGCTGAGCACTGGTCCGATCCTCGAACCGCTTGCTCGTCACCAGATCCTGAATTGGGAGGTAGCGGGCTCCCTCGATCGCCGGGTTGGCGAGAAGCACTAGATCGGCGAAGCCGGGGATCACCTTGCCGACTGGGGCCGATGCGGACTGGATCAGCGACTGAGCGATCGCGGAAAAGACGATCATGCCGCCAAAGCTGTGCCCCGCGATCACGAGCAGGGCGGAGCCGTGGTTCTTGAGCCGCGAATTCCTGTAGTGGCGAAGCCGACCGAAAAGTTCGCGCACCGAACCGGTGGCAACGCGGTGCCCCGCCTCCTGGCGGCCCCAAAACGTCGTATCTGCGACGATATCACCGATCCCGTAACTGGTCTTGCCGCGCCAGCCCACGTAAACACCCATCACCGGTCGCGGAGCGCCGGTCGCGCAGTCAGCCTCGTGCCTGGCCGTCCTCGCGAGCACATTGCAGAAAGACACGAGATTGGGATCATTGGTTTCGGCGTTGTGCTTCCAACCATGCACGAAGACGAGGAGAATCACGTCCTCCTGCTTGGTCCGCATCTCGTCAAGGCGATCGGCGACATCGTCCATCTGCTGCCGGTCGTAGCATCTGCCCTGATCGTCGAACTCGACGGTCGCAAGCTGATACGTCTTCGCGCGTTTGAAGCCGCCCGAGCCTTGGTGCGCCTTGTTCGGCAGAACCCCGATCGGAGAGTGCGTCTCTACCGGTGCAAGCCCCGCCACCGGGTCCATCGGCTGCGCGTCGGTCATGCCAGCTCGCTCCCAATGCCAATTACCTGAGGATCAAATAAGGCTTTCTCCGCAATCTTGTAAACGACTGCACCGGCCAACACCAATAGGCCTGCGTCGAGCCCGCCTTCTGCTTCCAGCACGTAAGCGACCGCTCCTGTCAGCAGCGGTCATTGCCGCCCAGAGCGGCGAACGACCAGAACTGGTCGACTCCTGCCATTCGGTGCCTACCAGCGCGGACGGCAGCTATGACAGCTATGCTATCTATCTTGCCCGGACCCGGACCGGGGGGCGGCCAACTTGAGTCGTCGCGGCGGAGTGATACCGCCGAATCAGCATAGCCCGCGACCCAGCATCCGCGTCAGCCTTACAGAAAACGCCCGCGGATCGACGGGTAGGTCGCCGTCAGCGATGCGCGCCTCGTCAAACAAAAGGTGGGCCGCATCCTCCCGCAGGTTCGAGTCGCGGTCCTGAAGATCGCCGAGCTTGGCGATGAGGGCGTGCCGCGGGTTGATCTCGAGCACGGGCTTCGCGACCGCATCGAGCCGCCCGGCGCCCGCAAGCAGCTTCTCAAGCTGACGGTCCATCCCGCTCTCCGGTGCGACCAGGCAGACGGCGCTATCGATCAGGCGCACGGATGCGCGGACGTCCGAGACGGCATCGCCCAGGGTCGTCTTCACGAATGCGATGAACGCGTTGACCGCATCCGACGCCGCCGCGTTCGTCTCCTGATCCTCGGCCAGCGGGACTGCTGCCCAACACTCGTCGCCCGATCGATCCAACGACGATGCAGACTGTAAAGCTCACGCAATTCGTGCTGCCTAAGCGCGATTGCCGTCTCTGGAGAGACGCGGCATCTGACTTCCAGCTTCACGCCGATATCCGGCAACTGGCCGCTTTAAAACTTGACCATCACGGATACTCTAACAGAAATTTGCGATCGTTCGTGATCGATCCGCCGCCGACAATTGAGAGCTTTTAGGTTCGCTTACGGAGTCCGATTCGTGACAAGACCGAGCCGAATGGCCCCTAAAAGCCCTTAAGGCCTAGCACTACTTCGGCAGGTTGATTGTTCGGGGTGATGCGAGCTGCTCATTGCAGTGGGGACAGCGCGTCGGCGGCGCTCTCGCGAACAGATCGAGGATCGCCTGCCTGACGGCTGGGATGGTCGGTTGCGGCGGGGGGCCCGAGACTCTTTTTTTCCGTCCCGCCGCGATGAGGCGGCGGGACTTGAGGAAGGCGTAGGCGATCATCGTCATCAGCGCATGTCGGTGCAGTCCGGTCCACGATCGACCCTCGAAGTGGTCGAGGCCGAGTTCCTCCTTGAGCTGCTGGTGCGCCTGCTCGCAGATCCACCGCGCCTTGATTGCTCCGGCAAGCGTCATGATCGCCGCGTCGGCTGGCAGGTTCGAGAGGTAGTATTTGCGCTCGCCGGTCGAGCGATACTCGCCGACCAGCCACACCTCCTCGCCCGGCAGATGCTGGTTGCCCATGTCGCGGATACGCTGGGTCGGACCGTCGGCCACGCGCACACGCAGGGCTGCTAAGCGCGCGGCCAGCCGCCCTTTCGTACCCCGTCGAAAGCTGACCCGTCTCCATTGCTGCCCGCCCAGCAGCTTCTCGGCGGCGACGAACTTGCTGTCGGGGATATGGTGCTGGCGGGGCCGGCCAGGTCCCGAGATCGGGAAGATTATCGCGACATCGGCGGGATACACCTTCTGCCGGCCGGGTATGCCCGACCGCCCAGGACAGGCCGCGCTCGCTCAGCGCCTGGCGGAACGGCGCGCTCATGCCGTAGCCCGCGTTGGCAGCACGCAGCCGAAGCGCACGGCCGCAACCCTGACCCTCTCGATCTGCTCGACGGCGATCGCCGGCTTGGTCAGGGCGATCTGCCGACCGGCGGGCACCTTCGCCTTCGCCATGCGCTCCGGATCGCCGGTCCATCTCTCCGGCAGGAACAGCCGGAGACCCACCATCACCGGCACCTCGCGCGATGCCAGCGTCACCGACACCATCGTCTGGCAATTCGCGTTCTTGCCGAGCGACGAGGCATATTGGGGGCGACGCCGACCGAGTGCCGGCCCTTCTTCGGCATCGCGGTGTCGTCGATGACGAGGAAGGCACCGGCGCCACCCTCCAGCCGGTCGGCCTCGCTCAGCAGCGCCGCCTCGAGCGGCGTGCTGTCCCATATCCCCGCCGCGACGAAATGATGAAGCTGGTGATAGCCGGCCTCACCCGCACGAGCAGCCATCGGCTGCAGGCTCTTGCGGTCACCCGGACCGATCAAACCGGCGACATATTGCGGGCACATCCGGCGCCGCCTCGCTGGATGAGACAGCCCCGCCAGAAACGGCTCAAGCCATCGCTCCAGATCAATACGGCCAGTCCTCGTCCACCACCATCGTCGCCGATCCGTCAGCCTACACTGACACACGAGAATCAACTACGATTCCAGCGGGTTCCTTCAACCTGCCAAAGTAGTGCTAGGGTGGGATGAGCTAGATCATGAAGCTCGGCGCGCGCGCCGCGCCCGGCGACCGTGACGGGCACGATCTCCCGGGCGAAGCTGCCGCCGGCGATGGCGGCGTTGGCGCGTTCCAGCGAGCGGATCGCATAGGCATCCTGATCGGCGCGCGTGAACTGATAGTCGCGCGCGGCATCCTCGGCGAACGCCCCCATCGGCTTGCCGGCGGTGTAGGCGTCTTCCAGGCCGTCCCGCATCATCGTGTCGATGATGCGGTCATGCCCGATGCGCGCGCCGGAGCGATGCTTGGGCAGCGCGTAGGGCGCGTTCGTCATGCTTTCCATGCCGCCCGCGACGATGATGTCGGCGCTGCCGGCGGCCAGCGCGTTGCTGGCCAGGATCGCGGCCTGCATGCCGGATCCGCACATCTTGTTGACCGTGGTCGCCTCCACCGACACCGGCAGGCCGGCGCCCAGCGCCGCCTGCCGCGCCGGCGCCTGCCCCAGGCCCGCGGAGAGCACGCAGCCCATGTAGATGCCGTCGATCACATCCGGAGCGACGCCCGCCCGCTCCACCGCCGCGGCGACCGCCGCCATGCCCAGCTTGGTCGCCGCAAGCGACGACAGCACGCCCTGGAACCCGCCCATCGGCGTCCGGGCATAGCCGGCGATGACAACGGGATCGGACATGACGGAGTCTCTCGAACAGAGTGCTGAAGTGCGCGCAATGACCATGCGGTGTGTCGAAATCATTATGGACGACATTGGGCGGTGCGTCATCCGGTGCCGGCGGCGATGACTTGCCCGGGTCAGGCGCGTCTGCGGTATCGTCCGGCTGGTTACGGTTTCTCGCCGCGTGTCCGACCGAGTTCGCCGGCGGGTGTTGCGAAAGTTCTTCGATCAAGCGGCGGTGGAAGCCTGCCCGACCGGCATCGCAAACGCGGCGACCTGGCCCGGCCGGCGCAGCATCTTGTCGACGTCGCCGGCGTGGATTTCCTCGGCATAGATCATCTGCCGGGCATATTCCTCGAGCGTGACCGAACGACCATCCACGGCGGCCAGCAATTGCTTGTAGAGCGCGAGCGCCTTTGCCTCCGTCTCCAGTGATTCGCGCAATATCGCGCCTACGTCGTGCTGGTGGCTGTCGAGCAGAGCGCCCACCTCCAGCGACGGATAGGCGCCGAGCAAGGTTATCATCTCGCCAGCCTGCTGCGCGTGGAGCAGCGATTCCGTTGCTTGCTCGCGCAGCCAGGATACTATCGGAATGCGGCCGTATCCGAACACCAGGAACGAATAGTGCGTGTAGCGGATCACCCCGGCCAGTTCCTGCTCCAAAATGCGGTTTAGCAGGCAGACCACCTGTTCTTTGTCGATATCGCCCATCATGCCCTCCTCGGTGCGGGTATCTGCGTTTGCCGGTCCGACGCGGCAGGTTATGCTCCGCGGACACGACTTTCCAGCCGCCCACACAGAATCGAAGGCGAGAATCATCTGGCAAGGATCGGCGCTCGCGTCCGGTCTATCCGGCTAACGAGAGCGAAAGGCTGGCTCCGGTAACGGCGCGCGCCTCGTCGGACAGCAGGAAGGCGATCGCGGCAGCCGCCGCGGCGGGCTTAACCCAAGCGGAGCGATCTGCGTCGGGCATATCGGCGCGATTGGCGGGAGTGTCGATGATCGTCGGCAAGATCGCGTTGACCCGGACAGCGCGTCCGCGCAGCTCTTCAGCCAAGCTCTCAGTAAGCGCGCGCACGCCGGCTTTGGAAGCGGCGTAGGGCGCCATACCCTTGCCCGGTTGCACCGCGCCCGCAGCGCCCACATTGACGATCGCTCCGCCTCGATCCAACAGATGCGTCAGTGCGGCACGCGAAGCGATTGCAGCGGTCCTCAGGTTGACGCGGTACATCTGGTCCCAGCTGTCGATCGAGCCAGTCTCGACGGGTTCCCACACAAATCCGCCGGCGATGTTCACAAGCCCGTCGAGCCCGCCGAGCTTCGCGACCGCCCCGTCGAACGCCGCTGCCACCTTGTCTTCGTCGGCAAGGTCGATGCCGGCGATTGCGGTTACATCGGCAAGGTCGCCGGGAGCATCGGCCAGATCCACCGCTGCCACGATATGGCCGCGCGCGACGAGTTCGGCTACCACCACGCGGCCGAGCGCGCCGAAAGCGCCTGTCACGATCATCCTACCCATCTTGCTCTCCGTTTCTCCAGTGCTTACGTCGATCCTGCGCCATTTTGCCCGGCAGGGTCGCGCTGCCGTGTTCGAGATGAACGCGCAATAGCCTCGTCTACCGCTGCTGCGATTTATTCGGGCATAACCGGGGGGACGCTTTAGCGACAATCTTGCGGTTTGCTGCATCGTCGCCCACTGATCGTCATCAACAGCGTCGGCTATCCGGGTGACCTGGCGGATCAGGTCCATCGCTATGGCGGGCTGATCTTTCACGACGTCGCGACGATGCGTCATGCGGAGCGCGCGATCGAGGCAGGGGTAGACGGCCTGATCCTGCTCACCGACGGTAGCCGCGTCCTAAACATGAGCTTGGGGGCGTCGGCGAGATCGACTTCATTTGCTGCGCCCCGATCACCGACAACCCGGCGAACGCCTCGACCAACCGTGGGCATGAGATAGCGCTCGAAACGCCTGCCGAGATCGTGGCGAAGAAGATCTTCTATCGCGAGTCGCGTTTGCAACCTCGCGACATGTTCGACTTGGCAGCCGTCGTTGAGCGTGGCCGAGGCGATGAACTCTGAATTGGCCGCAATCGTGATCGGCCAGTTGATGTATCACGAGCGATACGCTCCACTTCTGCGGCGGGCTTGCACGATCACCCAGGTCACGTTAAGCGCAGCCCTCGCCCGCAAACCGTTCAAGAATTAGACAAGCTCTCTGACTTGAGACCATAGTCCGTTCCGGCTCAGCTTATCCCACTGCCGCCTATCACTCGTAGCCTGGGCAACCTGTCGGATCGTGCCCGACCCAGCGTCGCTACCATGGTCGCTCCCAAAATGTTCCGATCGACCACTGCGGCACTGGGGCGCTACTACCGTGCGCTTCGGCGATGCCGGAAGAGGGCCACTCTGTGCCCCCCAGTCGACCAGTTGGTCGGTCTGCCAGACCGATTGGGCTCACCTCCGTCCGGCGACCATCCTGTCCAAATTCGCCATTGCACGGCCGACCGCCTGAAACGCGTATTCGACCATTTCGCTTCTGTAGCGGGTCAATGCAGGCGAGAGGTCCTTGGGGGCGGTTCCGACGATCGCCGTATGAAGCCCGAGAGCATCGCGGAGCGCCATATTCGCG
>CAXUMU010000086.1:0-10068 GCA_964252145.1 uncultured Sphingomonadaceae bacterium
AGCTGACGGTCCGCGCCCGCCCAGTTGCCCGCCTCTCCGGCGAGCTGCGCGAGCGCGCGCCGCGCCGTCGCCTCGCCGAGGCGGTCGCCCTGCCGCGCCCGTCGGAGCGCCTGTGCAGCGTAGGGTCGCGCTTCCGCCCGCCGGCCGCTGAGGGCCATGCCGTCGGCCAGCCAGCCGTAGTTCAGCGAGACGAACTGCCAGCGGCGGCTGCGCTCGAGCCACGAGGTCGCCTCTTCGACCATCGCGAGCGCGGCGGTATCCCGCTCGCTCATCCAGCGCGCGTAACCACCCAGCGCGCGGCTCATCGCGAAGAGATAAAGCGTGCGGACCCGCGTCGATACGCGTTCCGCGTTCGCGGCGACGCGCCGCGCTTCCTCGGGCCGCCCCTGCCACAACAATACGGCGCTGTGCAGGCAGAGCACGGATCCCTCGACCTGGTGATCCGCGTCGCGCACCGCCTCCATCGCCGCTTCGAAGTCGGCATGCGCCTCCGTGAACCGCCCCTGGTCCCCGTGGATGAAGCCGCGACAGGCCAGCGAATAGGCCAGGCCGACAGATGGCCGCGCGCCGCTCCGGTAGCGGCGTTTCACCGCGACCGCCTCGTCGAGCAGCGGCAGCGCGCCCGCATAATCGCAGGCGGCCGCGCGCGCCTGTCCCAGCGTCGCGCGGATCTGGACGATCAGCCGATCGTCGCCGGAGACGGCCGCCGCCGCGAGCGCGCCGTGGCAGTGGGCGATCGCCGCGGGCGCCTCACCAAGCGCATAATGGATATATCCGGACCAGTATTCCGCCCGCGCGAGCGCTGCCGAATCGTCGTTGGCGCGCGCCAGCTCGCACGCCTTCGAAAACACCTCGAGCTGGTCGCGCGACGGCGCGAAGACCGCCGCCAGCCCGAACTTTCGCGCCACATGGCTCCAGGTGTCGTAATCGCTGCACTCCTCGAACGTATCGAGTGCGGCACGGTAATAGGCCTGCGCGCGATCGAGCGCGGGGATCGTCATGGCCTTGTCGCCGGCGAGCTCGAAATAGTGCGCGGCGTTCGCCGGATCGCGCGCGCCGTTGTAATGATAGGCTAGGCGTGCATAGCTTTCGCCTTCGCCGAGCTCGTCGCGGTGCATCCGGAGCGCCTCGGCGATGCTCGCGTGCAATCGGCGGCGTTCGCCCAAGCCGACCGACTCGTAGATCGCATCGCGAGTGACGCCGTGCTTGAAGCGCAGCATCCCAGGGCGCTCGCCGGGAAAGAGCAGATCCTGATCGGAGAGCACCGCCATCAGCGAGCCATCCGCCGCCCGGCCGGTTGCGAGCTCGAGCAGCCAGCCCGGAACGACGTTGCCGATCACGGCGGCGGCGCGCACCGCCGCCGCGGCGGCTTCCGGCAACCGTGCCACGCGCGCTTCGATCATCGTATCGAGCCAGGCGCCGCCGCCGCCGTGCCGCGCTGGCGCGCCGTGCGCGTGGGCATGGCACAGCTCCTCGAGGAACAGCGGATTTCCGCCCGAGGACGCGCTCAGCGCCTCGACCGCAAACGGGTCTGCGCCAGGGACGAGGAACGTCGCAAGCTCCGCAGCCTCGTGGGCGGGCAGCGGCTCGACACGGCGGATTTCGGCCCCCGACGCGGGATCGATCCCATCGAGAGTCGCGCGCGCGGTGGCGAGGATCACGATCGCACGACGGGGGAGCGCGCGCAGCATTTCAATGATCTGGCGGGAAGCATCGTCCGCCGAGTGCAAGTCGTCGATGAACAGTACCACCGGCTGCCGTTGGGCGACACGGCCGAGCACGGCGCTGAGCGCCGCGATCTCGTCGCCGAGCGAGGTGGACTTCCGCGCGACGGCAGATGCGGCATAGCCCGGCAGGAGGAGGCGCTGCAGCGCGGGCGCACAGTCCTGCAGCGCCGGATCAATCGCGGTCAGCGCGCGCGCGAGGTCAGCGGCCTGAGCTTCCGCGGAAGTCCCCTGATCGAGGCGGAAGATCGATCGCAGGATATGGAAGAACGGCTGGAGCGGCTCGGCGCCCTCCTCGCACTCCCCGCGATGGACCTGCCAGCCCTTCGTCAGCGCCTGCGACAGTAGCTCCTCGGCGAGCCGCGTCTTGCCGACGCCCGCCGGACCGATCAGCGCGATGAAGCGGAATTGCTCGCTTGCTCGCGTCGTGAACGCGTCCGCCAGCCCGGCAAGCGCTTCCCGGCGGCCGACGAACGGCGTGGCCCGCCCCCGATTGCGCGCTTGAAAGCGACTGCCCACGGGCGCGGGAGCGAGCACGTTGAATGTCGCGACCGGCGCTTCGCGGCCCTTCAGACGCAGCAGCGACCGCTCCTCGGTGAGAAAGAAGTGCCGATCCGGACCGAGTGTTTCCTCGCTCGTCAGGATCTGATCGCGCGCGGCCAGGTCGCATAGCCGGAACGCCAGGTTTGTCGCGGTGCCGTGCAGCTCAAACAGGCCACGGACGGCATCGCCCTCCTGAAGCAGCACCAGGCCGGCATGGATTCCGCTGTGCAATCGCAGCGCGAGGCCGGGGCCGACGCTCCCGATTTCGCGGACGCGATGGTGGAGATCGATGGCGGCCGCGACCGCACGCCGGGCGTCGCCCTCGCGCGGCGCCGGATAGCCGAAGAAGGCAAGCATGCCGTCCCCGCTGATCTGCGCGATCAGTCCGCCGTGACGGGAAATCGCTTCTTGGTAGCAGCGATGGAGCCGATCGAGCAGTGCGGAATAGTCTTCAGCTTCGAGCAGCCCGGCAAGCCGCGTGGAGCCGGAAAGGTCCGAGCACAGAAGCGTCAAATGGCGGCGCGAGGTGACCGGGCTGTTCGCCTGCGCTGGCGGCGACCCGATCGTCGTCACGATTGACCGCCGCCCTCTTGTCGCGCCGGCGAATGGTGCGTGATCTGACCCATTCCATGCGCCCCGAGCGCCGCGAGCGCGCGCGCAACCTAAGCTGTCGATTCGCGTTCTTATCATGCCTGTGCCACGATCCGAAGTCTTCATAACGACAGATCCAAGGATATGCCGCCAAACGGAACGTCCCTTTGCCGGCCGCGACAAGAGCTCGGCAGAAATTCGGCTATCCCTTGCTGGTTGAACCGGAGCGGATCAGGCTGCTGGCCGCGCCGGCAGTTAACTCAACTCGCCGACGCTATCTTCAACATCGGTTCGGCGCCAACACAACGCCATCCAGGCGGCGGTGGGATCGGCGGGTGCTCTACGCCAGCGCAACCCGCCCGGGCTTGCCGCGGGGCGGTAGCTGGCGTCGGTGGAAGCTCATTTCGCCAGCGCTCGACCCAACGCGCCGCAAACATCCGCTGTCTCTGGCGTCGCGCCCGAAAGTTGCCCGGCGGCTATCGGCCAGCCTTGCTCGCGAACGCTGAAGCACGAGCAACGTCGCGAACGCCGGCTTCTGTCGGAAGCTGTCGTTTAGCTCCCAAGTCAGGAATGACTGCAAGGTTCCAGATTCGGTCATTCTGGCAGGTGTTCTGCCACATGACTGGACGGAATGATTGGGAGCGGCGGAATACCTCTGCGCTCGACGGGCTACGCGATCATCAAACGCCTCGGCCGCCTTTCGAAGCTCCTTTTCGCCTACCTCTATCCGAAACACCTTACGGTCCCGCCCGGGGCCGACGGCAGATTGAAGGCAGCGGGCCATCGGATCGATGCCTGGCGGCGCAATCCGGCTCCTGATCGATCAAGACAAAGGGCGAGCGAGCCCGATGTAGGTTTCCCTGAAATAGTGGACGCAATCCGTCCGACAGCAGCCTCCGAAAAGAGTGGATCTGCGCCCGAAACAGTGGACGTCAGGCGCTCTGTTTCGTCGCGTCGCGTCTGTCTGAGCCTACCGCACCCAAAAGCACGAATGCGCGGCTACTCCGCAAGCGGCCGTACGTTGGTGATGGTGACGCCGACCTCAGCGCTCGCCAGCGGGCCGTCCGTCGTGAACATCTCCGCTTGCAGGTCGATCGCCAAGGCGAGGCACGCCCGATCACCAAGCGACAAGCCGAGCGCCTTCGTCGACGGCCGGAGGTCCCCTACCACGAGTGCCTGGGCAGGAGAGAGCGACCGGACGTCGAGGTGCAGGCCGCCAAGCGCCTCACGCACTTCATCGAGCGGCAATCCTCGGTCCCGCAGCTTGGAGACGACCTCGGCGAGGTTGACCGTTCCGATGATGCTGCGGGTCAGGACGTCGACTACTCGATCCGCCCCGGGCTCGTCGTTCAGAAGGCAGAGCAGGGCGGAGGCGTCGAGTACGACCTTGCTACTCACGCTCCGCCTCACGCCGGCGCTCCGCGATAAGCTCGTCAGCCAAACCGACGCCTTCGGGCACATACCTGCGCAGAATGGCGCGAGCACGTTCGAGCGCTCTAGGCACGGAACGTACTCGCAACTCGCCATCGTCCACATCGACGAGAACGGTGTCACCTATGGCGATCCCGAGCTCACGTCGCATTGAAGCCGGAATCACGAGTTTACCACCGTCCACGATCTTGACCCTCTGTGCTTCCATCTGCACTGAACTCGCTTGGCTGACCCAATTACCAGAATGTACCGCATGCCGCCGCTGATGCATAGCGCGAAGGAGGGCGCTCCAACGCGTTTGGTGATCAGTGCTCGTTCATACCCGCGCTTGTTAGCCACTTAGGCCTGGCTTGCTGAGCTAGGCTCGACAGGATCGGCGCTTGCTATTCCGAGCCACTTGCCGCAGCGGTGGCTCACATGGGTGTACCCAAGTGCGCCCGGCGAGAGCCAATGAATTGGCGACACCCAAGATCCAAGCCGCGCGAGTGTATCTCAGGGTGAGCACGGACGAGCAGGACCTAACCCGGCAGGAGGCGATCGTGGTCGGCGCACGGGCGGCCGGCCTTTACGTCGCAGCGGTATACCGAGAAAAGGCGTCAGGCGCGCGGCTGGACCGGCCGGAGCTGCTGCGCATGGTGGCGGATCTACAGCCAGGCGAGGTTGTAGTGGCCGAAAAGATCGACCGCATCAGCCGCCTGCCGTTGCCCGAGGCCGAGCTGCTCGTGGAGACAATACGCGGGAAAGGGTCACGGCTGGCGGTCCCGGGTATCTTGGATTTGCCGGAAATAGTGGCGGACAGCGCAGGCGTGTCTCGCATCGTGCTGGAGGCGGTCCAGGATATGCTGCTGCGCGTTGCACTGCAAACGGCGCGTGATGACTATGAAACCCGACGCGAGCGACAGCGCGAGGGCATTGAAACTGCTAAAAGAGCAGGGCGATATCCCGGGCGCAAGCCAGACCTGGCCCACCATCGCAGGATTGTGGCTCTGCGGGAGGCGGGCATGAGCATCTCCAAAACTGCCGAGCTTGCCGGGTGCAGCATCGCGCATGTTAAGCGTGTCACGGCCATCCAACGCGCTAAGTCGGCAGACATAACCGACAGGACGATCGCCAGCTGAAAAGTAGGCGAACTTTAGAGAACTCAAGAGCCGCAAGCTAGATTTTGGAGAAGGAAACAAGGGAGCGTTTTCAGCACCTGAACGGGCCGTCTTACCGGTCAAGGCGGGGACCGGCGCGGCTCCCCCGCAATCGACCGTTTCGGGGAGGGATGCCTGCCTAGACTTACCCGACGTATCCGTTATGCCGGATATGGAAAACGAGTCGGCTATCTCCGCCTTGGGCGCGTTGGCGCAAGGCACGCGCCTCGATGTATTCCGGCTGTTGGTGCGCCATGAACCGGACGGCCTCGCCGCCGGCGAAATAGCCCGCCAGCTTAACGTCCCGCAAAACACCATGTCCGCGCACCTGGGTATCCTCGCCCGCGCCGGCCTGGTCCGTTCCGAACGGCATAGCCGCTCGATCGTTTACCGCGCCGATCTCGACGGACTCCGCTCGCTAATGCTGTTCTTGGTCAACGATTGCTGCGCCGGCTCGGCCGAGCTGTGCGCGCGCTCGTCGCCGAACTCACCCCCTGCTTCTGAAAGGATGCCCCGTGGCCGTCGATATTGTCATCCATCACAACCCCGCGTGCGGCACGTCGCGCAACGTCCTGGGCCTGATCCGCAACGCCGGGATCGAACCGCATGTGATCGAGTATCTGAAAACGCCGCCCTCGCGCGCGCTGCTGGTCGAGCTGATCGGCCGCGCCGGGATGACGCCGCGCGAGCTGCTGCGCGAGAAGGGGACGCCTTATGCCGAGCTGGGGCTTGGTGACACGTCGCTCTCCGCCAACGCGCTGGTGGATGCGATGATGGCGCATCCGGTCCTTATCAACCGACCGCTGGTCGTCTCGCCCCTGGGCGTGAAGCTCTGCCGCCCTTCCGAAGCCGTGCTCGATCTACTGCCCGCTCCGCAACAGGGCGCGTTCGCCAAAGAGGATGGCGAGCGGGTCGTGGATGTGTCCGGCTCGCGGGTGCTCTGATGACGACGCTCGCCTCCGAACAGGTCCGCCCCGGCATATCTACATTCGAGCGATATCTGACGCTGTGGGTGGCGCTCTACATCGTCGCCGGGATCGGGCTGGGGTCGTTGCTGCCGGGAATGTTCGCCACGATCGCGGCGGCCAAGGTCGCGCGGGTCAACCTGGTCGTGGCCGGCCTCATATGGCTGATGATTATCCCGATGCTGCTCAAGATCGATTTCGGCTCGCTCGGGTCCGTCCGCCAGCACTGGAAGGGGGTGGGCGTTCATCAACTGGGCGGTCAAGCCGTTCTCGATGGCGGCGCTCGGCACGTTCTTCATCGGATACCTGTTCGCGCCGCTGCTGCCGGCAGGCGTGGGGCCGTCCTACATCGCCGGGCTTATCCTGCTCGCCGCCGCGCCCTGCACGGCGATGGTGTTCGTCTGGTCCAACCTCTGCGACGGGGAGCCGACCTATACGCTCAGCCAAGTCGCGCTTAACGACGTGCTGATGGTGTTTCTGTTCGCGCCGCTGGTGGCGCTGCTGCTCGGCGTCGCCTCGGTCACGGTACCGTGGGACACGCTGCTGCTCTCGGTCGTCCTCTACATCGTCGTGCCGGTGATCGTCGCACAAGTGATCCGGCGCACTATGCTGGCGGGCGGGGGCAAGCCCGCGCTGGATCGGCTGCTCGCCCGGCTCGGGCCGGTGTCGCTGGTCGCGCTGCTAGCGACGCTGGTGTTGCTGTTCGGATTCCAGGGCGAGCAAATCGTCGCGCAACCGCTGGTGATCGCGCTGCTGGCCGTCCCCATCCTCATCCAGGTCTATCTCAACGCCGGGTTGGCCGAGTTCATCGCCTGGCTGTTGATGTTCTGGTTGAACTGCTCGGCGTGCGTCGGGAAGCGATCGACGATCGACTGGCCGTAGAATATGACAAAGCATATCGCAACGGCCGCGATAAGGCCGAAAATGACCAGCGGGTCGATCTATATTGCTGATCTCGATGGATGGCCGCAACCGTGAAGCGGATCGGGCGGGAGCATCGCAGCGATCCGGCCGCCAGGCAGCGGCGGACGCCGCGGCATCGCCGCCTGCGCGGTCATCCAGGCCGAACGAAGGGGAAGCTCATGATCAACAGGCACATTCTCGGCTGGCGCGGCTCGGTTGCGGGCGCGGCGCTGCTGTTTCCCCTGCTCCAAGCCGCGGCGATAGCCCAGGACGCAGCACGCGCGCCTGCGCAGACCACCGATCCCGCCGCGCCGGCGACGGCCGCGCCGAACCAGGGGCCCGCCGACATCGTCGTGACCGCGACCAAGCGCGTTGCCGAGCGGCATATCGCGCCCGCAGCAAACCTGTTAAAGTAGTGACCTTATCGTGGTATAACCTGCAACAGGATCGATCATGGCCAGCGAAGCGCCCAACCAGCTCGGCAGCTACCTGCGCGACCGCCGCACCCGCCTCGATCCGGCGTCTTTCAGGTTCGGCGGGCGGCGGCGCGTCGCGCGAACATCAGCCCGACCTGATACACCTGGCTGGAGCAGGGCCGCGGCGGCGCACCGTCGGCCGACGTGCTCGACCGCATCGCCAAGGGGCTGATGCTGACCGAGCCCGAGCGCGAGCACCTCTACATGCTGGGCCTCGGCCGTCCGCCCGAGGCGCGCTACCAGCCGGTCGACGGCATCTCCCCGCGGCTGCAGCGCGTGCTCGACGGGATGGTGCTCAGTCCGGCGATCATCAAGACGGCGATGTGGGATGTCGTCGGCTGGAACCCGGCGGCGGCATTGCTGCTGACCGACTATGCCAAGCTGCCGCGCGAGGGGTGCAACATCCTTCGCCTGATGTTCGGCAGCGACCAGGTCCGCGCCCGCAACGAGGATTGGGACAGCATCGCCCGCTTCGTCGTCGGCGCCTTTCGTGCCGACGTCGCGCGGGCGGGCGCCACAACAGCGCGGCCGCCATCAAGCTGGTCGCCGAACTGTCCCGCATAAGTCCCGAGTTCGAGGCGCTGTGGCAGGACAACGACGTGGTCGCGCACGGTGAGGGCGTGAAGCGCATCCATCATCCCGACGCGGGGCTGCTCGCGATGGAGTTCTCCTCGTTCACCGTCGAAGGGCGCCCGACCTCGGCATGATCATCTACAATCCCGCATCGCCGGACGATGCCGAACGGCTGCGCGCCCTGCTGGAGGCTGGCGGAGACTGATTGAACTTGGGCGAACAAAGCGACATCCAAGGTCATGCGAGGCATCGCCGAAAGCAGTCGCTCGTTCAGCTTGATCCTAATTAACGGCCGACCATGACATATATTTTCCGGAATAATAGTGTTATGGTAGTTCGTCGCTGGAGGCGGGCATGATATCATCGATCAACCTACCTCAAAATGGCACTGCTCACGCCTGGCTGTTTATTCCAAGCCCCTGCTGATCAGCAGGTCGCCGCAGCGCTTCTTGCCGTGATCGGCGGGGGCGTCATGTCAAGCGGCACGGCACCACGCAAGATAGCGCACTCGCTCGATCGCGTTGCCAATTGATTGTCGCTACAGCACCTCGACGATCGTTGCATTCGCCATGCCGCCCGCTTCGCACATCGTCTGCAAGCCGTAGCGCCCGCCACGGGTTCGCAAGGCGTGAATGAGAGTCGCCAGCAGTTTAGTCCCGCTCGCGCCCAGCGGGTGACCAAGTGCGATGGCACCGCCGTTCACGTTCAGCCTGACGGGATCGGCATTGATTTCCTGGAGCCAAGCCAGTGGCACGGGCGCGAACGCCTCATTGACCTCGTAAAGATCAATGTCCTCGATCCTCATGCCGCAGCGCGCCAACGCCTTCCGCGTCGCGGTAATCGGCTCTTCCAGCATGATGACCGGATCGCCGGCCGTAACCGCCATCGCGTGAACGCGCGCCAGCGGCGTCAGATTATGCTCCTTCAACGCCCGCCCGCTCACCACCAGTGCGCCGCTCGCCCCGTCGCAGATCTGGCTAGCGTTGGCGGCGGTCACCACACCGTTCTCCCGCAGCAGCCTTACCGAGGCGATTGCTTCCAGACTTGCGTCGGGGCGCACGCCTTCGTCGACGCGGTGCGGCGCGCCGTCGACTTCGACCGGCACGATCTCGGCATCGAAGGCGCCCGCCCGGATCGCCGCGGCGGCGCGTTGGTGGCTCTCAAACGCGAAGCGATCAAGCGCGTCCCGCGCAAGACCGTATTTCGACGCAAGCAGCTCGGCGCCCTCGAACTGGCTGAATTGGCCGTCAACGCCGAACCGATCCTTGACGCGCCGGCTCAACGGGCCGGTGCCGATGCCCGCCTTCTCGTGCAGGGTGAAGTTGCTGAGCATCGGAACGCGGCTCATGCTCTCGACCCCCGCGGCGATCACCACGTCCTGCGTGCCCGACATCACCGCCTGCGCGGCGAAGTGCAGCGCCTGCTGCGACGATCCGCACTGGCGATCGATCGCGACGCCCGGAATGGTATCCGGCAGGCGCGACGCCAGGATGGCGTTGCGCGGGAAGGCGAAGCACTGTTCCCCGGCCTGCATGACGCAGCCGAGGATGACGTCGTCGATCGCGTTCGGATCGAGGGTAGGATTGCGATCGACAAGTGCGTTCAGGATTTCGGCGGTCAGGTCGGCGGGATGCCAACCGGCGAGCCGACCGTTCCGCTTGCCTCCTGCCGTACGGACGGCATCGACGATATAGGCTTCCGGCATGATGTGATTTCCGTCGATGAG
>CAXUMU010000087.1:0-3308 GCA_964252145.1 uncultured Sphingomonadaceae bacterium
CATCACCCCCGCCCCAGCAGATGATCCACCAGCGCGCCCAGCGTCGCGAACCCCGATAGCCGCAGCGCGCCGCCCGCCTCCGCCACCGCCTTGGGCACCAGCGCGCGTTCGAACCCCAGCTTGGCCGCCTCCTTCAGCCGCAGCCCGGCATGCGCCACCGGCCGAATCTCGCCCGAGAGCGCGAGCTCGCCGAACGCGATCGTCTCGCTCGGCACCGGCCGCTCGGCCAGCGCCGAGACGAGCGCCGCCGCCACCGCCAGGTCCGCCGCGGGATCGGCGATGCGGTAGCCGCCGGCGACGTTCAGATACACCTCCGCGGTGGAGAAGCTGAGGCCGCAGCGCGCCTCCAGCACCGCCAGCACCATCGCCAGACGCCCGCTGTCCCATCCGACCACCGCGCGCCGTGGCGTCGCGCCGCTCGCCAGCCGCACCACCAGCGCCTGGATCTCCACCAGCACCGGCCGCGTTCCCTCCATCGCCGGGAACACGGTCGCGCCGCTGACCCCCTCGCCGCGTGCGGTAAGGAACAGCGCGCTGGGGTTGGCGACCTCCTCCAGCCCCTCCTCGGCCATGGCGAACACGCCGATCTCGTCGGTGCCGCCGAAACGGTTCTTGATCGCGCGCAGGATGCGGTACTGGTGGCTGCGCTCGCCTTCAAAGCTGAGCACGGTATCGACCATATGCTCCAGCACGCGCGGGCCGGCGATCGATCCGTCCTTGGTGACGTGCCCCACCAGCACCAGCGCGGTGCCGCGTTCCTTGGCGAAGCGGATCAGCTCCTGCGCGGAGGCGCGCACCTGGCTGACCGTGCCGGGCGCGCCCTCGATCAGGTCGCTGTGCATCGTCTGGATCGAATCGATCACCAGCAGCGCGGGCGGCGGCCCGGACTGGAAGGTGGTGAGGATGTCGCGCACCGACGTCGCCGCCGCCAGCCGCACCGGCGCGTTGCCCAGCCCCAGCCGGCGCGCGCGCAGCCGCACCTGGTCTGCCGCTTCCTCGCCCGAGACATAGGCGACGTCGCGCCCCGCGAGCGCCATCCGCGCCGCCGCCTGCAGCAGCAGCGTGGACTTGCCGATGCCCGGATCGCCGCCGATCAAGGTCGCCGATCCGTGGACCAGCCCGCCGCCCAGCGCGCGGTCGAACTCGGCGATCGCGGTCGGCATGCGCGGCGGCAGCGCGATTTCGGTATCCAGCCCCACCAGCGGGATCGCGCGTCCGCCCGATTGCAGGTGATGCCGCGCCGCGAACGGCGTCACCACCGCGGACGCCTCCTCGACCAGGCTGTTCCATTCCGCGCAGTCGGCGCACTGCCCCGCCCATTTGGTCGTGGCCGATCCGCACGCCTGGCAGACATAGCGTTTCTGCAACTTCGCCATGACGGGCCCCGATCGATCGAACGAAAGAGGAACATAGCTGCGCCGCATCCCGCCGGCAACCGCCAAGGAAGCGATGGACAATCCGCACCATCCGACCGAAACCCCGCCTGAGCGCCGCCGCGGAGAGTCGCCGATGCCCCTGTACCTGCCCACCCTGACGATGGAGCCCTGCACGCTGGCCGAGGCGGCGCGGGGCAGCGTGTTCGTGCCGTTCGGCCAGGCGCCGCTGCTGGTGGGCGAGGTGGACCAGCACGACATCGCGGTGCGGCTGGGCGGCGACCATTCCTTCACCACCATCGCCTTCTCGCGCGACGAGCGGTCCACCGTGCGCGGCCTGATGATCGGCCAGGCGCTGTTCGACGGCGATCCCGAGAGCGCCTACCGCGTGAAGGACGCCAACTGCTCGGGGGGAGACATCATCCTCGGCAAGTCGAGCACCTCGATCGTGGGCGTGCACGAGGACGACAGCGAGTTCGAGGTGACGATCCTGGGCGATCCCACGCGCGGCGCGGAAGCGGGGTTCAGCCTGTGGCGGCTGGGCGTGAAGGGGCGCGACGGCGCGTTCGTGGCGGTGTTCGAGCGAACGGCGGCCAAGCGGAAGGCGGCCAACAGCAACGGTTAAGCCTGATGCTGTTAGATTGACTGGATTGACCCTGATCCGTTCGTGTCGAGCGAAGTCGAGACACCCGCACCCGGCCTCGAACAGGACCCGATCATCGCCGTTCCCCGTCCAGCGCCCGGTCGATCGCCGCGAGCAGCCGGGCGCGTGCGGCGGCATGCGCCGCGTCGGACACCTTGGGCCATGCCGCGAGCAGCACCACCACCAGCCGCCGCCCCCGATCGACGTGCAGCAGCTGGCCGAAGATGCCGCGCCCGTCGAACGTGCCGTCGGCATTGGCCCACCAGAAATAGCCATAGTCGAGGCCGGCCCGGCCGGTCGGGATGCGCGCGCCGGTCGCGGTCGCCAGCCAGTCGGGCGGCAGGATCGGCCGGCCGTCCGCCGTGCCGCCGTCCAGCACGAACTGCCCGATCCGGCCCCAGTCGCGCAGCGAGGCGGAGAGGCAGCAGCCGCCCGATTCGTCGCCGTGAGCGTTGATCATCCACACCGCCGGGCGCTCCATGCCGTAGAGGCGCCAGATCTTTCGGGTCAGGTAATCGGAGAGCTTCCGCCCGGTCGCGCGGATCAGCAGGATGCCGGCGAGGTCGGTCTCGCCGGTCTTGTAGCTCCACCTGCTGCCGGGCTCGGCCTCGCGCGGCAGGCGGCGCATGTAGCTGGTGATCGGATCGAGGCCGGGATCGGGCGGCGTATCGTACATCCGCGCGACGTCCGATTGCGGCGAGGTGTAATCCTCGTTCCAGCACACGCCCGAGCTCATCGTCAGCAACTGGCGGAGCTTCACCCCGTCATAGGCGCTGCCCTTCAGCTCGGGCAGATAGGCGGTCACGTCGTCGTCCATGCTCCTGATGAAGCCGTCGGCGATCGCCGCGCCGTACAGCGTGGAGGTGATCGACTTGGTCAGCGAAAAGCCCGCCCAGTGGCCGCCGGCCTTCAGCGTCGGGCCGTAGCGTTCGAGGCGGATGCGGCCGTCTTGGATCACCAGCAGCCCGGCGGTCTGGTCGGCCGCCATCCACGCGGCGAGCGTTTGCGGCTGGCCGTTGTCGGTGAGGTTCAGGGCGAGGGGTTTGCCGCGCGGCAGGCGGTGGACACGCCCGCCGGCGGGCACGGTCCGGTGCGGCAGCAGCGTCTCCATCCGCGGGAAGCGCGCCTGACGATCGGCCTGGCTCCAGACGAGCACGTCGGCGGCCTTGATCGGCGCGGCGGGCGCAGCGTTCGCGCAGACGAGCAGCGCCGCCCCGAACAGCGCTGCCGTGGGGCGCCGGCGCGGGGGGGGGGGCGGGGGGGCGGGGGGGGGGGGGGCGGCGGGGGGGGGG
>CAXUMU010000087.1:3318-10045 GCA_964252145.1 uncultured Sphingomonadaceae bacterium
CGGCGCGGGAGCACTTGGGTGGAAAGTGCCTCATCATCCCTCCGCCAATCGCGCCGCGATCATAGCCGCCTGCGCGTCGCTATCCTCGGTCATCCGCGCACGGAAGCCCGGGGCTGCGCGGCGGGCGCGCTCGTCGATCGCGGCATCGGCATGGGCGGCGCGCAGGAAGGCGGCGAACGGCTCGGCCTCCATCGCGTCGAACGGCATCGTCCAGCCGAGGCCGAGCCCCGTGACCGCGGCTGCGATCAGGCGCTTCTCGATATCGAACGGCACCAGGATGTGCGGCAGCCCGGCAAGCAGCGCGGAGGAGGCGAAGCCCAGCCCGCAATGCGACAGCACCAGCCGCGACCGCGTGGCGACCTGCGCGAACGGTATGGGCGCCTCCTCGACGAGGAAGCCGGCACCGCGCAGGATCGCATGATCGGCCGCGTTCAGGCGCGGATCGTGGACGCGAACCTTCAGCCCGGACTGGGCGAGCCCTTGCCAGAAGGCGGGCGGGCGCGCCTGCGATCCGTTCATGTAGACGAACAGCTCGGTGCCCGCCGGATCGGCGAGCGACACCTCGCCCACGATCGAGGGCGTACCGGCCGGCTCGCTGCGCCACGCCGCATAGGGATCGAGCTCGGCGAAGGCGGCGGCGAGCTGGCGGTCGGCGGCGAACAGAGCGGGCAGCGCCGGCAGCGCGCCGCGGCCGATCCGGACCAGCGCGCGGTTTACCCGCTCGAGCAGCGCCGCCTCGTCATGGACCGCCGGCTCGCCGGTGAGGCTGGGGAAGGCCGCCATCCCGCCCGGCGGGAGCGTGAAGCCCGATCCGGCACCCAGCACCGGCACCCTGCCCGCCGCCGCGGTGGAGAGCGCCGGCGCGAACTCGGCGACGATCGCGTGCGGCTTCACCGCGGCGAGCAGCCGGTCCCACGCGCCGACCAGCGCGGCGAAGGCGCCCGGCATGTCCAGCCCCAGCGCGACGAGGATGTCGCCCATCGTCGCCGGGGTGGTGCCGGCCGGGCGGGCGAGCGTGGTCAGCTGGCCCGGCCACAGCGGCGCCTGCCACACCGCGCGGCCGGCAAAGGCGCTGGTCTGCTGTGCGGCGTAGATCACGTCGTGGCCCCGCGCGGCGAGGCTGTCGCCGATCGCGCTCAGCTTGGTCGCATGGCCGCTGCCCGCGCCCAACTCCCAGCCGAGGAGGATCCGCGCCATGTGCGGCGCTACTGCCGTTGCATTATGGCTTCCGACGATCCGGAAGGCGCAACATCGAGCATGCGCATCGTGGCTAGACGCCGCCCTCGACGGTCGCGTGGCCCAGCGCCGCCAACCGGCCGGCGAGATCGGCGATGCAGCCGGCGAGCGCCTCTTCGTCCACCGAGCGGACGACAAAGTTGGCACCCACCCGCCCCTCGCGGAAGAAGGGGTAGCTGCCGATCTGGCAGCCGGCATGCGCGCGCTCGGTCAGGCGGAGCGTGTCGGCCACCTCGCTCTCGGCGACCCAGCAGCCGAGCGTGCGGGCGAGCAGCGGCTTGCCTCCTTCCAGCGTGCCGCTCAGCGCATCCAGCATCATGCCGGCGATGTGCGGCACGCCGGCCAGGATGAAGATGTTGCCGATGCGGATGCCGGGCGCGCCCGACATCCTGTTCTCGATCAGCGCGGCGCCGTCGGGCACGCGCGCCATCCTGAGCCGCGCCTCGTTCAAGCCGCCGCGACCGGCGTAATAATCCTCCAGCACGGCGCGCGCGCGGGGATGCACGATCACGTCCAGCCCCAGCGCGGCGGCGATCGCATCGACGGTGATGTCGTCGTGCGTCGGGCCGATCCCGCCGGTCGTGAACAGATAGTCGTTGCGCGCCTTCAGCGCATTGACCGCGGCGCCGATCTCGTGCGCGACGTCGGGCACGACGCGCACCTCGGCCAGGCGGATGCCCTGCAGGTTCAGCCACAGCGCAACCTGCGCGATATTCTTGTCCTGCGTGCGGCCGGAGAGGATCTCGTCGCCGATCACCAGCAAAGCGGCGGTCCACACCCGGTCTTCTTGCGCATGCGTCATGCCGCCCGCTTAGCGCCGAAGCCGGCGCTCGCAAAGCCGCGTGGTTCACGCTATATTGCGGGTATGACCGATTATGTGACCGTACAGGACGGTGCCGTCCTGCCCCGCACCGGCGCGATCAAGCTGCACGGACCCGAAGCCTTCGCCGGCATGCGCGCCGCCGGCCGCCTCGCGGCGCAAGTGCTCGACATGCTGGTGCCGCACGTGGTGCCGGGCGTCGAGACCGAGGCGCTGGACGACTTGGTGCGCGAGCACATGATCCGCGGCGGCGGCGTGCCCGCGACGCTCGGCTACCGCGGCTTCACCAAGTCGAGCTGCATCTCGATCAACCACGTCGTCTGCCACGGCATCCCGAGTTCGCGCACGCTGAAGGACGGTGACATCGCCAACATCGACGTGACCGTGATCCTGGACGGCTGGCACGGCGACACCAGCCGCATGTTCCTGGTGGGCGACGTGGGCGTCAAGGCGCGCCGGCTGGTGGACGTGACCTACGAAGCGATGATGCGGGGCATCGCGCAGGCGAAGCCCGGCAACCGCCTGGGCGACATCAGCCACGCGATCCAGAGCTTCGCCGAGAAGCACCGCTACGGCGTGGTGCGGGATTTCTGCGGCCACGGTCTCGGCCGCGTATTCCACGACGCGCCCGAGGTGGTGCATGCCGGCCGTCCGGGCACGGGGCCGGAGCTGAGGCCCGGCATGTTCTTTACGATCGAGCCGATGATCAACATCGGCCGCCCCGACGTGAAGCTGCTGGACGACGGCTGGACCGCGGTGACCCGCGACCGCTCACTCTCCGCCCAGTTCGAGCATACGGTGGGGATTACCGACGACGGATGCGAGATCTTCACGAAGAGCCCGGAGGGATTGGACGCGCCGCCTTACGCGTGACGGCGCGTCGCCAGCGCTCGTCCACCGTCACCCCGGCGTTGTGCCGGGGTCCACCATGAAGCACGAACTAGGTTGTGGTGGGGAGCGGACATTAGGACGCATTTGCCGCCGCTAACCCAATTCCTGCATACCCGCCGTCATTCGTCAAGATGCGCTGGATCGCTCGCGGTAAAGATCGCGATTAACAATCGTCTAAGAGTTTGCCAATAGCCTCTACGCCGCTGTGTTGCCCCGCGACCCCGTATCGCTCGCCTAAATTCACGTGGTTTGTAGGCAAGATAGATTTCCCGCTCTTCCGGATTGACGATAATACCTTGGGACCATGCACTGGAATACCAGACCCATTGATCGTCTATCTTCTCAAAAGCTGTACTGAGAAGCGCTCGCTGACGATCTAGCCGGCGACGCCGATTATGTTGCCGCCGGAAATGACGCAAGCTCCAAATGAGCAGGACCGGCCACGCGAGTGCTGAGAGCCCGGCAGCCCCGACTAATATGTCGGTGGCAATAATCGATTGGGAAACCAACTCGTCTGCAAAATAGATCATTAGGCAACAGGCAACGAAAACGCTGAAAGCTGTTGCGGTCCAGAGGGGCAGACGGTCAGACACCAGCCCACCTTAGCACCTGCGCGAGCCTCTGACATTAGCGATAGCCGCGGTTGGCGTTGAGCATTCGCGTTCCGGCTACTGACCGCATCGCCCGGCCCGCGGTGGACCCCGGCACGAGGCCGGGGCGACGGTCTCGTCGTGTGCCGGCCCCGCCTAGCTGAACCAAGTTCGGCACGACGGCGAAGCGCCCTTCCCTTTTCCTTGCTTTCCGCCCCCGCCCCGGCGACACCCGCGGCAATGCCCGGACAAGGGCCTGGAGCCTTCGGGGGGACGATGCACCACGATCCGCGCGACATAATTTCCAATTCGCCGATGCGCCGGCTGCAGGTGATCGCGGTGGCGATCACGGTGGGGCTGAATGCGCTCGACGGGTTCGACGTCGTCTCGATCAGCTTCGCCGCCCCCGGCATCGCGCAGGATTGGGGGGTGGAGCGCGGCGCGTTGGGGATCGTGCTGTCGATGGGTCTGATCGGCATGGGGCTCGGCTCGCTGCTGATCGCGCCGATCGCCGACGTGATCGGCCGCCGCCCGCTGATGCTGAGCTGTCTCGCGGCGATGACCGCGGGCATGTTCCTCTCCGCCACCGCCGCCAGCGTGGTGACGCTGTCGCTCTGGCGGATCCTGACGGGTCTCGGCATCGGCGGCATGCTCGCCTCGATCAATGCGGTCGCCGCCGAGGTGTCGAACACGAAGCGGCGCGACCTGTCGGTCTCGATCATGTCGCTCGGCTATCCCGTCGGCGTGGTGCTGGGCGGGCTGGTGGCGGCATGGCTGCTCAGCTGGTCCGATTGGCGCACCGTGTTCATCTTCGGCGGGATCGTGTCGGCGATCTTCATTCCGCTGATCCTGATCTTCCTGCCCGAATCGATCTCGTTCCTGGTGCAGCGCGGGCGACCCCAAGCGATGGAGCGGATCAACGCCACGCTCGGGCGGTGGGGCCATGCGACCATCACGGGCATGCCGCCGATCGTGCCCGCGGCCGAGCGCGGCCGCCCGTCCGACATCTTCCGTCCCGGCCTGCTCGTCACCACGATGGTGCTGGCGGGGGGCTATTTCCTGCACATCCTGACCTTCTACTATATGCAGAGCTGGATCCCGAAGATCGTGGTCGATCTGGGCTTCACCCAGCCGCAGGGCAGCCGCGTGCTGGTGTGGGCCAATCTGGGAGGGGGGATGGGCGGCGCCGCGATCGGGGCGCTCTCCGCCCGGTTCGGGTTGAAGCGGCTGACCACCTTGGTCACGTTCGGCACCGCGGTCGTGGTATCGGCGTTCGGCTTCGTCGCGCCGACGCTGACCGCGATCACCGCGATCGTGTTCGTCTCCGGCTTCTTCTGGAACGCGGCGGTGGTCGGCTTCTACGCGCTGGCCGCGCGCAATTTCCCGACGCACGTGCGCGCCACCGGCACCGGCTTCATGATCGGCTTCGGCCGCGGCGGCGCGGCGCTGGCGCCGATCCTGGCGGGCTTCCTGTTCCAGGCGGGGCTGGGGCGTGACATGGTATCGGTGCTGATGGCGCTGGGTTCGCTGCTGGGGGCGCTGCTGCTGCTGCTGGGGCTGCGCCACGCGGCGAGCAAGGAAGCCTGATGATCGCCCGCGTTTCGCCTGAGTCCGGCAGGCGGTTCGTTCTGGGACAAGCGGTCGCCGCGGCGGCAGCCTAAGCTGGTCCGATGTCCCCCGTTCGCGTTCCGGAGATGCGCATGCGCCGCTCGTCGTTTCTCGCTCTTGCCCTGATCTCCGCCGTCGGCGTCGCGGGGGCGGCCCGGCACGTCTCGGCCGCCGGCATGATGGGCGGCGCGGCCAAGGTGAACGGCGCGCTGCTGGCGACGGGCGGCGACGGATCGGACTGGCCGGCGGTCGGCTATTCCTATCTCGAGCAGCGCTACAGCCCGCTGACGCAGATCAACGACGGCAATGTCGGACAACTCGGCATCGCCTGGTCGGCCGACCTGCCCGACCAGCGCGGGGTGGAGGCGACGCCGGTGGTGGTGGACGGCGTGCTCTACCAGTCCGGCCCGTGGTCCAAGGTGTGGGCGTTCGACGCGGTTACCGGCCGCAAGCTGTGGGATTACGATCCCGAGGTGAGCAAGGACCGGCTGGTCCGCGCCTGCTGCGACGCGGTCAACCGCGGCGTCGCGGTGTGGAAGGGCAAGGTGTATGTCGGCACGCTCGACGGCCGGCTGGTCGCGCTGGATGCGGCGAGCGGCAAGCCGCTCTGGTCGGTGCAGACCACCGACAAGGCGAAATCCTATACGATCACCGGCGCGCCGCGCGTGGTGAAGGACATGGTGATCATCGGCAATGGCGGCGCCGAGTTCGGCGTGCGCGGCTACGTCACCGCCTACGATGCGAATACGGGCGCGAAGAAGTGGCGCTTCTACACCGTGCCCAACCCGACCGGCGCGCCCGACGGCGAAGCCTCCGACGACATCCTGAAGAGCGCGGCGATCGGCACCTGGTCGAAGGGCGGCCAGTGGAAGCAGTCGGGCGGCGGCGGCACCGCGTGGGACGCGATCGTCTACGATCCCCAGCTGGACCTGCTCTACATCGGCGTGGGCAACGGATCGCCCTGGAACTATCAGCTGCGCTCCGAGGGTAAGGGCGACAATCTGTTCGTCGGCTCGGTCGTCGCGCTGAAGCCCGAGACCGGTAAATATGTCTGGCACTATCAGGAGACGCCGGGCGACAATTGGGACTTCACCTCCACCCAGCCGATCGTGCTGGCGGACATGAAGATCGGCGGGCAGACGAAGAAGGTGCTGCTGCACGCGCCGAAGAACGGCTTCTTCTTCGTGATCGACCGGACCAACGGCAAGCTGATCTCGGCCGATCCGTTCATCCAGGGCACCACCTGGGCATCGGGCTACGGCGCGGACGGGCGGCCGAAGGTCAATCCCGCGGCCTATTATGGCGGCACCAGCCAATTCTACCTGGGCATCCCAGGGGCGATGGGCGCGCACAGCTGGCATCCGATGGCGTTCAGCCCGAAGACCAACCTGATCTACGTGCCGATCAACATCGCCGGGCTCCCCTATGCGCCGCCCGCCAAGGGCAGCGACGATGCCGAGATCAAGCCGCTCGGCTTCAACGTGGGGCTGAACTGGGCGGGCGGCGTGCTGCCGCGCGATCCCAAGGTGATCCAGGCGACGATCGACAGCACCAAGGGCGCGCTGATGGCGTGGGACCCGGT
>CAXUMU010000088.1:0-10033 GCA_964252145.1 uncultured Sphingomonadaceae bacterium
GCCCAGGCGCCCGCGAACGCCAGCACGCCCACCGGCAGGTTGACGTAGAACACCCAGCGCCAGCTGTAATTGTCGGTCAGCCATCCGCCCAGCACCGGCCCCAGCACCGGTGCGGCCATGATCGCCGCTCCCCACAGTCCCATCGCCTGGCCGTGCTTCTCCTTGGGATAGGCGTCCAGCAGCACGGTCTGCGCGATGGGGACGAGGAACGCGCCGAAGATACCCTGGACCGCGCGGACGATCACCATCATCGGCAGGCTCGTCGCCGCGCCGCACAGCATCGACGCGCCGACGAACCCGCCGATCGCGATCAGGAACAGCCGCTTCTGGCCGACCCGATCGGACAGCCAGCCGGTGATCGGCGTCGCGATCGCGGCGGCGACGATATAGCTCGTCAGCACCCAGGTGATCGTTTCGCGATTGGCGCCGAGCGCCGCCTGCATGTGCGGCAGCGCGACGTTGGCGATCGTGGTGTCCAGCACCTGGAGCACGGTCGCCAGGATCACCGACGCGGTGATCAGCGCACGGTTGGGCGCAGGCGTGCTGGCGGGCAAGGGGACTGCGATCGACGCCATCGCGGGCATAGATAGGGGAGCGGCTGCGTGCCGGCTAGATCACCCTATCAGTCATTCCCGCGAAAGCGGGAATCCATGGACGGCGGTCGGCTCTCGATCGACAGGCCGCGGAAGCACGTTATTTCTTGCCCAGATCTCGCCAGCTCGTCTCGCTCACTTCGACGTCGAACTTCTTCGCTGCCGCCTTGATCCGCTTCCACGCCGCGTCGCGCTCGGCATCGCTCACGTCCTTCACCTGATCGAAGCGCGCGATCGCGTTGCGGACATGGGATGCGTCCTCCAGCGGCTCCTTGCGCTGATCGGGAAAGGCGAAGGTCTTCTCTTTCAGCTTGCCCCGATCGTCCGCGTCCAGCTTGGCCATGTTCCGTCTCCTCGGCCGGCGAACCGGCGTCGGCGCGATCGGTTCCGCCCTGCGCATATCGAAGGGTGCCAGCGCGGCGCGGCGCTGCTATCCCGCACGCCATGTCGAACCATCTCTACCTGATCGACGGCTCGGGCTACATCTTCCGCGCCTATCACCGGCTGCCGCCGCTCACCAACAAGCGGGGCGAGCCGGCCGGCGCGGTCTACGGCTTCACCACGATGCTGTGGAAGCTGCTGGACGACCTGAACGTCGCGGGCGGGCCGACCCACCTGGCGGTGATCTTCGATGCCTCGGCGCAGACCTTCCGCAACGACATGTACGATCAGTACAAGGCGCACCGCCCGCCACCGCCGGAGGATCTCGTCCCCCAATTCCCGATGATCCGCGATGCGACGCGCGCCTTCTCGGTGCCGTGCATCGAGGAGGAGGGGCTGGAGGCGGACGACATCATCGCCTGCTATTCCAAGGCGGCGCTGAAGGAAGGCTGGAAGGTCACGATCGCCTCGTCCGACAAGGACCTGATGCAGCTGATCGAGCCGGGGCTGGACCTGCTCGACACGATGAACAACCGCCGCATCGGCCGCGACGAGGTGATCGAGAAGTTCGGCGTGCCGCCCGAGCAACTGGGCGACGTGCTGGCGCTGATGGGCGACAGCGTGGACAACGTCCCCGGCGTCCCCGGCATCGGCCCCAAGACCGCGGCGCAGCTGATCCAGCAATATGGCGACGTGGAAGGCGTGCTGGCCAACGCCGGGTCGATCGCCAAGCCGAAGCTCAGGCAGTCGTTGATCGATCATGCCGACAACGCCCGCCTCTCGCGCGAGCTGGTACGGCTGGTGTGCGATTCGCCGCTGCCCGAACCGATCGACGGCTTGCAGCTGAAGCACATCCCGCCCGAGCCGCTGCGCGCCTTCCTGGCCGACCAGGGCTTCCGCACGCTGCTGATGAAGGTCGGCGGGAAGGAGGCCGATGCCGCGCCCGCCGTGCTGCCCGGCGGGGAGGAGGAGCCGCCGTTCGTCCTCAAGGATTACGAGACCGTCGTCGACGAGGACGCGCTGGACCGCTGGATCGCGGAGGCCTTCGCCGCGCGTGTGATCGGCATCGGCACCGAGACCGACGGGATCGCCTGCACCCGCGCGAACCTGATCGGCATCAGCCTGGCGGTCGCGCCGGGGCGGGCTTGCTACATCCCGGTGGGCCACCGCGGCGACGATCTGTTGTCCGACACGCCCACGCAGCTGCCGCGCGATCTCGTGCTGGCCAGGCTCACGCCGCTGCTCGAGGATCCGGCCACGCTGAAGGTTGGGCAGGACATCAAGCAGAGCATGATCGTGCTGCGCCGCCACGGCACGGACATCGCGCCGTACGACGATGCGATGCTGCTGAGCTACGATCTCGACGCGGGCAAGCACCAGCACCATGCCGACGATCTCGCCGGCCGGCATCTGGGCCACACCGCGATCCAATTCAAGGCGGTGTGCGGCACCGGCAAGAGCCAGATCAGCTTCGACAAGGTGCAGCTGGACCGCGCCACCGAATATGCCGCGGAGGATGCGGACATCACGCTGCGGCTGTGGCGCAAGCTGAAGCCGCGCCTCGCGCGCGAGGCGGCGACGCGGGTGTACGAGCTGGTCGATCGGCCGCTCGTGCCGGTGCTGGCCGAGATGGAGCGCGCCGGGATCAAGGTGGACAGGGAGCAGCTGGCGAAGCTCTCCGCCGAGTTCACTATCGATATCGAGCGGCTGGAGGGCGAAGTCCACGCGCTCGCCGGGGGCGCGTTCGCGATCGGCAGTCCCAAGCAACTGGGCGAGGTGCTGTTCGACCGGCTGGGCCTGCCCGGCGGGCGCAAGGGCAAGACCGGCGTCTATTCGACCGACATGACCGAGCTGGAACGGCTGGCCGAGAGCGGCGCCGAGATTGCGAGGCGGGTGCTCGACTGGCGCCAGCTGACCAAGCTCAAGAACACCTATACCGACGCGCTGCAGGAGGAGATCAACCCCGCCACCGGCCGCGTCCACACCCGCTACGCGCTGGCGATCGCCCAGACCGGGCGGCTCTCCTCCACCGAGCCCAACCTGCAGAACATCCCGATCCGCACCGAGGTGGGCCGGCGCATCCGCGAGGCGTTCGTGGCGGAGGACGGCAACGTGCTGCTCTCCGCCGACTATTCGCAGATCGAGCTGCGCCTGGCCGCGCACATGGCCGACGTGCCCGCGCTCCAAGAAGCGTTCGCCAACGGCGACGACATCCACAGCCTGACCGCGATGGAGCTGTTCGGCCATGTCGACCGCGACACCCGCGCCAAGGCCAAGACGATCAACTTCGCGATCCTCTACGGCATCTCGTCGTGGGGTCTCGCCGGGCGGCTGGGCGTCGACCGGATCGAGGCGCAGGCGATGATCGACCGCTATTTCGATCGCTTCCCCGGCATCAACCGCTACATGGCCGACACGCTGACGCAGGCGCGCGAGACCGGCTACGTCACCACCCTGTTCGGCCGCAAGACGCACCTGCCCGCGATCCGCGGCAAGACGCAAGGCGAGCGCCAGGGCGCCGAGCGCCAGGCGATCAACGCCCCGATCCAGGGCACCAGCGCCGACATCATCAAGCGCGCGATGGCCCGCATGGGCCCGGCGCTTGGCCGGGCCGGGCTGGGCCATGTCCGCATGCTGCTGCAGGTGCATGACGAGCTGGTGTTCGAGCTGCCCGAGGGCGATGCCGAAGCGGCGAAGGCGGTGATCGCCGAGGTGATGGCAAAGGCAGCCGAACCGGCTATCCTGCTGAGCGTGCCGCTGGGCGTCGAGGTCGGCACCGGCAAGAGCTGGGGCGCCGCGCATTGAACGCGACCGGCCGCGTGCGGCTTATCTGCCGGATGATCGCCGTCACGTTGATCATATTGCGACCGACCCTTGCGCAAGCCATCGACACCGGCCCCACGGGCGCGCCGAGCTTCGAGAAAGCGCAGCACATGTCAACGGCGGAGCTGGCCGAACTCGTGTTCGGCAAAGCTGCGACAAATTTTATCGATGCCCGGGCTGGCTTCTTGTGGGGACCGGTATCAGGCCCCGATGCCCCGGTGGATTACATAGAATTTGCGGAGGCTCCCCGCGCGACGGCGTTTCCCGGTCTCTGCTCGTTACGCGTTTTGACTATCATGTTCAATCATCTTGGGATGGTCGTGCCTCCGGCCACGAAACCAGCGCGGCTGTTGCCGACTACTGCGTACACCTATTTCAAGCGTGCCTCACCCGATCCCGAAGCCCCATGCTTCGCTGGACCGAAAGTGCTGCCGACCAGCGCGTTCGGTTATTTTCAGGGTCACGGTCTCGATCATGATGAGCTATCGGCGGCAGAAGCCGATTTCGTAATCCGCGTTCTTGAGCAAGTCCGACGGGGGGCCGCGACGAGCGTTAGGTGCGACGAACGCAACGTGCAAATGATCGGCTTTTGTCGAGATAAGTATGCCGCGCTCAAAGGTGATCCGCTGCCGGGTATCAGCGGCCCGACCATCAAGCGATGTTCAGATTTGACCAATTACATCTGCGTCACTTTTGATACAGAGGTCGGCTATAATCGGTCGATCATAGAGACAGTCGCAACGAATGCGACCTCGATAAATGTTTCGACTTTCGAGATCCGATCCGTGTCACTGAGCGGCGGAAGCTTTTTCCGTGAACCTTGAGCCGCAGGGAATGGTCGATCATTCCGGCGATATCGCCAGCCTCGCCAGGGGCGGGCGGACCAACTTCTTCGGCTTCCTGCTGCGGCTGATGGCGCGGCTGCCGTTCCTGTTCATCGCCGGCCGCATCTACGGCGCGGACGCGCTCGGCCGCTTCGCCTATGCGGTGATCATCGTCGAATTCGCGGCGCAGATCGCGACGCTGGGGCTGAAGCGCGGCCTTGCCCAGCAGCTCGCCCGCACCGATCGGCCGCATGTCGACGTGGTGTGGGACGGGATGCTGGTGTCGGGCGTCGCCTCCGCGCTCGCCGCCGCGTTCCTGATCGGGGTGCCGGAGTTCATGTTCCCCAACAGCCCGATCAACGGGCTGGACCGGCTGCTGCCGCTGATCATCCTGGGCATCGCCTGGTCCGACGTGGCGCTGGCGGCGCTCGCCTACCGGCTGAACGTCGCCGCCACCGTCACCGCGCGCGCGATCGTCGAGCCGTGGACGATCAGCATCGCCGCCTTCGCGTTCAGCTTCTATTCGCTGCGCGACGGGCTGATCCTGTCGTACGTGCTGTCGATGGTCGCGGCGCTCGTCGCCTCGCTCTGGCCGCTGCTGCGCGATTACGGCCTGCCGCACGGCTGGCGGCCGAGCCCGGTCGCGCTCGCCAAGCTGACCCGGCGCAACGTGCCGCTGGCGGCGGCGGACGCGATCGAATGGGGCTCGCGCCGGATTGACATCGCGATCCTGGGCCTGTTCTTCTCCCCCGCGGTGGTGGGGATCTATTATGTCGCACAGCAGGTCGCGAGCCTGCCGCAGAAATTGAAGACCAGCTTCGATCCGATCCTGGGCCCGGTGATCGTGCGCAACCTGGAAGGCGGCAACAGGGCGGCGGTGGCGCGCCAGGTCGCCCAGGTCGGCTTCTGGATCATCGCCGCGCAGGCCGGCGTCGGCCTCGCGCTGGGCATTCCGGGCGAGGCGGTGATGGGGCTGGTCGGGCCGAATTTCGTCGGCGGCACCGGCGCGCTCGCCTTCCTGCTCGCCGCCGAGGTGGTCGCGGCGACCGCGGCGGTGTCGGAGGCGGCGCTGATCTACGTCGCGCGCCACCGCAACCTGGCGATCTCGCTGGCCATGGTCGCGGCCGAGGTGGCGCTGTCGTTCGCCGCAATCCTGGCGCTGCGCGCCGCGGGCCTGCCGATCCTGTACCAGGCCGCCGGCCCGGCGAGCTACCAGGGGCTGGCGCTGGCGGGCGCGTCGGTGGTGAAGGCGCGGCTGCTGTCGCGGCTGCTGGGCGCGCCGGTGTCCGGCTGGCGCTGGCCTCTGCTGTGGGCGTCGCTCGCGGCGGCGGCGGTCGGCTCGCTGGCGACGCGGCTGCCGGAATGGGGCGAGCTGGCGCTCGGCATCCCGCTGATCCTGGGCGTCTACGGCGCGATCATCTGGTCCAAGGCGTTCACCCGCGAAGACCGCGTGCTGTTTCGCCTGCGCACCCCCCAGACGCCGGACGTCTGACCCTCGGTCCGTCTCGGGCGCCGTTTCCGGCGCCTGGAGCGGGCGAAGGGATTCGAACCCTCGACCCCAACCTTGGCAAGGTTGGATCCGCGAGTCCAATGCTGTCCGTGCGGGTCCTAACTAATCGTGAAAGTGCGACCGCGTGGGATGAACACCTGCCGGACCGGGAATGTGCTTCCGGGCTCGATCGCGACCAGCTTCACGAACATGCCGGTCGCGTTGTGGCTGTTGTCTACCGTCACCGTCGAATGACCGTCGGTCCGCAGGCGCTCGTAGCCGTCAACGTACCCAGCCGTAGCGGGCCACGGGGCGCCATTAGGAGCCGTCGTGGCACCGGGGTTGACTGCACCCCCAGTAGGCGGATCGAGCGCTCCATCTACCGCTGATGTATCGGATACAGGCTCGCTGGCTGGGGCATACGGGGACGAAACCGAAACGGTCCGCGTATAGGGCGGCAGTCCGCTGGGTGAGGGTCCATGGCCGACAAACACCGCCGTGGCTGCGAGTGCGCCCAGCCCATAAAGCAGACCGAAGCGCCTCAGATGCGCTCCGGCTGAGGAGGACGATATCGCTTGGGTTCTCCGAGCCGCCGCGGACGACGCACGGAACGAGGCGGTGGCCGACGGGCTGACCGATACAGCAGAATCGTCGTCCGCTCGTTCCTGCCGAGCGATCCAGTCATCATGCGCTTGGCGCGCCACCGGGTCAGATAGTACTGCGTACCCCTCGTTGATCAGCCGCAGGATTCGCTGACAGCGGGCGTCGCCTCGGAGAGTGTCGGCACCATATTTCGCGCAGAGCATCCCGTAGGCGCCGGCGATGACTTCGGGTGCCGCTTGCCTCGTGACCTGGAGGTTGTCGTAATGGGTCCACAGCTTATCACCCACTAGGCGACCCTCCTTCACCGCCGCTTCTGGCGTTTGCTCGGCGTCCGGCGTCAACGGTTGTACCGCTCGCCGGAGCCGCGCGGTTCAAGCGGCTCGACCATAATGTCGAGAATAATACTCCGTGGCGGAATACTCGACAAGGCGCTGCCTTGGCGGTCATGCGGACGCGAGATTTGCTGGCTACGAACCTGCGGAGGATCCGGCAGAGTCGTGGGTTATCGCAGGAGGAGCTCGCGCACCGTGCCGAGATCGATCGGACTTACGTCAGCGCGATCGAGCGGAGCGTCTACGCTGCTAGCGTTGACGTCATCGAGCGCTTAGCGCGGGTTCTGGAGGTGGAGCCGGCCGAGTTGCTGGCGGCTGCCCAGCACGGCGGCGCGGCATGAGATATTCAGATGGCGGATCATTGGTGCGGCGACGAGTTCGAGACGTTCATCAGATCGCGATCGCATACCGTCGCACGTGGATGCCGTAGTCAGACGTCGAGCTTTTGTAGACGGAGAACGCCCCCTCGCGGCTAGCGGATCATTCGAATGTGCATGGGACTTCAAGTCTCCTTCAAAAAGCATCGAGATATGCTAAGCTCATCCCTGAGGAGGACGTTTGCGAGGAAGCTTCTCGATGTCGGAATGCCTCAATGATCATCAGTCACGTCCCCCGATGCCGACCGCTCTCGCGGCGCATATTCCGGAAGCAGAGCATCGGACGTTGCAACGCCCCCTAAATCCTGGCGTGGCGGTAGATGAGCGACCCGGTACGCTGGTTTTTACTTCGATCCACGCAAACTACCGTGGCTGGGAGCGACAAATCGCCGACGCCTTCGGATCAAACTCCCAAAGCATCGCTCAGATGTTTCTCCGGCAGCTTTCGGAGCTCTGCTCGCGCGAGTGGCAGCGTGATCGCTGGGAGCCCGACCAAGTCGAACTCAACGCGCTACTCGGCATCATCAACAGCATCCGGCCCGAGAACGAACTGCAGGCCGCTCTCGCTGCGCAAATGATCGCGGTCCACTTTGCTACAATGAAGCTGGCAGCTCAGACGCTGCGCGGCGGGTGCGTCGACAAGCTGTCGGCGAACACGATGGCGCGGCTCGCCAGCACATATGCCTCTCAGTGCGAGGCATTGGACCGGCTGAAGGGCAGGCGAGGGCGCCAGGAGATCAATGTCCGATACGAGCGCCACGACCATAAGCATGTTCACCTGGAGGGGGGTGGTGCCGAAACAGGAGATCAACCCCATGCACCTAGGGAGATAACCCGACGCGGCGAGCCGGTCCCCGATGGTGAATGAGCGCCTAGCAAGCATGAATGCAGCCCCGCGCTGCCTTGCAACGGCGCGATCCGGGGCGCCTTGCCGATCACCAGCCGTCGCGGGACGCAAGCGTTGCCGCATGCACGGCGGCGCGTCCGGATCCGGCGCTCCGAAGGGGGTCCGAAACGGTGCCTACGTGGACGGGGCGTGGACGGGCGAAGCGATAGCACTACGCCAATACGCGGTCTCGCTGATGCGCGCGGTGCGACGCGGTGCTGGCGGGCCCGATTAGATCGTCATTTACCGACGGGACACAAAGTCCCCTCAGGTCTTACCGTAACGGCGGCACAGCGGCGAGGGCGGAGCGGCCGACGGATCCTACGGCAGATTATTGGCCGACGCTTGCCGACATGAACAAGATAACTCCGAACGACACAGCCAGCCAGCTCCACCTGTCGATCCTCACCGCGCGGAAACTACCACCCGCGGCCACGATCGCCATGTTCGTCATCGAGACAAGGAAGATCAGGCCGATCGCGGTTACCAGTCCTACGGCCCAACCAAACACCGATCCGGCCCATCCCGCTACCGCAAGCAGCGCGATCCAGTGGGCGAAGTGATCACTGCGAACGCGAGCCGCGTAAGCCTCGAAGTCATTCATAAGCACGGTAGGTATCTATCAGATCGAAAGGGGGCAGTTCGCGGCCCCGACGTTCAAGATCGTGCCATTGTCATATTGGCAGAAGTGACCGCCTCCGCTGCACCACTGCTTCACTAGGAAGTGCGACAGCGCCCATGCCGGCGTTGCGGCCGCGCCAACGGATGTAATCGCCAAAACAGCGAATGGTAGCCTTCTCATCATACGCTCCCCGCTTCCCGACACCGGCGCCGGGTGGTTGGTCGCGTACGAGCGTGAGCAGCACGCCTCCCGTATTCACGCGAGGCGCTCTTGTATTCCGGGAGCCACCCGACAGGGCGACTCACGCTCACGCACGAATGCGGCTCATCCTCACGACCAAGATCAGATGAGCGAGACGACGGTATGCCTATCCGGCCGTCCTATCAAGCTGCCGGTGGCAAATCGTCTGGCAATTCCCGCCGTCGCGCCGGGCATCGGCCTCTTCCCGCGCACGATGCCGACCGAACTCGACGACCAACGGGCGACTATCCGGCGGAACTCGTCTCGGGCAAGATCATCGCATGAGCGATCTTCCGCCTGCCATCGATCTGAGCGCGGTACGAGCGGAACTGCTCGCCTCTGGCATCAGGCGGGATCTTGCTGACGTGTTCCAGCAAGCACTGGTAGCGCAATCGTGCGTTGTTGACTTGCGAGAGGCCGATGGTTGTAGTGAAGCGCTGCAAGCCGTGCTTGCTAGCCCTCGCAAGCAGGGATCGCCACAGCGCGACAGCATCGAAATGGCGCTACTCACGATGGCTGTGATGCCCTACGCATGAGCGACATCGACCAGCGGTCAGCGAGGTGGACGCGGATCCATCCAGCTCACAGGCGCACTTGTCGCCAGAGCAGCTGGAGGATCATCGGGCGTTGGTCGACGTCCGCAATTGCGCGCTGGCGCATGTCTATCCGAACGAGGATGTTGGCGGCACGCTGGCACCACGCCGCGGTTCTGCTAGTCTGGGAGGGACGCGGCTGGCTTCCGGCGGGAGTGACCGGATCCTTCTTGACCGGGGACTGCTGACGAGCCTCACCCGGCAGGTCCCGATCGCTCTAGGTTGTGTGGACACTTACCGGAGCCATAGGATGGTTGCGGCGAGTGTGAC
>CAXUMU010000089.1:0-9985 GCA_964252145.1 uncultured Sphingomonadaceae bacterium
CCGTCGACACGTCGTAGATCGTCACGTCGGCGCGCATCCCGACCGCCATCTGCGCCGCGTTGACGCCCGACACGCCGCCGCCCAGGATCGCGACGCGCGCCGGCGCCACGCCCGGCACGCCGCCGAGCAGCACGCCGCGGCCGCCCTGCTCCTTCTCCAGATAATGCGCGCCCACCTGCACCGACATGCGCCCGGCCACCTCGGACATGGGCTTCAGCAGCGGCAGCGCGCCCGATCGCGACGTCACCGTCTCGTAGGCGATGCACGTCGCGCCCGATCGCATCAGCCCCTCGGCCTGCGGCTTGTCCGCGGCGAGGTGGAGGTAGGTGAACAGCAAATGGCGCGGCTCCAGCAGCGCGATCTCGCTCTGCTGCGGCTCCTTCACCTTCACGATCATGTCGCTGCCCGCGAACACCTCCGCGGCGGTGCCGACGATCGTCGCGCCCACCGCCTGGTAATCCGCATCGTCGAAGTCGATGCCGACCCCGGCGCCGGTCTCGACGATCGCCGCATGGCCGGCCCCGACCAGTTCGGCGACCGAGGGGGGCGTCAGCCCGACGCGATACTCGTGGTTCTTGATCTCTTTCGGAATGCCGATGCGCATCTTGCCGCCTCCCTGCTCGCCGCCCTTCCGGGCCCGCCAGCGCAACGCCTTACACCGCCCGGCGTTGCAGCGCGAATGGCGCCATGCTAGGCGCGCGCCGCAACCGTCGACGGGGCCTCGGTTTCGACGGAGGATCGAGCAGCTTGAACATGCAGCGCGCGTACGGCGTTTTGACACGATGAGCGCGGGCGAAGGCGCGTCGGCGCTTCCCCCCGCATCCGGCGACGAGGCGATGACGCCGCGTTCGTCCGGCGAGGCGGGCGGGCACGGCCACGTCCAGGGCAATCTGCTGAAGCTCTCGCTGGGCGCGGTCGGCATCGTGTTCGGCGACATCGGCACCAGCCCGCTCTACGCCTTCCGCGAGACCTTCGCCGGGCACCACCCGCTGCTGCCCGACGAGGCGCACATCCTGGGCGTGCTGAGTCTCATCTTCTGGTCGATGATGCTGGTCGTCACGATCAAATATGTCGCGATCATCATGCGCGCCGACAATAAGGGCGAGGGCGGCAGTCTCGCCTTGCTGGCGCTGATCAACCGCCAGTCGGAGGGGCGGCGCTGGTCGCGCGGGATCGTGCTGCTCGGCGTGTTCGCGACCGCCTTGTTCTACGGCGACAGCATGATCACGCCGGCGATCTCGGTGCTGTCCGCGACCGAGGGTCTGGGCACGGTCGAGGCGCGGCTCGCGCCGCTGGCGCCGGTGATCGCGGTCGGCATCCTGATCGGCCTGTTCATGATCCAGGCGCGCGGCACGGCGAAGGTGGGCCTGCTGTTCGGGCCGGTGATGGTGACCTATTTCGTCGTTCTTGCGGTGCTGGGGCTCACCCACATCGTCGGCAACCCCCACGTGCTGTGGGCGCTCAACCCCTGGTATGCGGTGCGCTTCTTCCTCGACGACGGGGTGCGCGCGTTCCTGGCGATGGGCTCGGTCGTGCTGGCCGTCACCGGGGCGGAGGCGTTGTACGCCGACATGGGCCATTTCGGGCGCAACCCGATCCGCGTCTCGTGGCTGGCGTTCGTGCTGCCGGCGCTGATGCTGAACTATCTGGGGCAGGGGGCGATGATCCTCGCGCTCGATCCCGCGGGCGCGCAGGTCGCGATCCACAATCCGTTCTTCCTGCTCGCGCCCGAATCGCTGCGGCTGCCGCTGGTGATCCTCGCGACGATGGCGACGGTGATCGCCTCGCAGGCGGTGATCTCGGGCGCCTTCTCGGTCACGCAGCAGGCGATCCAGCTGGGCTTCATGCCGCGCCTCCGGATCATCCACACCAGCTCCTCGGCGGCGGGGCAGATCTACATCCCAGTGATCAACTGGGCGCTGATGGTGATGGTGATCCTGCTCGTGCTGAGCTTCCGCACCTCGACCAACCTGGCCGCCGCCTACGGTATCGCGGTGACGGGGGCGATGCTGATCGACACCTGCCTGCTGGCGGTGGTGCTGACGGTGCTGTGGAAGTGGAACAAGGTCGCCGCCGGCGCGCTCGTCGCGGTCTTCTTCACGGTCGATCTGGCCTATTTCGCGGCCAACCTGACGAAGGTGCCCGACGGCGGCTGGTTCCCGCTGCTGGTGGGCTTCATCGCCTTCACGCTGCTGACGACCTGGGCGAAGGGACGGCAGCTGATGCTCAAGCGACTGCACGAATCGGCGATCCCGGTGAAGGTGTTCGTGAAGTCGGCAGTGAATTCGGCCAGCCGCGTGCCCGGCACGGCGGTGTTCATGACCTCGGCATCGGAAGGCGTGCCGCATGCGCTGCTGCACAACCTGAAGCACAACAAGGTGCTGCACGAGCGGGTGATCCTGCTGACGGTGCGGATCGAGGACGTGCCGTTCGTCGAGGACGAGGGCCGCAGCTCGCTGGTGGATCTGGAGCAGGGATTCTACCGCGTGGTGGTGCGCTACGGCTTCATGGAGGATCCCGACGTGCCGGCGGCGCTGGCGCGGACGACCGGTTGCGGCGCCTCGTTCAAGATGATGGACACCAGCTTCTTCCTCGCCCGCCAGACGCTGATCGCCTCGTCGCGGCCGGGGATGGCGATCTGGCGCGAGAAATTGTTCGCCTGGATGCTGCGCAACGCGGAAAGCGCGATGGAATTCTTCAAGCTGCCCACCAACCGCGTGGTGGAACTGGGCAGCCAGGTGGAGATCTAGCCGCCGCGAAACCGGCATTGCTCCCGCCCGGCGCCGCTCCTATTGAGATCGCAACAAAGCACGGGAGCAGGCAAGAGATGGGCGTCGTCCGGCGAAACGTGAACCGTACCGGCCTCGAAATCGTCGACGGTCTCGCCGCGCTGGGCGTCGCGACGGTGCATGAGGCGCAGGGGCGCAAGGGCCTGCTCGCCGCTTATATGCGCCCGATCCAGCAGGGCGTCCGCATCGCCGGCACCGCGCTCACCTGCGAGGTTTCTCCGGGCGACAATTGGATGATCCACGTCGCGGTGGAGCAGGCGAGGCCCGGCGACATCCTCGTCGTGTCGCCTTCGTCCCCTTGCGACGACGGCTATTTCGGCGACCTGCTGGCGACCAGCCTGATCGCGCACGGCGTGCGCGGGCTGATCATGGACGCGGGCGTGCGCGACACCGCGGACCTGCGCGAGATGGGCTTCCCGGTCTGGTCCAAGGCGGTGTTCGCGCAGGGGACGATCAAGGAGACGGTGGGCAACGTGCAGACGCCGATCGTGTGCGCGGGCGCGCTGGTGAACGCCGGCGACGTGATCGTGGCCGACGACGACGGCGTCGTCGTCGTCCGCCGCGCCGGGGCGGCCGAGGTGCTGAAGAAGGGCCGCGCGCGCGAGGCGAACGAGGGCGACAAGCGCACCCGCCTCGCCGCTGGCGAACTGGGGCTCGATCTCTACAACATGCGCGGCAAGCTCGCCGAGCGCGGGCTCGTCTATAGCGACGAGCCGGCGGCGGATTGATGCGGCAGACCGCGATCCGCTGCTCGGTGCTGCGCGGCGGCACGTCGAAGGGGCTGTATTTCCTTCAGCACGATCTGCCATCCGACCGCGCGACGCGCGACGCGGTGCTGCTCGCGGCGATGGGCTCGCCCGACCCGCGCGAGATCGACGGGATGGGCGGGGCGCATCCGCTGACGAGCAAGGTCGCGGTGGTGGGCAAGTCGCACCGCGACGATGCCGATATCGACTATCTGTTCCTGCAGGTCTGGCCCGACCGGGCCGAGGTGTCCGAGAACCAGAATTGCGGCAACATTCTCGCCGGCGTCGGTCCGTTCGCGATCGAGGAGGGGCTGGTCGAGCCCACCGGCGACGTCACCCCGGTGCGCATCTGGATGGAGAATACGCAGAGCCTGGGCGTGGCCCACGTCCAGACGCCCGACGGCGCGGTCCGCTACGACGGCGAGGCGCGGATCGACGGCGTGCCCGGCGCGCATGCGCCGATCCCGATCGACTTCCTCGATGTGGCCGGCTCCACCTGCGGCGCGCTGCTGCCGACCGGCAACCCGGTCGACGTGATCGAGGGCGTGCGCGTCACCTGCATCGACAACGGCATGCCGGTCGTCTGCCTGAAGGCGGAGGACGTCGGCGCGACCGGCTACGAGACGCCGGCCGAACTGGAGGCGAAGAGCGAGGTCCGCGCGAAGGTGGAGGTGATCCGCCGCGCCGTCGGCCCGATGATGAATCTCGGCGATGTCGAGAAGAAGACCGTGCCGAAGATGAGCCTGCTCGCGCCCGCACGGGACGGCGGCGCGGTCTGCACGCGCACCTTCATCCCGATCCGCGTGCACGATTCGATCGGCGTGTTCGGCGCGGTCTCGGTCGCGACGGCGTGCCTGGTGCCGGGATCGGTGGCGGCGGAAGTGGCGACGATCGCCGACCCGGCCAGTATCGAGGTGGAGCATCCGACGGGCTTCTTCACCGTGACGATGGACGTCGCGGTGGTGGACGGTGCCGTGCAGGTGAAGCGCGCGGCTTTGCTCCGCACGGCGCGGCTGCTGATGCGCGGCGAGGTGCTGGTGCCGGGCGCCGTGTGGGGCGGGCGGTGAGGATTGCTCTCCTTGATCCTCCCCGGAACGGGGAGGGGGACCGGCCGAAGGCTGGTGGAGGGGGTTCTCAACGCACACTGTGCTGGCGGAGCCCCCCCTCCACCGCACTGCGTGCGGTCCCCGTCCCCGTGCCGGGGAGGATCTGATGCGCATCGCGCTGATCGGCCTCGGCGAAGTCGGCTTCGCGCTGGCGGAGGACCTCAAGGCCCACTCGCTCGCCGCTTGGGATGTGAAGTTTGCGGATCGCCACAGCCCGGCGTCGCGCAACGCCGCCACCTTGAGCATGACGCCGTCGCCGTTCGCGATCGATGCGGTGCGCGATGCTGCGCTGGTGATCAGTGCCGTCACCGCGGCCAACGACCTCGCGGCCGCCGAGAGCGTTGCGCCGGGCATCGCCGCGGGCGCCTTCTTCCTCGATCTCAACTCCGCCTCGCCTGCCCAGAAGCAGGCCAGCGCGCGCGCGATCGACGGGGCTGGGGGGCGCTATGTCGAGGCGGCGGTGATGTCGCCGATCCACCCCAAGCGGATCGCCGCGCCGATGCTGCTGGGGGGCAAGCACGCCGCCGCCTTCGCCGCGATCGCCGCACCGCTCGGGTTTGCGGGACTGGAAGTCTATTCGGACGAGATCGGCAAGGCCTCCGCCACCAAGCTGTGCCGCTCGGTCGTGATCAAGGGCACCGAGGCGCTGCTGACCGAATCGATGCTCGCCGCGCGCGCCTACGGTGTCGAGGACCGCGTACTCGCGACGCTCTCCAACCTGCTGCCGTCCGACGACTGGCAGAAGCTCGCCGCCTACATGATCGGCCGCGCGCTGGAGCATGGCACGCGCCGCGCCGAGGAGATGCGCGAGGCGGCGCGGACCGTCGCCGAAGCGGGGGTCGAGCCGCTGATGGCCACCGCCACCGCCGAGCGGCAGGACTTCTCCGCGCAGTTCCCGGACGCGCTCGCGGCCGGCGACACGGTCGCGGCGATGGTCGATGCCATTCGCGCCCAGATAGTTGACATGTCAACGAAGCATGGCGAAGAGGCCGTGGAGAGGAACGTCCCCGCATGATCATCGATTGCCACGGGCACTACACCACCGCGCCTGCCGCCCATAACGATTGGCGCGATGCGCAGAAGGCGGCGTTCAAGTCCGGCCAGCCCGCCCCCGCCTATCCGAAGATTTCCGACGACGAGATCCGCGAGAGCCTGGAGCAGAACCAGCTGCGCCTGCTGCGCGAGCGCGGCGCCGACATGACGATCTTCAGCCCGCGCGCCTCGGCGATGGCGCATCATGTGGGCGACGAGGTCGTCTCGATCGCCTGGTCGCAGGCGAACAACGACCTGATCCAGCGCTGCGCCGAGCTGTATCCGGACATCTTCGCGCCGGTGTGCATGCTGCCGCAGAACCCCAAGGCGGACCTGACCGGCTCCATCGCCGAGCTGGAGCGCTGCGTCGGCATGGGCTTCATCGGCTGCAACCTGAACCCCGATCCGGGCGGCGGCCATTTCACCGCGCCGCCGCTGACCGACCGCTTCTGGTATCCGTTCTACGAGAAGATGGTCGAGCTGGACGTGCCGGCGATGATCCACGTCTCGGGATCGTGCAATCCCGGGCTGCACGCCACCGGCGCCTTCTACATCGCCGCCGACACGATCGCGTTCATGCAGCTGATCGAGGGCGACCTGTTCGCCGACTTCCCCACGCTGCGCTTCATCATCCCGCACGGCGGCGGCGCGGTGCCCTATCATTGGGGGCGCTACCGGGGCCTGGCCGACATGCTGAAGAAGCCGTCGCTGGACGGGCATGTGATGAAGAACGTGTTCTTCGACACCTGCGTCTATCACCAGCCGGGGATCGACCTGCTGGCGCGTGTGATCGACGTCGACAATATCCTGTTCGGCTCCGAGATGGTCGGCGCGGTGCGCGGCATCGATCCGGAGACGGGCCAGTATTTCGACGACACCAAGCGCTACATCGATGCGCTGGACGTACCGGCGGAGAACAAGCGCAAGATCTTCGAGGGTAATGCCCGGCGGGTGTTTCCCCGGCTGGACGCACGGTTGAAGGCGCGGGGGCTGTGACGGTCACGACTAAGCCCCCTCTCCCCGGCGGGGAGAGGGCTGGGGTGAGGGGAAGCGAGCCGCAGGCGAGCGTCCCACCTCAGAAGTTCGGAAACCCTCACCCAACCCTCTCCCCCATGGGAGAGGGCTTGAAATGACGCTCCATCCGCCCGCCTTCGCGATGGACCTCGATTGGCGCGCGTTCCACCCGCAGCCGTCCAGACCCAGCTTCGTGCCCCCGCCCGGCGCGGTCGACGCGCATTGCCATGTGTTCGGCCCGGGCGACGCCTTCCCCTATGCGCCCGAGCGCAAATATACGCCGTGCGACGCGGGCAAGGCCAAGCTGTTCGAGCTGCGCGACTATCTCGGCTTCGAGCGCAACGTGATCGTGCAGGCGACCTGCCACGGCAGCGACAACCGGGCGATGGTGGATGCGCTGAACGCGAGCGGCGGCCGCGCGCGCGGTGTCGCGACGGTAAAGCCGGACGTGAGCGAGGCCGAACTGCGCGAGATGCACGCGGCGGGCGTCCGCGGGGTTCGGTTCAACTACGTCAAGCGGCTCGTCGATCCCAAGCCCGACGATTATTATCGCGGCATCATCGAGAAGATCGCGAAGCTCGGCTGGCATGTGGTGATCTATTTCGAGGCGGCGGACCTGGCCGAGAAGTGGGACTTCTTCACCTCGCTGCCGACGCCGGTGATCGTAGACCATATGGGCCGGCCCGACGTGACCAGGCCGGTCGACGGCCCCGAATTCCAGCTGTTCGTGCGCTTCATGGCCGAGAACGCGAATGTCTGGTCGAAGGTGACCTGCCCGGAGCGGCTCTCCGCCTCCGGCCCGCCCGACTATGACGACGTCGTGCCGTTCGCGCGGGCGCTGGTGGAGCGCTTCCCTGACCGCGTGCTGTGGGGCACCGACTGGCCGCACCCCAACATGAAGAGCCACATCCCCGACGACGGCAAGCTCGTCGACTATATTCCCCGCATCGCGGCCACGGCGGAACTGCAACGCAAGCTGCTCGTCGACAATCCGATGCGGCTCTACTGGAAGGACGGACGATGACCAGCCCGCGCGATATCCACGCCTATCTCGCCGAGTTCGACGATATTCCCGGCACGCGCGTCTACACCGCCAAGCGCGCGCGCAAGGGCTATCACATGAACCAGTTCGCGATGAGCCTGATGAAGCCGGAGAATCGCGAGAAGTTCAAGGCGGACGAGAGCGCCTATCTCGACGAATGGCAGCTGACGCCCGAGCAGAAGGCGGCGGTGCTGGCGCGCGACTACAATGCGATGCTGGACGAGGGCGGCAACATCTACTTCCTGGCCAAATTGTTCTCCACCGACGGCAAGAGCTTCCAGTTCGCCGCCGGTTCGATGACCGGCATGACGCAGGAGGAATATGCGCAGATGATGATCGGCGGCGGGCGCTCGCCCGAAGGCATGCGCTCCACGCGGGAGGGCCGCTGAGATGGCGCGCCTCACCGCCGGCATCACCACCAGCCACATCCCCGCGGTGGGCGCCGCGCTGGACAACGGCAAGTCGGACGAACCCTATTGGCAGCCGGTGTTCCACGGCTACGATTGGGTGCAGGACTGGCAGAAGCAGGAGAAGCCCGACGTCGTCGTGCTGGTGTATAACGACCACGCCTCCGCCTTCGACATGCGCATCATCCCGACCTTCGCGATCGGTTGTGCGGAATCGTTCCAGCCGGCCGACGAGGGCTGGGGCCCGCGCCAGGTGCCGGTGGTCGAGGGTCACCCGGACCTCGCCTGGCACATAGCGCAGAGCTGCATCCTCGACGAGTTCGACATGACGATCATCAACGAGATGGACGTGGACCACGGCCTGACCGTGCCGCTCAGCGTCATCTTCGGCCAATGCGACAGGTGGCCGGCCAAGATCATCCCGCTCGCGGTGAACGTCGTCACCTATCCGCCGCCGTCGGGCAACCGCTGCTGGCTGCTGGGCGAGGCGATCGCCCGCGCGATCGAGAGCTTCCCCGAGGACCTGAACGTGCAGGTGTGGGGCACCGGCGGCATGAGCCACCAGCTGCAGGGGCCGCGCGCCGGCCTGATCAACAAGGAATGGGACCAGCGCTTCCTCGACGCGCTGACCGCCGATCCCGAGAAGCTGCGCCACATGCCGCACATCGAATATCTGCGCGAGGCCGGCTCAGAAGGGATCGAGCTGGTGATGTGGCTGATCATGCGCGGCGCGATGGGGCCGGACGCGAAGGAACTGCACCGTTTCTACCACGTGCCCGCGTCGAACACCGCGGTCGGCCACATCGTGCTGCGGCCCGCGTCGGACCAGCCCGAGATGCCGGCGAGCGGGACGGTGGAGGCCAATTCCGAAGCCGCGCAGGCGATGATCAACTAGACATATCTCCCTCTCCCCGGCGGGGAGAGGGCTGGGGTGAGGGGAGCGGCGCATAGCGTCGCGTCCCACTTCAGAGTCCGGAAACCCTCACCCAACCCTCTCCCACATGGGAGAGGGCTTTGTCGTTTGGATCGAACTGGGAGTGTAAACCAATGACCATTCGTGTGGCGCTCGCCGGGGCGGGGGCGTTCGGGATCAAGCATCTCGATGCGCTGAAGCAGATCGACGATGTGCGGATCGCCTCCGTCATCAGCCGCCAGCAGGAGCAGGCCGAGGAGGTCGCCAGGAAGTACGGCGCGTCCCACGCCACGACCGACCTGGCCGACACGCTCGCGCGCGACGACGTGGATGCGGTGATCCTCGCGACGCCGACGCAGCTCCACGCCGAGCAGACGATCGCCTGCCTGCGGGCGGGCAAGCACGTCCAGGTCGAGATCCCGCTCGCCGATTCGTGGGCCGACGCGCAGGCGGTGGACCGCGTCCAGCAGGAGACCGGGCTGGTCGCGATGGTGGGCCACACGCGCCGGTTCAATCCGTCGCACCAGTATGTCCACAACAAGATCGTCGCCGGCGAGCTTTCCATCCAGCAGATGGACGTGCAGACCTACTTCTTCCGCCGCAGCAACATGAACGCGCTCGGCCAGCCGCGCAGCTGGACCGACCATCTGCTGTGGCACCACGCCGCGCACACGGTCGACCTGTTCCAGTATCAGGCGGGCGAGGAGGTGAGCATCGCCAACGCCGTCCAGGGGCCGATCCACCCGACGCTGGGGATCGCGATGGATATGTCGATCCAGCTGCGCACCACCGGCGGCAAGGTCTGCACGCTGTCGCTCAGCTTCAACAATGACGGGCCGCTCGGCACCTTCTTCCGCTACATCTGCGACAACGGCACCTATATCGCGCGCTACGACGATCTGGTGACGGGCAAGGAGGAGCCGATCGACGTGAGCC
>CAXUMU010000090.1:0-469 GCA_964252145.1 uncultured Sphingomonadaceae bacterium
CTCGCGCTGAGGCTCCATCGCCACGGCATCGCCGCGCAGGTGTACGAAGCGGCGCCCGAGATCGCCGAGATCGGCGTCGGCATCACGCTGCTGCCGCACGGCATGCGCGAGATCGCCTCGCTGGGGCTGGCGGACGAGATCCTCGCGGCGGGCGTCGAGAACCGCGAGAGCGCTTTCTTCAACCGGTTCGGCCAGCAGCTGTTCGCCGAGGCGCGCGGCAAATATGCCGGCTACCCGCACCCCGAGGTGGGCATCCACCGCGGCCGCTTCCACGGCATCCTGCTGGCCGCGGTCCGCGCCCGGCTGGGCGACGACGCGGTTGCGTGCGACCATCAGTGCACCGGGCTCGACCAGACCGAGTCCGAGGCGACGCTGCATTTCAAATCGACGTCGGACGGATCGGCCCGCGCGTCGCGCACCGCGGACGCGGTAATCGCGTGCGACGGCGTGAATTCCGCCGTCCGGCGCA
>CAXUMU010000090.1:479-9911 GCA_964252145.1 uncultured Sphingomonadaceae bacterium
GGTGCGGCGCATCTTCTACCCCGACGAGACGGTGGCCTTCACCGGCATCAACACCTGGCGCGGCGTCACCCGCCCGCGGCCGATCCTGGACGGCCGCACCTACATGCGGATCGGGTCGATCAAGACCGGCAAGATCGTGGTCTACCCGATCGTCGACGATGTCGACGGCACGGGCGATCAGTTGATCAATTGGATCGCCGAGATCGAGACCGACACCAGCCACCGCAACGACTGGAACCAGAAGGGCGACCGCCGCGACTTCCTGCCGATCTACGAGAGCTTCAGTTCGACTGGCTGGATGTGGGGCAGCTGATCCGCGACGCCGATACCGTCCTCGAATATCCGATGGTCGACAAGGATCCGGTCGAACGGTGGACGTTCGGCCGCGTCACGCTCGCCGGCGACGCGGCGCATCCGATGTATCCGCGCGGATCGAACGGCTCGGCGCAGGCGCTGATCGACGTCCGCACGCTGGCCAACCTGCTCGCCGCGAACGACGATCCGCGCGCCGCCTTCGCAGCCTATGAGGCCGAGCGTCGGCCGGCCACCGCCGAGATCGTGCGCACCAACCGGGTGAGCCCGCCCGACATCATCAACCTGAAGGTGGAGGAGCTGGTCGGCGACCAGCCGTTCGACGATCTCGACCGCTACATCTCGCAGGCCGAACTGCGCGGCTTGTCGGATCGATATAAGCGCATCGCCGGCTTCAGCGTGCAGCAGCCCGCCGGCGAGTGACGCGGAGTTTTGGCTTCCACGGCGGGGGAAATTGACTAATCAGCGGCTTGACGAAGCAACTTGAGAGCAGGTGCGTGACGGGAGATCGGGAGCCTGGCGAGCAATCGTTGGACCAGCTTTATCGACGGCCGGGATTCCTGCTTCGCCGCGCGCACCAGATCAGCGTCGCCTTGTTCCTGGAGGAGGCCGCCGGGCTCGGCCTCACCACCACGCAATATGGCGCGATGGTGGTCCTGCGGCTGCGCGGGAGCCTGGACCAGGTGGGGATCGCGACGCTCGTTGGGATCGATCGCTCCACCACCGCGCTCGTCGTCAGCAAGCTGGAGGAGGCGGCCTATATCGAGCGGCGCGACGACGAGGTCGACAAGCGCCGCAAGATCATCACGCTGTCCGATGCCGGCCGCGCCATGCTGGAGCGCGTCGCCGAGCCCGCGCAGCGTGCGCGCGAACGCGCGCTGGCGCCGTTTTCGGCCAGGGATTCCGCCAAGTTCCTCGCGCTGCTGGAACGTTTCGTCGATGCGTTCAACGAGCAGACGCGCGCGCCCATCCGCGCCGAGACGCGCACCAGGCGCCGGAAGACGCCCGGCAAGGCGTAAGCGGCTCAGCCGGCTGCGACGATGGCGCGCATCGCCCGCCGCACGACATCCAAATCCTCAGCGGAGACATCGGACAGCAATCGCGCCTCCAGCGCGTCCACCAGCGCCTCCGACTGCGCCAGCAGCGCCTCGCCCGCATCGGTCAGCCGCGCCATCAGGATGCGGCGGTGGCCGGGATTTTCCAGACGCTCGATCAATCCCTTGCGGATCAACGTTGCGATCGTCTCCGACATCGACTGAGGCGTGATGCCGGCCTTGCGCGCCAGATCGGCGGACGATTGATCGCGCTCCTTGCGGAGCAGCGAGAGCGTGACATATTGCCGCGGCGTCACCGCCAGCGGCTGCAGGCACGATTCCAGCCCGCTGCGCACCACCGTCTCGGCCCGCTTCACCAGGTATAGCGTTCGCGACCGTCGCGGGCCGATCCTACTTGCCATGTATGGGACCCTTATATACGACTGTCTTATATCTGAGCGGCGGACACAGGAGAGTGGCGGGCATGGCGGACGACCTTAATGCGGGGCCGTGGCGCCGCCAGCCTCGACCTATTCGACCGTCCGGATCGAGCGCGACGAGGGCATCGCCTGGGTCATCCTGAACCGGCCGGAGAAGCGCAACGCGATGAGCCCGACGCTCAATCGCGAGATGCTGGAGGTGCTGGAAGAACTCGAGGTCGACGATAGCGTCGGCGTCGTCGTGCTGACCGGCGCGGGCGATTCGTTCACCGCGGGGATGGACCTGAAGGAATATTCCGCGAGACCGATCAGGCGCCCGCCGCGGTGAAGATGCGCATCCGCCGCGCCGCCGGCGAATGGCAGTGGCGCAAGCTGCGCACCTATCCGAAGCCGACCATCGCGATGGTCAACGGCGGGTGCTTCGGCGGCGGCTTCACCCCGCTGATCGCCTGCGACCTGGCGATCGCAGCGGACGAGGCGACGTTCGGGCTGAGCGAGATCGACTGGGGCATCATCCCCGCCGGCAACGTGACGCGCGCCGTCGCCGAGGTCATGCAGCACAAGGCCGCGCTCTATTACATCATGACCGGCGAGGCGTTCGGCGGGCAGATCGCGCGCGAGACCGGGCTGGTGAACGAATCGGTCCCGCGTGCACAGCTGCGCGAACGCACCCGCGCGCTCGCCAAGGCTTTGCTCGGCAAGAACCCGACCGTGCTGCGCCAGGCTAAGAATGCGTTCAAGCGGATCGGCGTAATGGATCGGAATCTGGCCGAAGATTATCTCGGCGCCAAGGCCGAACAGACCGCCGCGCAGGATCCCGAAAGGGGCCGGAACAAGGGCATGACGCAGTTCCTGGACGAGAAGTCGATCCGCCCCGGACTGCAGGCGTACCGCCGCGATGCATGATCCGCCCCGGGCGAACGTTTCGTTCGAGGCGGTAGGACGGCTGCTGCGCCCGCGCTCGGTCGCGATCGTCGGCGTCAGCGGGGATGCGGGCTCGATGGGCGGCCGATCGTTCCGCAACGTCGCCGCGTTCGGCTTCGACGGCGACGTCCATCTCGTCAGCCGCACCAGCGCGTCGGTCGGCGGGCACGCCTGCGTCGCGTCGATCGACGATTTGCCCGACGGGATCGACGCCGCGATCATCGCGCTGCCCGCCACCGCCATCCTCCCTGCGATCGAATCGTTCGCGCGCAAGGTGCTGGGCGGCGCGGTCGTCTACGCCGCCGGTTTCGCCGAGATCGGCGCCGAGGGTGTCGCGGCGCAGGCGCGGCTGACCGCGATCGCCCGCGAGGCCGATATCGCGGTGCTGGGCCCGAACACGCTGGGCATGACCAATTTCGTCGCCGGCAACTGCCTGGCGTTCGGCCCGAACGCGCCCAGCCCGCCGGACGGCCGCCCCGCGCTCGCGGTGCTGGCGCAAAGCGGCGCGATGATGGGCAGCATGCGCCTGTCCGCCAATGTGCGGCATTACGCCGTGTCCTACGCGGTCGCGACCGGCAACGAGGCGGTGACGGGCGTCGAGGATTTCATGGCGCATATCGTCGACGATCCGCAAACGCGCGCGATCGCGGTCTATGCCGAGCAGCTGCGCCGGCCGCTCGACTTCCTCGCTCTGGCGCGGCGCGCGCGCCTGAACGGCAAGCCCGTCATCCTGCTCCACCCCGGGCGCAGCGCCCGCGCCCGCGCCTCGGCCGCATCGCACACCGGCGCCCTGTCGGGCGACCATGCGGTGATGCGCGCGCTGGTCGCGAGCGAGGCGGTAATCGCGGTCGATACGCTGGAGGAATGGCTGGATGCGGCGGAGTTCTTCACGCGCTTCCCCGTCGGCCAGGCGACGGGGCCGTCCGTGATCACCGATTCGGGCGCGCTGCGCGGCCTGTCGCTGGATTTCGCCGACAGCCTCGGCCTGACGCTGCCGGATCTCGGGGCCGGCACGGTCGCGCGGCTGCGCGAGCGGCTGCCCGCCTTCGCCGAGGCGGGCAATCCGCTCGACATCACCGCGCAGGGGCTGAAGGACATGCCGCTCTATGCCGAGGCGACCGCGGCGATGGCGGCAGACCCGGGCAGCAGCGGCGTGCTGGTGGCGGTGATGCCCGGCACGCCCGAGGTGGGGATGATCAAGGCGCAGGCGATCCTCCCCGCGCTGGCCGCGAGCGACAAGCCCAAGGCCTATGTCGTGCTGGGCGACGCACCGGTCGATCCGACGCTTGCGGCGACGCTGCAGACCGGCGGCATCCCCTTCTATCGCTCGCCCGAACGGGCGCTGCGGATGTTCGCCCATTCCGCGCACTATGCCCGGCTGAAGCAGCGCGCCGAGGCGTCGGGCACGCCGCCGGTGCAGCCCGGGCCGCGCCTGGCCGGGCACGGCGCGATGCCGGAGCATGCGGGCAAGACGCTGCTGCGCGCGGCGGGCTTAACCGTACCGAGGAGGGCGCCCGCGGTGCAGCGCCGATCGACAAGGCCGCCGTCGCGCGCGTCGTCACCGCGATCGGCCGCCTACTCCTGGCCCATCCGGAGATCGCCGAGATCGACGTCAACCCGCTGATCGTGTCCGCCCCGGGCAAGCCGCCGATCGCACTGGACGCGCTGGTGATCCTCGACTGACGCGCCGCGCTACGCGGGCGGCGCCGCGGCCAGGAACGCCGGCAGCGCAGCGGCGCGGTCGGCGATGGCGGTCAGCCTCGGGAACGGCGCCAGATCGACGTGGAAGCGCCGCGCATTGTACATCTGCGGCACCAGGCAGGCATCGACGATGTCGGGCGCGTCGCCGCCGGCGAACGGCGTGTCGGGCAGCAGCCGCTCCAGCGTCGCGAACCCCTGCTCCACCCAGTGGCGATACCAGGCGTCCACCGCCGGCTTGTCCTGCCCCAGCTCGTGCTGGAGATATTGCAGGATCCGCAGGTTGTTGAGCGGGTGGATGTCGCACGCGATGGTCAGCGCCATCTCCATCGCCCGCGCCCGCGCGACCGGATCGGCCGGGATCATGCGCGGCTCGGGACACACCGCGTCGAGATAGTCGATGATCGCCAGGCTCTGGCCGAGTCGCAGCCCGTCGGTCTCCAGCGTGGGGACGAGCCCGGCCGGGTTGACCGCCAGATAGCCGGGCGCGCGCTGCTCGCCCGCGCGCAGCACATAGTTGCGCTTCTCGTACGTCAGCCCCTTCAGGTTGAGCACGATGCGGACGCGGAAGCTGGCCGAGGACAGCGGGAAATCGTGCAGGATCATGCGAACTCCGCTTCCTTATCGCCGATCGTCACCCTGAGCGGCGCGAGCCCCTCGATCGTCACGTCGATCACGTCGCCCGGCACCACCGCGCCCACGCCCGCGGGCGTGCCGGTGAAGATCAGGTCGCCCGGCAGCAGCCGCTCGAACCGGCTGACATAGGCGATCGTCTCGGCGCAATCCCAGATCAGGTCGGCGATGTCGGCATCCTGCTTGACCGCGCCGTTCACGGTCAGGCGGATCGGCGCGGACGAGATATGGCCGCCATCGGCCACGGGGCGGATCGCCGCCATCGGCGCGGAGAAGGCGAAGTTCTTGCCGGTGTCCCACGGCCGGCCCTTGTCGCGCGCCTCGAACTGCAGGTCGCGCCGCGTCATGTCGAGCCCGACGGCGTAGCCGAACACCAGATCCAGCGCGTCGCTCTCCGGCACCGCCGCCCCCGCCTTGCCGATCGCGATCACCAGCTCGGCTTCGAACTGATAGTTCGCGGTCTCGGGCGGATAGGGGATGGTCGCGCCGTTCGGCACCAGCGCATCGGCCCATTTGGTGAAGAAGAACGGCGCCTCGCGGTCGGGATCCTTGCCCATCTCGCGCGCATGCGCGGCATAGTTGCGCCCGATGCAGAGGATGCGCCCCACCGGGAAGGTCGCATCGGTGCCGACGATCGCGGCGGCAGGGCGCTCGGGCAGCGTGAATGCGTGCGGCATGATCAGTCCTCTGACGATTGTCTGGAAAAACCGTGGACAAGCGCGTATACCGACGCAAGCACAAAGAGGATTCTTTTTGTCATGGCCACGCTCGCCGAAATGCCGACCAACCTCGCGGCGGCCCGCGACGATTCTACGAACGGCTGCGCCCCGAACGGCTGGCGCCGCTGTGGCAGGTGCTCGCCGCGCTGGTGACGCCCGCTCCGCGCAGCCCCGCGGTTGCGGCCGCCTGGTCGTTCGACCGGATTCGACCGCCGCTGATGGAAGCCGGCGAGCTGATCACCGCGGCGGAGGCCGAGCGGTGCGTGCTGATCCTGGAGAATCCCGCGCTGGCGGGGCAATCGCGGATCACCAGCACGCTGTATGCCGGGCTCCAGCTGATCCTGCCCGGCGAGGTCGCGCCCGCGCATCGCCACGCGCAGAATGCGTTGCGGTTCATCATGCAGGGCGAAGGGGCGTTCACCGCGCTGGACGGCGAGCGCGCCTATATGCACCGGCACGACCTGATCCTGACGCCGGCTTGGCTGTGGCACGATCATGGCAACGAGACGGGCGAGCCGATGATCTGGCTCGATGGGCTGGACATCCCGCTCGTCCAGATGCTGGACGCGAGCTTCGCCGAGCATCGCGAGGATCGCAGCGCTTGGCCCACCTCGCGCCCCGCGGGCGATGCGCAGCAGCGCTGGGGCCGCAACATGCGGCCGGTTCGCGCCGAACGCGTCGCCGGACAGGGCAACCCGCTCTTCATCTATCCCTTCGCCGACTGGCGCGAGACGCTGGAGGTGCTCGGCCGCAGCCAGGCGCCGCATGCCCATGACGGCCATCTGATGGAGTTCACCAATCCGGTGGACGGCGGTCCGGTGATGGCGACGATGTCCGCCTTCGCCCGGCTCGTCCCGGCGGGGTTCGAGACGCGCCCCGCGCGCTCCACCGACGGCATGATCCACGTGGTGGTGGAGGGCACGGGCACGCTGTTCGTCGACGGCGCGCCGTTCGCGCTCGCGCCGGGCGAGATCGTGGTCGTCCCGTCCTGGACCGAACGGCGCTTCGCCGCCGACGGCGACCTCGTCCTGTTCAGCTATTCCGGCCGCGCGACGCAGGAAAAACTGTCGCTTTGGCGCGAGCGGCTGGGCTGATCGCTGGCGCTTGATCCGCCCGTCATCTCAGCGAAAGCCCGGATCCATGGAGGCGACGCGACCTGATCTGAAACGTGCCGCCTTCCACGGATCCCGGATCAAGCTCGGAATGACGATTTCCAGCTTGGCTAGCTCGGGCCCGCCCGGCTTCCGGCATTCGCCGCCAATCGCGCGAAGACGCGCAGCAGTTCGGCCGGCGTGGCCGCCTCGATCGCGCCTTCGGCGACCTCCGCCGGCGCCCAGAGCAACGAGGGCGCTTCGTCGTCGAGCATTTCCCATTGCGGAAACAGGCGCTGATCCACCGTATCGGCCAGCAGCAGCCTGACATCGCCGTGTCGATCGTCGACCACGATCCGCGCATAAAGCGCATCGATCTTCGTCGCAGGACCTTCGATCAGTTGCAGGTATAGATCGCGGCGGCAGATGAGCGCCCCGGTGATGTCGTCGCGCCGATTGTTGCGCCGCGCGCCGGACAGGATGCCCGCCAGGATCGAGCGATCGAAGCCGAACGGCTGCGAGCGATAGATGAGCTGCTTCATGTCGCCTCGACCCCGCCGCTTATGGGCGGCCAGCCTACGCGGATCGGCGGCGCGCCGATAGCGGAGCGAGCGCGTTGGTCCGCGTCTACGCCCCTGTTTTCTGCGGTTCCATCAGCACGCCGAACCGCGTCGTCACCGGTTGCGCGGGCGCAGGGCGATCGGGCTCGATGCCCATCGCGGCGCAGAAATCCTCCCACACCTCGCGCGGCTGCCCGGCCTGGAACAGGAATTCGTGCATGTGGTGGCTGAAGAAGGAGTGGTCGATGAACTCCTGCAGGCTCGCGCCCTTCACCAGCAGGTCGCGCTCCGCCGTCGGCAGCGCGACGTTCTTCGCCTTCGCCGGATTCAGCGCGGCGATTCATGCCATCCGCGGCGGCACCGCGTCAATCAAAGATATCATATTTGGCGAGCCCTCGACGCTCGCCCGGCTTGGTGCTTAATGGCGCTGTGGCTGATCTGATCCCCTGCGGAACGTGGCGCGCGGCCAGCGGCGGCGGGACGCTTTCCGCCGATATCGTCGCGCAGATCCGCGACCAGCTGTTCGCCGGCCAGCTGAAGCCCGGCGACTATCTCGGCAGCGAGGCGTCGCTGGCGCAGGCGTTCGACGTCAGCCGCATGGCGATGCGCGACGCGCTGCGCGCGCTTTCCGCCACCGGCGTGATCCAGGTGCGCCGCGGCGCCGGCGGCGGCATCCGCATCGCGGCGGCGGAGCTGGGCCGTTTCGCCGATGCGCTCGCGATCCAGCTGACGCTGCTGGGGGTATCGCGCGGCGACCTGATCGAGGCGCAGATCGCGACCGAGGCGATGATCACGCACCTCGCCGCGGAGCGCGCCAGCGCGCTCGACGTCGAGCATCTGCGCGCGATGCTGACCCGCGCCGCGGAGGCGGGCTCGGTCGGCAGCGCGTTCGCGCGGTCTTTGGGCGAGTTCCACACCGAACTGGCGCGCATCGCCCGCAACATCGCGCTAGCGGTGGTGCTGCGCGGCATCCTGCACCTGCTCGAGACCAGTTACGGCACCGATACCACCCCGGCGCGCGCGCGCCGTGCTCGCCAAATATCATATCGTTGTGGACGCCATCGCCGCCCGCGACGCCGACGCCGCGGCGACGCTGATGCGCGCGCATCTGGAAGGCGTCCGCAGCCACGTCCGATCGACCGCACGGCGCGATGCAAAAACACATACGACTGATTAAATTTGACATCGCCGCGGGCGTGAAACACCGTCGCCCGCAACGATGATGCGCCGCCATGCGCATCCGACAAGGGTTGAGGAGATCGCGGTGCCCCCATCGATCGAAGACGGCCATGCCGGCGCCGCGCCACGCCACTGGCTGCTCGTGGGCGTCCTGCTCGCGGTCTATTGCTATGCCTTCATCGACCGGGTGATCCTCGCGCTGCTGGTCGATCCGATCAAGCGCGACCTGGGCGCGTCGGACCTGCACATGGGGCTGTTGCTCGGCCTGGGGTTCGCCCTGTTCTACGGCTTCTGCAGCTTTCCCGCGGGCTATTTCGTCGATCGCCTGAACCGCCGCGCGATGATCGGCGTCGCGTCGGTCGTGTGGGCGCTGATGACGATCGTGTGCGGCATGTCCACCTCGATCGAGCAATTGTTCCTCGGGCGCGCCGGCATCGGCATCGCCGAATCGGTCATCATGCCGGCCGCCTTCTCGCTGATCCGCGACGCCGTCCCGCTCCGGTCGCGCGGGCTGGCGTTCAGCGTCTACGCGATGGCGCCGATCATCGGCTCGACCACCTCGCTGCTGGGCGGCGGCTTCCTGCTGCGCGCGGCGACGGCGGGCCGCTTCGCCGACTGGCCCGTGCTGGGCGGCATGGAGCCGTGGCAGTGCACGATGATCATCGTCGGGCTGCTCGGCTGATTGCGGGCGCTGCCGCACAGGCTGCGCTAGCGCGGCGGACGGGACGGGCGCGCGCTCACGCCGTCGCCGCCCCGGCCGCGTCGCTGGCGCCCGACCCCCGGGTGCGCGCCGCGGCCCGGCCCGGCGGGGCCTGGCCCGGGCCCTTGACCTTGGGCCACGG
>CAXUMU010000091.1:0-3155 GCA_964252145.1 uncultured Sphingomonadaceae bacterium
GCGCGGGCAGGCGGTGATAGGCCTGCGGGCCGACCACGATCCCCACCGCCGGCGCGCGCCTGGGGATCTCGGCCCCCTCCGCCTGCGCGACGCAGCCCGCCACCGCGATCATCGGCGGGTTGGCGCCGCCGCGCTTCACGATGCGGCCGATGTCGGAATAGACCTTCTCGGCGGCGCGCTCGCGGATGTGGCAGGTGTTGAGCACGATCAGGTCGGCGCTGTCAGCGTCCGACCCGGCCATGCCGTCCGCTTCGAGCAGCTCGCCCATGCGCGCGCCGTCATAGGCGTTCATCTGGCAGCCGAACGACTTGACATGGAAGGTCCGGGGGGCGGGGCGGGTCATCGCGCGGGCCTTAGCCGAGCGGGCGCCCATGCGAAAGCGCGCCCGCGATCGCCGCGTTCACCGCCGCCGACATCGCCTTGCGGTCGGCGCAGGCCGCCGGGTCGATCGGCGGCAGGAAGCGCAATGTCATCGGCAGCTTGCCCGGGCGGGAGATCAGCCGCCTGGCATTGTGCGCCGGGCTTTCCTCGTCCGGCCAGACGATCTCGGGCGTCGCCGCGCCGTAATCGATCGCGACCGGCTGCACGCGCACGCCCGGCGGCGGCGGCGTCACCGCGGCGAACAACGTGGCGCGGAACGGGCTGAGCACGATGCCGTTGCCGGTCGTGCCCTCCGGGAAGAACGCCGCCGGCCGCCCGGTGATCAACGCCTCGCCCAGCGCATCGGCCTGCCCGCGCGCGGCGGTGCGGCTGCCGCGATCGATGTAGATCGTGCCGCCGATCGTGGCGAGCCAGCCGACCACCGGCCAGCTGCGGATCGAATCCTTGGCGACGAACGCGGTACCGGTGGCGCCGCCCAGCGCGAGAATGTCGAGCCATGACAGGTGATTCGCCGCGAACAGCACGTCGCGCAGCAGCGGCTCACCCTCGATCCGCACCCGCGCGCCGAACGCGCCGGCGGCGAGGCCCAGGAAGCGCTGCACCCACGCGTCGCTCCGTCCGAACGGCTTCGTCAGGAAATAGCCGGTCAGGCAGACGATCAGCGCTGCGAGCGCCAGCAGGATGCGGAAGGGGAGGCGGATCATCGGTCGATTGCCTCCCTACTCATTCGAACAAGGAAGCCGTACCCCGGCGAAGGCCGGGGTCCAGTCGCGAGCGGCCCGATACTGGACCCCGGCCTGCGCCGGGGTACGGTATGAGCGCCGATGTGGCCCTCAGTGCTTGCGCCCGAGCGCCACCGCGTAGAGCTCCATCCGGTGGTCGACCAGCCGGTAGCCCAGCTTCTCGGCGATCCGGCGCTGCAGCGCCTCCAGCTCGGCATCGACGAACTCGATCACGTTGCCGGTCTCGACGTCGATCAGGTGGTCGTGATGCGCTTCGGGCGCCGCCTCGTAGCGCGCGCGGCCGTCGCCGAAATCGTGGCGCTCCAGGATGCCGGCTTCCTCGAACAGGCGGACGGTGCGGTATACCGTCGCGATCGAGATGCCGGGATCGATCGCCGCGGCGCGCGCGTGCAGCGCCTCGACGTCGGGATGATCCTCGGCCTCGGAGAGCACACGCGCGATCACGCGGCGCTGCTCGGTGATGCGCAGGCCTTTCTCGGCGCAGAGCGCCTCGACATCGATCTTGCGGGTCATCTGGTCTTTCGCTCGGCGCGGTCGCGTTCGTGCTGCACCGCGACGGAGGTAACGTCTTTTGCCGCGCGAAGGAAGCCGCGGACAGGCGGGTATTTGTCACCCGCCCGCGGCTATCCGGCCGGGATCAGCGCGTCCGGCCGCGCGTGCCCAGGCCGATCTTCTTGGCGAGCATGCGGCGCTGCTCGGCATAGTTCGGCGCAACCATCGGATAGTCGGCCGGCAGGTGCCACTTGGCGCGGTACTGCTCGGGCGTCATGCCGAAGCGGGTCAGCAGATAGCGCTTGAGCATCTTCAGCTTCTTGCCGTCTTCCAGGCAGACCAGATAATCGGGCTTGATCGAGGCACGCACCGGCACCGCGGGCTCGCGCTGCGCCTCGGGCTCCGCGTCGCTCTCGCCCAGCGCGGTCAGCGCGCCGTGGACGTTCGAGATCAGCGCCGGCAGGTCGCCCAGCGCGACGCTGTTGTTGCTGACGTGGGCGGAGACGATATCGGCGGTGAGCGTGATCAGCGCGCCCGGCGAGTCCATTGCTTCGTTCATGGTGGATGCGACCTTATCGGTTTTTGGGGGGATGGCTCCCTTGCGGGAACAACACCTACTTGATGATCCCGCTCCGAAATACAAGCCCGATCAGGCTCGGTCCGTCTCAAGTACAGAGGCCAGGCTTAGAGCATCGAACAACTGGCCGCCTGTGCCGCGGTAGTAACCGCGCCGCCGTCCGACTTCGACGAAGCCGCTCCGCACATACAGGCCGAGTGCTACATTGCCATCGCGCACTTCCAGATGAAGCTTGCGCGCGCCGCTGCCGAGCGCGACTGCCAGCGTACGCGCGATCGTCAGCCACACGCGCGGCAGTTCGAGGATGCCCTGGCATTGGCTGCGCGTCCACGCCTCGCCGAAGGCGGGTTCGAACGCATCGTCCATCACGGTCATCACCTCGGCTAGATCGGCCACCCCGGCCTCGCGCAGCTCGACGAGCGCGGTCATGCCGCGGCAGGGCGCGCATCGGGAGCGCGGCCGTAGATCGGGCGCGGCGGCAGCGCAGCGAGGCGCGCGGGCAGTAGGGGCACGCGGGCGGCATCCGGCAGCACGTCGTGCACCGCGCCGAACCCGCGCGCCGCGACGAGGGCAGGGGCACCCGAGCCGAAGACATGCACGTCCACCGCTTCCTGCGCAGCCAACGGCGGCGGCAGCGAGACGAGGTCCGACAAAGGCCGCAGGGGATCGCGGGCGAAGCGCTGCACGAACAGTTCGCCATGCCCGCCGACGATCGCGACGGCGATCGTTTCTGCATCGGGCAGCTCCTCGAACCCGGCCGCGGCGATCAGCGCCAGCGACGAGAAGCCCTGCACCGGCACGCCCCAGCCGATCCCCAGCCCGCGCGCGGCGGCCAGCCCCACGCGCACGCCGGTGAAGCTGCCGGGGCCGCAATCGACGAGGATGCTGTCGGCACGGCCCCCGCGGGCAAGGTCGGCGATCATCGGGATCAGCCGCTCGGGATGGCCGCGGCCGACGATCTC
>CAXUMU010000091.1:3165-9888 GCA_964252145.1 uncultured Sphingomonadaceae bacterium
GCGATAACCCGCCCGCGCTCGATCAGCGCAACCGAACAGGCGGCCGTCGCGGTCTCGATCGCCAGCAGCCGCATCGCCGGCCGCGCTTTACGGCCGAAATGCGCCGATGGCGGCGGGCGTCGTCACGCCGCGCGGACTTCGGTGACCTCGGGGATGTAATGCTTGAGCAGCGATTCGATGCCCTGCTTCAGCGTCGCGGTGGACGACGGGCAGCCGGCGCACGCGCCGTGCATCGCCAGATAGACGGTTCCGCGATCGAACCCGCGGTAGACGATGTCGCCGCCGTCGTTCGCCACCGCCGGGCGTACGCGCGTCTCGATCAGGTCCTTGATCTGCGCGATCACGTCGGCATCGGCGGGATCGTCGGCGAAATCGGGCTCGATCGCGATGCCGGCCGCGCTGCCGCCAGCGAACAGCGGCGCGTTGCTGGCGAAATGATCGAGCAGCACGCCCAGCACCTGCGGCTTCAGCGTCCGCCAGTCCGAACCCGGGCCGGCGGTGACCGAGATGAAGTCCTTGCCGAAGAACACGCCGGTCACGTCGCCCAGGCTGAACAGCGCCTGCGCGAGCGGCGAGGCATCCGCCTCGTCGGCATCGGCGAAGTCGCGCACGCCGCTGTCCATCACCGCCTGGCCCGGCAGGAACTTCAGCGTGGCGGGATTGGGGGTGGGTTCGGTCTCGATGAACATGCCACCGATTTGGGCCGTATGGCGGCTTGGATCAAGGGCCATGTGCCGCGCCTTGCATTTGGACAGCAACCATGCCATATGCGGTGCAACGTCAACGTCCGCGACCAGCGGGTGTCCGGACGGAGCAGCGTGAACATCCTGCCGCTTCCAAATGGCAGGGGCGAGCTCCGCCAACCATGACGTTGAGCCCCCAGGCTTCCCTTTTCACGCGGGTCGTCAGACAAACCCGCTGGCTTTGCGTCGTCTGCTGACGACCGCGGGGCACGCGTTACCGAAAGTATTCCTTTGACCAAATTCTCCCAGCTGGGCCTTGCCGAGCCGCTCCAGCGCGCGCTCGCCGCCAAGGGCTATGATATCCCCACCCCGATCCAGGCGCAGGCGATCCCGCCGCTGATGGACGGGCGCGACCTCTGCGGCATCGCGCAGACCGGCACCGGCAAGACCGCGGCGTTCGCGCTGCCGTCGCTGCACTACCTCTCCACCAACGCCAAGGTGCGTCCGCCGCAGGGCTGCCGCATGCTGGTGCTTTCGCCCACGCGCGAGCTGGCCAGCCAGATCGCCGACAGCTTCGTCGCCTACGGCAAGTATGTGCGCCTCTCGGTGATGACCGTATTCGGCGGCGTCCCGATCAACCGCCAGATCCGCCAGCTCCAGGCCGGCATCGACATCCTCGTCGCCACGCCCGGCCGCCTGCTCGACCTGATCGACCAGCGCGCGCTGAGCCTGAAGAACGTCGAGATCTTCGTGCTCGACGAGGCCGACCAGATGCTGGACCTCGGCTTCATCCACGCGCTGAAGCGGATCGACACGATGCTGCCGAAGAAGCGCCAGTCGCTGTTCTTCTCGGCGACGATGCCGAAGGCGATCGCCGAGCTGGGCGACCGCTTCCTGACCGATCCGGTCAAGGTCTCGGTCGCGCCGCAGGCGACGACCGCCGAGCGCGTCGACCAGTATGCGACCTTCGTCAACCAGGCGGAGAAGCAGGCGCTGCTGGCGATAAAGCTGAAGTCCGAGCCGATCGAGCGTGCGCTCGTCTTCACCCGCACCAAGCACGGCGCGGACCGGGTGGTGAAGAACCTGGCCCAGGTCGGCATCGTCGCCGATGCGATCCACGGCAACAAGAGCCAGCCGCAGCGCGAGCGCGCGCTGGCCGCGTTCCGCGCGGGGCAGATCAAGATCCTCGTGGCCACCGACATCGCTGCGCGCGGCATCGACGTCGGCGGGATCAGCCATGTGTTCAACTTCGAGCTGCCGAACGTGGCCGAGCAATATGTTCACCGCATCGGCCGCACCGCGCGCGCCGGCGCCGCCGGCATCGCGATGGCGTTCGTGGCGGACGACGAGCGCCCGTTCCTGCGCGACATCGAGAAGCTGACCCGCGTGAAGCTGGAGGTGCTGCCGCTGCCGGAGAATTTCGTCGCCGAGAAGGCGAAGATGCCGGCGCCGGTGCAGTCCAAGCCCGGCGAGCGCCGCCACGACGGCGGCCGCGAGCAGCGCCACGGCGCTCCCACCGAGCAGCCCCGCCGCTACGCCCCGCGCGGCCCCCGCGGCATGGGCGCGCACAAAGGCGCGGTGCGCCGGACCGGGGGGCGGTAAACTACCGACCAACGTCGTCCAGCGAAAGCTGGGATCTTGTCGATCTGGTGCGCTTCGGGTTCGACGGGATGCCAGCTTCCGCTGGCATGACGTGGTTCTGGCGGGTTATCCCCGCTGGCTCTTCAGCTTGCGCAGCTTGTGCCAGAGGAACCAGACGCCCCCGACCACCAGCACGCCCAGCACGACCGCGTCTAGCTGGTGGAACACCGCCTTCACCCGCGGATCGCTGTCCCACGCCTTGCCCAGTTCGCGGCCGACCAGCGCGAGCACGTAGCAGAACGGCCACGAGCCGACGAACGTGTAGATGTGGAACCGCACCAGGTTCATTCGGGCGAGGCCGGCGGGGAAGGCGATGAACGACCGGATCACCGGCAGCAGCCGCCCGACCAGGATGGTGATGCTGCCATATCTGTCGAAGAACCGTTCCGCCCGGTCCATATCCTCGACGCTCACCAGCACGTAGCGCCCGTAGCGCGCGACGAACGGCCGCCCGCCGCGCTTCGCCACCTCATAGGCGACGATCGAGCCCAGGTTGCACCCGATCGCGCCGGCGGTGGCGACCGCGTACAGGTTCAGCTGCCCCAGCGAGACCAGATAGCCGGCGAACGGCATGATGATCTCGGACGGCAACGGGATGCACGCGCTCTCGATCGCCATCAGCAGCGCCACGCCGACATAGCCGGTGGCCGAGATGACCGCGATGATGACGCCGGCAAGCCAGGCGAGGATGGTGTGGATCATGGCGCGGCGCTGTGGCGGTTGCGCGAAGCCTTGTCGAGCGCTCAGCGTGCAGCGCTGACGACGGGCGGCGCACTTGCGGGTCGCGCCTCCGCGAGCAGAGGCGCAACCACCGCATCGAGCGTCTCCGTGGTGAACGCGGCCGCCTTGGCGTAGCGGATCACCCCAGCCCGATCGATCACATAGCTGGTCGGCACCGCGTTGCCGATCGGGCCATAATGGCTGCCGCCCTTGAGCTTTGCCACAAGCGGAAACGACAGCAGCGCCTGCAAAGGCTTTAGTCGGAATGCCGGCACCGAGTCCTCGGTAGCCACCGCAAAGATCCGCAGACCACGACCCGGGTGGCTGCGCACATATGCGTCGAGCGCTGGCATCTCCGCCTTGCACGGGCCGCACCAGGTCGCCCAGAAGTTGAGGACCACGACCTGCCCACGCAGTTCCGTGAGCGACACTTGCGTACCGTCGAACGTCTTGAGCGTGAACGGCGGCGCTTCCGCGCCAAGCTTAGCGGCAACTCCCGGTGACGCCGCCGCCAGGACCAGCGCCGTCAATCCAATTTGCATGGCGTCGCGCATGATATTCTCCCCCGCGGGACTGGCTGACTGGCCACCGGGAGGATGTCAATGCCGACTGAATCCAGCTACAGCACGTACTTGCTTAGGTCCGTGTTCCGCGCGATCGCCGCCAGCTGCTGGTCGACATAGGCCGCGTCCACCGTCACCTCGGCGCCGCGGCGGTCCTCGGCCTCGAAGCTCACCTCCTCCAGTAGCTTCTCCATCACCGTCTGCAGCCGGCGGGCGCCGATATTCTCGATCTGGCCGTTCACTTCCGCGGCGATGCGGGCGATCGCGGCGATGCCGTCGTCGGTGAAGGCGATCGTCACGCCCTCGGTCGCGATCAGCGCGCGATATTGCTCGGTCAGGCTGGCGCGGGTGTCCTTCAGGATGCGGACGAAGTCGGCCTCGGTCAGCGCCTTCAGCTCGACGCGGATGGGGAGCCGCCCCTGCAGTTCGGGCAGCAGGTCGCTCGGCTTGGCGACGTGGAACGCGCCCGACGCGATGAACAGCACATGGTCGGTCTTCATCGGGCCGTACTTCGTGGCGACGGTGGTGCCCTCGATCAGCGGCAGCAGATCGCGCTGCACGCCTTCGCGGGAGACGGAGCCGCCGCGCACGTCGCTGACCGCGATCTTGTCGATCTCGTCGAGAAAGACGATGCCGTTGGCCTCGGCGTCGGCGAGCGCAATGCGGTTGACGTCGTCCTGGTCCAGCCTTTTGTCGGCCTCCTCCTCCACCAGCGCGGTCCAGGCATCGCGCACCGGCAGCTTGCGCCGCTTGGGCGGGCGGCCGCCGAACGCCTTGCCCATCATGTCGGACAGGTTGATCATGCCGACCTGGCCGCCCATGCCGGGGATCTCGAACGGCGGCGCGGCGGTGTCGGCCAGCTCCAGCTCGATCTCCTTGTCGTCGAGATGGCCGTCGCTGAAGCGCTGGCGGAACGAGGCACGCGTCGCCTCGCTCGCTTCCCTGCCGACCAGCGCGTCGAGCAGGCGCGCCATCGCCGCCTCCTCGGCCTTGTCCTTCACCGCGACGCGGCGGCGCTCCTTCTCCAGCCGCACCGCTTCCTCGACCAGGTCGCGCGCGATCTGCTCGACGTCGCGGCCGACATAGCCGACCTCGGTGAACTTGGTCGCCTCCACCTTGACGAACGGCGCGTCGGCGAGCTTCGCCAGGCGGCGGCTGATCTCGGTCTTGCCGCAGCCGGTCGGCCCGATCATCAGGATGTTCTTGGGGCTGACCTCGTCGCGCAGCTCGGGCGACAGCTGCTGCCGCCGCCAGCGATTGCGCATCGCGACCGCGACCGCGCGCTTGGCATCGGCCTGGCCGACGATATGCGCATCGAGCGCGGCGACGATGGACTTGGGGGTAAGGGCGTCGTTCATTCGTGGAAGCTTTCGTCACCCCAGCGAAGGCTGGGGTCTCGTGCGGTTGGGGCAGCCGGTCGTCACACCGCGGGAGATCCCAGCTTTCGCTGGGATGACGATCCGGCGACGGTCAGGTCGCACTCTCCAGCGTCTCCAGCGTCAGCCGGTCGTTGGTGTAGACGCAGACCTCGGCGGCGATCGCCATCGCCTTGCGGCAGATCGTCTCGGCATCCGCCTCGTAATCCACCAGCGCGCGCGCCGCGGCGAGCGCGTAATTGCCGCCCGATCCGATCGCGGCGACGCCGGCTTCGGGCTCCAGCACGTCGCCATTGCCGGTCAGGATCAACGTCACGTCCTTATCGGCGACGATCATCATCGCCTCCAGGTTGCGTAAGTATTTGTCCGTCCGCCAGTCCTTCGCCAGCTCGACCGCCGCGCGCATCAGCGCCCCGTGATGCTGCTCCAGCTTGCGCTCCAGCCGCTCGAATAGAGTGAACGCGTCCGCGGTCGCGCCGGCGAAGCCGCCGATCACCGATCCGTCGTGCAGCCGGCGCACCTTGCGCGCATTCGGCTTCATCACCGTCTGGCCCATCGAGACCTGGCCGTCGCCGACCACCACCACCTTGTGCCCACGGCGCACCGACAGGATCGTCGTGCCGTGCCAAATATTCTCGCTCATGCGTCCCCGCTCTTCTGAGGGCGGCGCATATGGGCAGCGGCTTGGCGCTCCGCAATCGCCGGACCCGATCGGGCGATCCTTCGTTCAACGCGCAAGCGAAAGGACCAAGCGCATGAGCACCGACCCCAACCACGACAAGGATGCAGGCGGCGGCGAATCCGGCGGCGGCGCCTATCCCAGTCCGCATAGCGGCAAGAAGCCGGAAGGCGGCGGCTTCCTGGGCCATGGCGGCCAGACCGAAATCGACTATTCCGGGCCGGACAATCCCAATGCTACGACTAAGGGCGAGGATGACGATCCGGATCGCTGACCGAAAAAGACAGAAAACGAAAGCAGGCAGGAGAGCGAATTGACCGACGAATCCGTAAAGCCGCACGCCGAACCGGCACAGGCCGGCGCAGGCAAGATCGGCGGCGTCGACAAGCGCGTGGTGGCCGGCGTGGCCGGGATCGCGGTCGGCTCTGCCGCCATCGCGGCGGCCTTGATGTTCACGACGCGCTACAAGCAGGGCAAGCCGGTCGTCCCGCCGCCGCCCGAGCCGAAGGTGCCCAATCGGCCGAAGGTGCCGGACGCGTCCGACATCAAGATCGGGGAGTAGGGATCCGCGGCCGTCACCCGCCTTGTGCCGGGGGTCCACGGATTGGCCGGCGCGGACGGCCTGTCATCAAGGCCGTGTGCGCGTGGTCGACCATGTCGGCAATCATCTCCCAACGCCAAGGAACGTCGCCTCCGTACCCCGGCCTACGCCGGGGTACTGCTCCTTGTTTCAGCGGGATAGGTACCGCAGAGGTGCGGGGTGACGGACGGAGATCTGGCTTCTAAGGGGTCTTGGCGTTCTTCGCCGCTGCCGCCGCCTGCTGCTTGGCCGCCTCGGCAGCCATCATCGCGTCCATCTCGACCTTGTCGAGCCGCGCCTTGATCAGGTCCAGCTCCAGGTGGTCGCGCGTCTTGGGGCCGACCGCGAGTTCGGCTTCCAGCAGGTCGACGCGCTTTTCCAGATTGGCGATGCGCAATTTCTCCTCGAACTGCGTAGCGTCGGCGGCGACCTTCGCCTTTTCCTTCGCGCTCGGGCCGCCATTCTGCGGATCCGATCCGGC
>CAXUMU010000092.1:0-1610 GCA_964252145.1 uncultured Sphingomonadaceae bacterium
CCCCGGCCTAAAGCCCGCCGCCGCCCCGACCCCGGGCGTCCGGCAGGCCCGGCCCGGACGAGACGCGAAGGGTCGTTAGTGGAGGTGAGAAGATGGATATCCGTGTATCTGGGCATCAGGTCGATACCGGCGATGCGCTGCGCGAGCATGTCAACGATCGGCTGCAGGGGCTGGCGGAGAAATATTTCTCGCGCAGCATCTCGGCGCAGGTCACCTTCGGCAAGGGCCCGCACGACAACCGTTTCGTCTGCGACATCGTCGCCCATGTGATGCACGGCGTGATCCTGAAGGCGCACGGCGAAGGCGCGGATGCGCATCCGGCGTTCGATTCGTCCGCCGCCAAGATCGAGACGCAGCTGCGCCGCTACATGCGCCGGCTGAAGGACCGTCAGAGCGGCGTTAACGGCGCCGTTCCGGGCGAGATCGACGGCGATGCCGGCTACACCGTGTTCCAGGCCGCGCCCGAAGAGGACGAACCGGCCGACAATCCCGTCATCATCGCCGAGACGCGGGTCGATGTGCCCGAGTCGAGCGTTTCCGACGCCGTGATGATGCTCGATCTGCGCAACACCGCCGCTCTCCTGTTCCGCAATTCGGGGACGGGCGCCTATAATATGGTATACCGCCGTAACGATGGCACGATCGGCTGGGTCGAACCGCAGCGGGCTGCGTGAAGCGCGGGAGGCGACGTGAGCAATAGCCAGGATGTGGCCGCGCGCGGCGGGGTGGAGGAGCTGAGCGACCTGCTCGGTCCCGAAGCCGTGGTCGCGTCGCTGGCGGTGCCGAACAAGAAGGCGCTGTTCCAGCAGCTCGCCGCCATCGCCGGCAGGATTGTCGAGATCGACCCCAAGGTGGTGGTCGAGCGGCTGGGCGACCGCGAGCGGCTGGGATCGACCGGGTTCGGCGGCGGCGTCGCCATCCCGCACGGCAAGATCGACGGGCTGGAGCGGGTGGTCGGCGTGTTCGCGCGACTCGCCCAGCCGATCGACTTCAACGCGATCGACGACATGCCGGTCGACCTGGTGTTCCTGCTGCTGTCGCCGCCGGACGCGGGCGTCGAGCATCTGAAGGCACTCGCCCGCGTCAGCCGGCGCCTGCGCGACCGCGCGTTCGTCGCCAAGCTGCGCGGCGCGGCGTCCGAGGATGCGCTGTACGCGCTGTTCACCAGCGGCGAGACGCGCGATGCCGCCTGAGGCGCTTAGGCCTTGAGCGACGCGCGGCCCGCCGCCGGGCTGCTCGTGTCCGCCCTCCTCCGCCGCGTATCCGCTGCTGGCGGCAGCGGCGCGGTGCTGGCCCGCGGCGACCCCACCGCGGGCGCGATCCTGCTGGTAATCGCGGAACGGGGCGTCACGCAGCGCCTGCTGGAACGCGCGCTGTCGCCGGACGGCGGCTACGCCTGGGTCGCGAGCGGACCCAAGGCACTGGACGACCCCGCGGCGCTGGCGGACTATCTGGCGCGGCGGCGGCGCAACGATCCGGATTTGTGGGTGGTGGAACTGGACGGCGGGGCCGAGGCGCTGGCGGAATTAGGGTAGCTGCTGACAAATCATCCGTCACCCCGGACTTGTTCGGCAATCGTCCCTCACGCCAAGGATGTCGCATCCGTACCC
>CAXUMU010000092.1:1620-9888 GCA_964252145.1 uncultured Sphingomonadaceae bacterium
GGCCCCTGGCGGGGGCCCTCCTCCGGGCGGCCCGTTGCGGGACCCCGGCCGGCGCCGGGGTACTGCGCCTCGTTTCAGCGGGATAGGTACCGACTTGTTCCCGAGTCCACCGCTGTGCCGTGATCCAGGCCGCGAGTGTGCGGGCCGGTGGATGCCGGAACAAGTCCGGCATGACGAATGTGCGCATCTTCCCTCCGTTCCCATCCTGTTCTAGTCTGACGCGATGAATCAGGCCCAGCCCGCGCTCGATCCCGGCTGCTTCGACGATGCGCCCGCGCAGGCGCGCGACGTCGCGCGGGGGGTCGCGCGGCTGTTTTTCCGGCAGGACATGATGACCCTGTGCGAGGTGCCGCTCGCCAACGGCCGCCGCGCCGATCTGCTCGCGATCGACGCCAAGGGCTGCATGACGATCGTCGAGATCAAGGTCTCGCGCGCCGACCTGCGCGGCGACGCCAAGTGGCCGGACTATCTGGATTATTGCGACCGCTTCTTCTGGGCGGTGCCGATCGGGTTCGATCTGTCGCCGTTCGCGGAGGAAGCCTTCCGCCCCGGGCTGGCCGGGCTGATCGTCGCCGACCGCTACGACGCGGCGATCCTGCGCGACGCGCAGCACCGCCCGCTGCCGGCCGCGCGGCGCAAGGCGGAGACGCTGCGCTTCGCCAGGCGGGCCGCGCGCCGGCTGCTGGGCGATCTCGACCCCGGCTTGGCCGAGCTGGACCGGATGAGCGGCTGAATCGCATTCAACCGCTGGCATCGTGCGGCTCGCGCGCTAAGACGCTTGGGGTATGTGGCAACTCTACCAATTCCCGCTCTGCCCCTTCTCGCGCAAGGTCCGCCTGCTGCTGGGAGAGAAAGGCGTCGGCTACGATCTGGTGCGCGAATCGCCGTGGCTTCGGCGCGACGAGTTCCTCGACATGAACCCTTCGGGCCAGACGCCGGTGATCGCAGACGGCGAATCGGGATCGGGCATCGTGCTGATGAACTCGATGGCGATCTGCGAATATTTCGAGGAGACGGTGGAGCGCGCGCCGATGATCTCGGGCACCGCGGCCAACCGCGCCGAGATCCGCCGGCTGGTCGCCTGGTTCAACGAGACGTTCCACGGCGACGTCGTGGGTCCGCTGATGCACGAGCGGATGACCAAGCGGCTCGTCCAGCGCGCCGCGCCCGATGCCAAGGCGCTGCGCGAGGCGATGCGCGCGGCCAACGGCCACCTCGATTATGTCGACTATCTCGTGGCGCATCGCCGCTGGATGGGTGGCGCGCTGCTGAGCCTCGCCGACCTCGCCGCCGCGGCGCACATCTCGGTCGCGGATTATCTGGGGGGTATCGACTGGCGCGGCCATGACGAGACCAAGCAATGGTATGCCGGCATGAAGAGCCGCCCCAGCTTCCGGCCCCTGCTGTCGGAACGGATGGAGGTGATCACCCCGCCCGAGCATTACGACAAGGTGGATTGGGTGTAGGGGGACGCACCGCTCCCACACCCCGTCATGCCGGCAAGGCTGGCGTCTCCCTACGGTCTAGCCGTACCCCGGCGCAGGCCGGGGTCCAGCTACGAGCGGCCCGATACTGGACCCCGGCCTGCGCCGGGGTACGGCGTTCCTGTCCGATGGCATAAGCATGAAACGGTTCGGGGTGGTCAGCCGCGCACCACCGTCATCAGATAGTCCATCTTCAAATCGTCCGAGAGCACGAACCCTTTCGTCGGCGAGAAGGCTACGCCGGCCGTGTCCTGCACCGGCAGCCCCGCACCCCCCACCAGCGCGGTCAGCTCGTCCGGCGTCAGGAACTTGCCCCAATCGTGCGTGCCGCGCGGAATCCGCCCAAGCCCTTCGCCGATCGTGATCAGTGCGAGGCGCGACAGCGCGGTGCGGTTCGGGGTGGAGAGGATCATCAGCCCGCCAGGTGCCAGCGCCCCCGCCAGACCCGCCACGAACGCCGCCGGCTCGGCGACATGCTCGATCACCTCCAGCGACACGACCAGATCGAACGCCTCGCCCGCCACCGCCTCGAGTCCCCCGGCGCGATAGTCGATCGCCAGGCCCTGCCCTGCGGCATGCGCGCGCGCCGCGGCGATGTTTTCCGGTGCGGCGTCCACTCCGGTCACCGCCGCGCCCAGCCGGGCGAGCGGCTCGGCCAGCAGCCCGGCGCCGCAGCCCAGGTCCAGCGCGCGCTTGCCCGCCAGCGGCATCCGCGCGGTAGGGTCGCCCCCCCAATGCGCGTCGACCTGCGCGCGCAGATAGCCCAGGCGCACCGGATTGAGCCGGTGCAGCATCGCCGACGACCCTTTCGGGTTCCACCAGTCGCCCGCCATGGCACCGAAATGCGCGGCCTGTCCGGGGTCGATCGTGGTGGCCATGCTGTCTCCTTGGGCGACTTGCCTTCGCCGGGGGCGCTACCTATCAGGACCGCGCCCGCGCGTCGCGGGTCATCCAAACGAGACGTAAAGCGAGCGCGATGGCCCGTATCGTCATGAAGTTCGGCGGCACCTCGATGGCGGGGATCGAACGGATCCGCAGCGTCGCCGCCCGGGTGAAGCGCGAGGCGGAGGCGGGCAACCAGGTCGCGGTGGTGGTCTCGGCGATGGCGGGCGAGACCGACCGGCTCGTCCAGTTCTGCCGCGAGGCCTCGTCGCTGTACGATCCGCGCGAATATGACGTCGTGGTCGCGAGCGGCGAGCAGGTGACGAGCGGGCTGCTGGCGATCGTGCTGCAGTCGATGGGGGTGAAGGCGCGCAGCTGGCTGGGCTGGCAGCTGCCGATCCGCACCAGCGACGCGCACGCCTCGGCGCGCATCTCGGACATCGACACGGTCGCGCTGAACGCCTCGCTGGCGGCGGGCGAGGTGGCGGTGATCCCCGGCTTTCAGGGCATGACCGACGAGGACCGCGTCTCGACGCTCGGCCGCGGCGGATCGGACACGTCGGCGGTGGCGATGGCGGCGGCGATGAAGGCCGACCGCTGCGACATCTACACCGACGTCGACGGCGTCTACACCACCGACCCGCGGATCGTGCCGCGCGCGCGCAAATTGAGCCGCGTCACCTATGAGGAGATGCTGGAGCTTGCCAGCGTCGGCGCGAAGGTGCTCCAGACGCGCTCGGTCGGTCTCGCGATGAAGGAGAAGGTGCGCGTGCGCGTGCTCTCCTCCTTCGAGGATGGACATGACGAAGGCGGCCATCGCGGCACGCTGATCGTCGGCGAGGACGAGATCGAGGAAGGCACCATGGAACGTCAGCTCATCACCGGCATCGCGCATGACAAGAACGAGGCGAAGGTGACGCTCACCGCCGTGCCCGATCGGCCCGGCGCGGTGGCGACGATCTTCACCCCCCTGGCGGATGCCAGCATCAACGTCGACATGATCGTGCAGAACGTCGCGCACGACACTGGATCGACCGACGTCACCTTCACCGTGCCCGGCGCCGAACTCGCGCGCGCGACCGACGTGCTGGAAAAGGCGAAGGAGACGATCGGCTACACGCGGCTGATCACCGATACCGAGGTGTGCAAGGTCTCGGTGGTCGGCGTCGGCATGCGCAGCCACGCTGGCGTCGCCGCGACGATGTTCAAGGCGCTGGCCGACCGCGGCATCAACATCCTCGCCATTGCCACCTCCGAGATCAAGGTCTCGGTGCTGATCCACTCGGACTATACCGAGCTGGCCATCCGCGTGCTGCACACCGCCTACGGGCTGGATTCGGACGAGGCGGCGTAGCCTAATCCCTCGTCATCCCGGACTTGATCCGGGATCCATGGACGGTGGTGCGCTCCCTATCCCGCGCTGCCGTATCCGTGGATCCCGGCTTCGCCGGGTTGACGCGTGAACTATTCGCCGATCAGGTGCAGCGCCACGCGCCGGCGCTGACGTGCACGGCGGTGCTCGAACAGGTAGATGCCCTGCCATGTGCCCAGCACCGGCCGGCCCGCCGCGACGGGCACCGACAGGCTCGTCGCGGTGAGTGCCGCGCGCAGGTGCGCGGGCATGTCGTCCGGCCCTTCGTCGTCATGCTCGTACGCCGTGCTCTCGGGCGCGATCCGCGCGAAATAGCGCTCGGTGTCGCGCCGCGCGGCGGGGGCGGCATTCTCGTGGATCAGCAGCGAGCAGGAGGTGTGGCGCACGAACAGCGTGAGCAGGCCCGCCGTCATGCCGGTCGCCGTCACCCAGCGCAGCACCTTGTCGGTGAACTCGACCATCCCCTGCCCGGACGTATCGATCGCCAGTTCTTCGCCCGCCTGCCGCATGGCGCGGTCTTGCCGGATGGCGGCGGCGGGCGCTAGGCCCCGTTCATGATCGAGACCATCTCCGCCGCCGCCCAGCGCCTTGCCCACCTCATGGCGCGCGGGGCCGAGTTCCTCGGCACCGATTACGCGATCATGGCGGGCGCGATGTCGTGGGTGTCGGAGCGCCATCTCGTCGCCGCGATCTCCAACGCCGGCGGGTTCGGCGTGATCGCGTGCGGGGCGATGACGCCCGCGCTGCTCGATGCCGAGATCGCCGCGACGAAGGAGCGGACCGCCAAGCCGTTCGGCGTCAACCTCATCACGATGCACCCGCAGCTGAGCGAACTGATCGACGTCTGCGCCAACCACCATGTCGGCCATGTCGTGCTCGCCGGCGGGCTGCCGCCCGGCGGCGCGATCGAGCGGATCAAGGGATCGGGCGCGAAGCTGCTCTGCTTCGCGCCCGCGCTGGCGCTGGCCAAGAAGCTGATCCGCTCGGGCGTCGATGCGCTGGTGATCGAGGGGATGGAGGCGGGCGGCCATATCGGCCCGGTCTCCACCTCGGTGCTGGCGCAGGAGATGCTGCCCACGATCGCCGAGCAGCTGCCGGTGTTCGTCGCCGGCGGCATCGGCCGCGGCGAGGCGATCGCGGGCTATCTGGAGATGGGCGCGGCCGGCGTGCAACTGGGCACCCGCTTCGTCTGCGCGACCGAATCGATCGCGCACGCCAATTTCAAGAAGGCGTTCATCCGCGCTTCCGCCCGCGACGCCGTCGCCAGCGTCCAGCTCGATCCGCGCCTGCCGGTGATCCCGGTCCGCGCGCTCAAGAACGCCTCGACCGACCTGTTCACCGCCAAGCAGCGCGAGGTCGCCAGGGCGCTGGACGAGGGCGGCGTGGCGATGGCCGAGGCGCAGCTGCAGATCGAACATTATTGGGCCGGCGCGCTGCGCCGCGCGGTGATCGACGGCGATATCGAGCACGGCTCGATCATGGCCGGCCAGTCGGTGGGCATGGTGACGAAGGAGGAGCCCGTCGCCGACATCATCGCGACGCTGCTCGGCGAAGCGGAGGCGGCGCTGGCGCGGCGGGGGTAGATCTGCTAGCATTCTGCTTACAAAAACGTGCAGACGAGAATGCGATGGCTACCCTCACCATCCGGCAACTGGATGACGCAGTGTATGAGCGACTGCGCGCGCGTGCGGTTCGGAACAAGCGTTCTCTGGAAGCCGAAGCGCGTCACATGCTCGACGAGCGCTCGCGCGACCGTGGTGCCTTCGTCGAAGACCTGCGCGATTTTCATGCACGGATGGTCGCCAGACACGGCCTTCTTCCGGACAGTATCGACCTGATCCGGGAGTTGCGCGAGGAGCCGTGATAGTCGTCGACGCGAGTCTCGCCGCGAAGTGGTTTCTGCGAGAGCCGGAAACGCAGGACGCCTTGCAGTTTCTCGCAGACCATGGCCATCGATTGTGCGGGCCGGACCTGCTCTTCAGCGAGGTAGCGGGCGCGATCGTGCGCCGCGCGAACATGGCCGTCTGGACCGTCGCGGAAGCGACCGAGGCGCTTGAGAAATGGGCGGAGGGCTGGGCGCGAGGAGAGATCGAGGCCCACCGCGTCACCTCTTACATCCTGTATGAGGGCGGTAAGCTGGCTCTGACGCTCGGCCATCCGCTGTCCGACTGCATCTACCTGGCATTGGCGATCGAACTTGGCTGCGAACTCGCGACATGCGACGCCAAGTTTCGCGCAAAGGCGGTCGGGCTCTATCCCACGATCAGGCTTCTGGCCGATTATCTGGTCTAGCCGGTATCTTCATCCAGCCGCACAAACGCCACCGCGAAGAATGCCGCCAGCGCCAGGTCGATCGCCGCCGCCAGCAGGATCGGCCGCCCCACCGCACCCCGCCCGAACAGGATCAGCGCCGGGATCGCGAACGACAGCTTCGAGGCGATGCCGACCGGAATGGCGGGACGGTATCGCGCCGGATCGGTGGCGATCAGCAGGTACAGCAACTGCGTCGCCGCGGCCGCGCCGGCGAAGCCGTAATACCACAGCGCCGCGCCCAGGGGCGGCGTGCCCGCATATAGCGGCAGCGTCGCGGCCAAGCCGTAGATGCCCGCGGTCCAGAAGCCGATCCTGATGAATCGCATGCGCCGTCCTCCGGTTGGTGCGGGCACCATTGGAAAGCCCGGCGCCATTCTGATAGCGCATTTCCATGCCCGTCGCCGCCGCCTCCGCCACCACCGCCGCGCGCGAGATCCTGACGCGGCTGCACGACGTGATGGCCGCGCGCACCGGCGCGCAGGCCAAGCTCAACCGCGTCGTCAACATCATCGGCGAGGCGCTGGAGAGCGAGGTCTGCTCGATCTACCTGCTGCGCGACGGCTGCCTGGAGCTGTTCGCCACGCGCGGGCTGAAGCAGGAGGCGGTGCACGTCACCAAGCTGGCGCTGGGCGAGGGGCTGGTCGGCACGATCGCCAGCCATGTCGAGACGCTCAACCTGGACGAGGCGACCAGCCACCGCGACTTCGCCTACAAGCCCGAGACCGGCGAGGAACTGTATCACAGCTTCGCCGGCGTCCCGATCGTGCGGCGCGAGCGCGCGGTGGGCGTGCTCGCCGTCCAGCACTCCGATCCGCGCCGCTACGCCGATGTCGAGATCGAGGCGCTGCAGACGGTGGCGATGGTGCTGGCCGAGCTGATCGCCGGCGCCGGGCTGATCGACGAGAAATCGGGCGGCCGCAGCGAGCGCGACAATGGCTCGGTGCGGCTGGACGGGCTGAAGCTGGTGGAGGGGATGGCGCGGGGGCACGCCGTCTATCACCAGCCGCGAGTCCTGATCGAGCATACCGTGGCGGAGGATACGGAGCTAGAGCGGCAGCGCGTCTATGCCGCGTTCCGCCAGATGCGCGAGCAGATCGACCGGATGACCAGCCAGGCCGAGTTCGGCGCGGCGGGCGAGCATCAGGACGTGCTCGCGACCTACAAGATGTTCGCCTATGACGAGGGCTGGGCGCGGCGGATCAACGAGGCGATCGACTCGGGGCTCACCGCGGAGGCGGCGATCGAGCGCGTCCAGCAGCGCACGCGCATGCGGATGCGCGAGATCAGCGATCCGCTGCTGGCCGATCGGATGCACGATCTGGAGGACCTCTCCAACCGGCTGCTGCGGATCGTCGCCGGCCAGCTGGGCACCGCCGCGCAGCTGGGCCTGCGCCAGGATTCGATCCTGATCGCGCGCAATCTGGGGCCGGCCGAGCTGCTGGAATATGATCGCCGCCGGCTGAAGGGCGTGATCCTGGAGGAGGGCTCGCTCACCGCGCACGTGACGATCGTGGCGCGCGCGATGGGCGTGCCGGTGCTGGGCCGCGTGCGCGACGTGCGGCGGATGGTGAGCGAGGGCGATCCGCTGCTGCTGGACGGCGTGCAGGGCTCCGCCTTCGTGCGCCCCACCGCCGACATGGAGGAGGCGTTCGCGGGCAAGCTGCTGGTCGGGCAGAAGCGCCGCGCCGAATTCGCCGCGATGCGCGAGCTGCCGCCGGTCACCACCGACGGCCTGCGCGTGACGCTGATGATCAACGCCGGCCTGCGCGACGATGTGGCCGCGCTGGACGTGACCGGCGCGGACGGGATCGGGCTGTTCCGCACCGAGTTCCAGTTCCTCGTCTCCGCCACCTTCCCCCAGCGCGAGACGCAGCAGCGGCTGTACCGCGACGTGATGGCCGCCGCCGGCGAACGCCCGGTGATCTTCCGCACGGTCGATATCGGCGGCGACAAGGCGCTGCCCTACATGAAGCCCGAGGATGCCTCCGAGGAGGAGAATCCGGCGATGGGCTGGCGCGCGATCCGGCTGGCGCTGGAGCGCGACGCGCTGATGAAGGCGCAGGCGCGCGCGCTGATCGAGGCGGCGGGCGGCGAGCCATTCCGGCATCCGCGCGCGCAGCGCGCCTGCGTCCAGCGTGCGGATCATCGCCTTGACCGGGCCCACCGCGGCGGGCGTGATCGACAGCCGCTCCAGCCCCAGCCCGATCAGCGCCATCG
>CAXUMU010000093.1:0-9861 GCA_964252145.1 uncultured Sphingomonadaceae bacterium
TAACTGCATCGATCTCCAAGGAAAAGTCACCCGCGTCGGTGTCGACGCGCCGACCGAGCCGCTGCCCGGCCATACGCCGCGTCCCTTAGCCAGCCCGCGCGCAAACATCAATCGCACCCGCGGGCGCCGGTGCCGCCGGGATCAGGCGGCGCGCATCTGCAGCCGGTGATGCACCTCGCTCGCCTCGTCCATCGTATCGTAGAACACGACCGTGCCGCCATAGACCACCGCGCCGCGCCGGCAATATTGGCGCAGCGTGCCGGGATCGTGCGAGATCATGACGAGCGTGCTGTTGTCGCGCCGCTCCAGCAGCGCCTCCTCGCAGCGGATGCGGAAGCGTTCGTCGCCGGCGGCGGTCACCTCGTCCACCAAGTAGCAGTCGAAGTCGATCGCCAGCGAAATGCCGAAGGCGAGCCGTGCGCCCATGCCCGCCGAATAGGTGTGCACCGGCTGGTTGAAATAGGGGCCGAGCTGCGCGAAATCCTCGACGAAGGCGAGGATCTCGGCCTCGGGCTGGTTGTGGACGCGGGCGATGAAGCGGGCATTGTCCGCGCCGGTCAGGCTCGCCTGGAAACAGCTGGAATAACCGATCGGCCAGGATGTGGTCATCGACCGCGTGATCGTGCCCGAGCTCGGATGCTCCACGCCCGCGATCAGCCGCATCAGCGTGGATTTGCCCGCGCCGTTGGCGCCGCAGATGCCGATGCTGTCGCCCGGCTGGATGGTGAAGTTCAGGTTGGTGAAGACGTGCTTGTGGAACTTGCGAATATGATAGTTCTTCGACACGTTCTTAAATTCGATCGTCATGCGACCATCTTTCCGCTACGCTTTGACCCACGGCCGGCCTGACCGGTCAGGCTTCCGTCCGGCGTCCATAGCCTATGTCGCTGCGCGTGCATAATCGGCGCGTCGCCATGGACGGACGGATGCTGGATGTGTCCGGCACCGGCGTTGCCACCTACGCCCGCGCGTTGCGCGGCGCGCTCCGCACGATCGCCGACCCGCGGCTGATCCTGACCGACCGTTTCGGCGCGGAAAGCGCCGCGCCGTTCGCGCGCGAACGGCGCCTGCTCGCGGCGCTGTCGTCCGCCGAGCGCGCCGCCCGCCCCCTGCCCGAACGCTCCGCGACCGGCGAGAGCCTGCTCTTCGCGCGCGACATCTTCCGCATCGCGCACGTCCATTTCCGCCTGCGCGGCCGGCTGCTCACGGTCCGCCTGCCGGGGCCGCCGGGCATCATGCACTGGACCTATCCGGTGCCGCTGCACATCGACGGCTGGGCCAATCTCTATACCGTTCACGACGTCATCCCGCTCATCCACCCGGATCTCACCCCGATCAACGCGCGGCGGCACGCGCGGTTGCTGCGCTGCATCACGGGCGCGGCGGCGCGGCTGGTGACGGTGTCGGAGGCGGCGCGCGCGGAGATCGTCGCCGCGCTCGGCTGTCCCGCCGCGCAGGTGGCGAATTGCGGACAGGCGGTCGATGTCGGCGGCTGGGAGCGACGGGCCGCGCCATCGGGTCTTCCCCCTTGCGGCTATCTGCTCGCCTGCGGAACGGTGGAGGTGCGCAAGAATCTCGCCCGGCTGGTGGAAGCCTACCGCGCGAGCGGCGTCGCCCTCCCGCTGGTGATCGCGGGGCCGGATGGCTCGGGTTCGGAAGCGTTGGCCGCGGCACTGGCGACGCCCGGGGTGATCCGGATGCCCTATCTGGACCGTGACGACATGCTCGCGCTGATCGCGCAGGCGCGGGCGCTGCTCATGCCGTCGCTGGCCGAGGGCTTCGGCCTGCCGGTCGCGGAGGCGCTCGCGCTCGGCACGCCGGTCGTGACGTCGCGAGGGGGCGCGCTGGGCGAGACGGCCGGCGGCGCGGCGCTGCTGGTCGACCCGAGGGATACCGCCGCGATCACCGATGCGATCCGCCGCATCGCCGCCAACGACGCGCTCTGCGCCGCGCTCGCCGCGGCCGGTCCGCCCGCGGCGGAGCGCTTCACGCTGGCGCGCTTCGCCGGCCGCCTGGCCACGCTGTACGATGCCGTCATTGCCGAGCCGCGCTGACCTGCCTATCGACGCTGCCACGACGGATCGGGATCACAGTGGCGCAGCTCAGGATCGGCATCGACGGCTATAATCTCGCGATGGCGAAGGGCACCGGGATCGCGACCTACGGCTTCAACCTGGCGCGTGCCGTGCAGCGGAGCGGCCACCGCGCCGAGGGCGTGTTCGGGATCGATACCGGGCGTGATCCGGCGCTGCGCGAGGTCCTGTTCTTCGACGCTTTCGCGCGCGACGAGCCGTCCGCCAAGCCGCGCCGCGAGACGCTGCGCGACCGGCGGCGACTGCGCCACGCCGCGCTCAACCCGCTGCGGCGCGCGCATGCCGACGAGGTGCCGCTGACCGACCGGGTGCAGAAGGACGTCTTCGCCGACCGCTTCCCCCCGTTCGACCGGCTGACCAGCAGCGCCGGCCTGTTCGAGCTCGCCCATCTCCGTTTCCGGTTCACGAAGCGGTTCCTGCAGCTGCGGATGGATGACCCGCCCGACATCATGCACTGGACCTATCCGGTGCCGATCGAGCTGGCGGGCGCGCGCAACGTCTATACGCTGCACGATCTGGTGCCGCTGCGGCTGCCGTACACCACGCTCGACTCGAAGACCTTCTACCGCGGCATCGCGCAAGGCTGCGTCACGCGCGGCGCGCACGTCTGCACCGTTTCCGAAGCGAGCCGCGCCGACATCGTCGCCGAGTTCGGGATTTCGCCCGACGACGTGACCAACGCCTATCAGTCGTCGGTGCTGCCGGCGGCGATGCCCGAAGTCGATCCCGCCGCCGACGCCGCGATCCTGGGCAGCGCTTTCGGGCTGGCGCCGCAGGGCTATTTTCTGTTCTTCGGCGCGATCGAGCCCAAGAAGAATCTGGGCCGCCTGCTGGAAGCCTATCTGTCGATCCAGAGCCGGACGCCGCTGGTGATCGTCGGCGCGCGCGCCTGGCAGAGCGAAAGCGAGCTGCGGTTGCTCCCCGCGCAGGGCGCTGCGACCGATAGCGCGTGCGGCGACGCGCCGGCCCGGATCATCCGGCTGGAATATTTGCAGCGAACGCTGCTGCTGCGGCTGATCCGCTCGGCGCGCGCGGTCGCCTTCCCGTCGCTGTACGAGGGCTTCGGCCTGCCGGTGCTGGAGGCGATGCAGCTGGGCACGCCGGTATTGACCGCGAACACCGGATCGCTGCCCGAGGTGGCCGGCGACGCCGCCGTCTCGGTCGATCCCTACAGCATCGCCGCGATCGCCGCGGGCCTGCGCCGGCTTGACGAGGATGCCGATCTGCGCGCGCGGCTGTCGGAGGAAGGGCGGGTGCAGGCCGCCAAATTCTCCGAAGCGCATTTCCGCGCGCGGCTGGACGCGATGTACGCGCGGATCATGGCCGCGCCGCAATGAACCTTTCGGCGTTGGCGGGGCGTTGGGACGGTTAAGGCGAGACCTGATAGGCTCGCAGCTATGCCCCAGGTTGGCGGCCGATTTTAGCAAGACGACAGGACGGTTCAAACGGTGACGAGCGACGGCGTGCAGGCTGCGGGGACGAAGGAACTCAGCCTCGATCCATTCTCCTTCTTCGCGGGTATCGCGAGCCGGGTGACCGGGCTCGGCGGCAACGCCCCCGGGCACGATCCGAGCTATGTCTTCCACACCCCCTACGTACGGGCCGCGCGCGGCCATGCCACCTTCACCGTGCATTTCGCCGGCCTGGCGGCGAAGCGCGGTACGCTGGTGCTGCGGGTCAACATGCTGCCGCTCGACACGGGCGCGCACGCGCGGCTGGTGACCAGCGAGCGCATCCTGCTCAATCGCCTGGTCGCCCAGGGCGGCGTGGCGTCGATCCGGTTCGAGGCCTTCCGCGACGTCAGCTACGCCATCTATGGAACGATCAGCGATGACGTCGACGTGCGTGCCGACGCGCTGACGGTGACGCTGGACCGGCCCGACGACGGATCGGACTATAGCGGCGCTCTCGCCGAATCGCGCAGCACCATCTTCGGCAGCGACAGCGTCCGCGCGAGCAGCCATCTGCTTTCCACCGACCGCGCGACGATGGCCGATCCGGTGTCGCAGATGTGCACCTCCAACCAGTTCGACGAACCGGTCTACGCCGAATGGGCCGCCCGCCTGCACGAGCCGGTGCGGCGCCACCGCAAGCAATGGGAGTTCGTCTACATCCTGCAATCGCTGCAGCGTTACGGCATGATCCAGCTGGGTGCGCGCGGGCTGGGGTTCGGCGTCGGGCGCGAGCCGCTGCCCGCATTGCTGGCAGCGATGGGCACGCGAATCGTCGGGACGGACCTGCCGCCCGAGCATGCCGATTCGGCGATGTGGCTGGCATCGGGGCAGCACGGCCTGGCGATCGACAGCCTGCGCCGGCCCGAAATCTGCGACGAGGCCACGTTCCGGCAGAACGTCTCGTTCCAGCCCGCCGACATGACCGACATTCCCGACGATCTGGTCAATTTCGATTTCTGCTGGTCGTCCTGCGCCTACGAGCACCTCGGCTCGATCAATGCCGGACTGCAATTCGTCGAGAATTCGCTGCAATGCCTGCGGCCCGGCGGGCTGGCGGTGCACACCACCGAATTCAACCTGACCTCGAACGACCAGACGATGGACAGCGGCAGCACCGTCATCTTCCGCCGGCGCGACATGGAGCGGCTCGCGCTTGGGCTGATCTCGCGCGGGCACGAGGTCGCGCAGATCAAGCTCGACATCGGCGATACGCCGCTGGACCAGCATATCGACATGCCGCCCTACACCGACGACGTGCAGCTGAAGCTCCTGCTCGGCCGCTACGTCACCACCTCGTTCGGGATCATCGTGCGCAAGGCGGCGTCGCCGCTCTGAGCGGTCAGGCGGCCTTGCGCACCGCCATCCCGAACGACGTCGTCACATATTCGGCGAGCGCCAGCTTCAGGTGGTTGTCGCTGGAATAGGGCGCGACATCGATGTGCACGTCGAGCGGCCGGTCGCCCATGTCGTACTTGATCGGCAGCACCTGGTGCCCGGCCTTGATCAATCGCTGCGCCAGCCTCTCGAAATCGCGGCGGCGGAACAGGACGGTCTCGCCCGCATCGACGGTCCGTCCGTTCGAAGTGAGGTTGAGCTCGGTCGTGTGCACCGCGATCCCGCCCGGGCGCAGGCAGCCAAGCGACTCCTCGAAGAAATCGAGCCCGGCATCGATCGAGCCCAGATGCTCGTAGGCGCACGACGACCAGGTGTAGTCGAAATCGCGCAGGTGGTCGGGGATGCGCGTCATGTCCGCCGGCTCGAACCGGACGTGCGCGCGAAACACCTCCTCCGGGCAGATCGACGGCCAGCGCAGCTGATCGAGCACCGAACCGTGCTGCCCGGTCTCCGACCAGATCTGCGCGCGCCGGTCGTGCGAGGCGAGATCGGTCGCGGTCACGTCGCAGCCGAGCACCGCCATCAGCGACGGCAGCGGCTCGACCCCCACGCCGAAGCCGAGCCCGCGCGATCCGGGCCGCAGCGCGTGCTGCGTCTCGAGCACCTGCAGGATATAGATGAATTCCCATTGCTTGCGGTGCCAGTGCACGCCCACGCCCAGCCGCTCGCACCAGCGCAGATAGGTCGGCTCTTCGAACTGGCTCGCCGTGCACATCTGCGACACCGGATCGGCCATCGTTGCCGGTTCGCGCAGCACATAGGGGCGGAGCGGGCGCGGCGGCTTTCGACCGAACACGCCCAGCCGGGCAGCCGCCAGGCTGGCGGGGGAAGACAGATCCGTTTCGCGCCGCCACGGCCAGGAAAAGCTCACCGTGCGGCCCCGTCCTTCACCACCCCGTCGATGCGCACCAGCATCGTCAGCAGTTCCTCCATCCGGTCCAGCGGCCAGGCGTTCGGGCCGTCGGACAGCGCCTGGTCGGGATCGGGGTGCGTCTCCAGGAACAGCCCGGCGACGCCCGCCGCCACCGCCGCGCGCGCCAGCACCGGCACGAACTCGCGCTGCCCGCCCGATCGCGTGCCCAGGCCGCCGGGCAGCTGCACCGAATGGGTCGCGTCGAACACCACCGGGCAGCCGGTCTCAGCCATGATCGGCAGGCTGCGCATGTCGGACACCAGGTTGTTGTAGCCGAACGAGGCGCCGCGCTCGCACAGCAGCAGCGGCGGATCGGCGATGCCCGCGGCGGCGGCGGCGGTGCGCGCCTTGGCGACGACGTTGGCCATGTCGGCGGGGGCCATGAACTGCGCCTTCTTGATGTTGACCGGCTTGCCCGCGGTGGCGACGGCGGCGATGAAGTCGCTCTGGCGCGCCAGGAAGGCGGGCGTCTGCAGCACGTCGACCACCTCGGCTACGGGCGCGGCCTGATCGGCGGTGTGGGCGTCGGTCAGCACCGGCAGCCCGGTTTCCGACCGGACCTTGGCCAGGATGCGCAACCCCTGATCCATGCCCGGCCCGCGGAAGGATTCGCCCGAGCTGCGGTTCGCCTTGTCGAACGACGCCTTGAAGATCAGCAGGAGCCCCAGCCGTTCGGCGATCGCGCGCAGCCGATCGGCGGTGGCGAGCACCAGCGCCTCGGATTCGATCACGCACGGACCGGCGATCACGAATAGCGGCCGGTCCCCGCCGACGGGGTGGTTGCAGAGCATCATCGCGGGCGCCCTTAGCCGATTCCGCGCGCGGCGAGCAGAGATTCCAGCACGGGCACGTCGGACGGATTGTTGAGCTCCCAGAAATCGACATGCTCGCTCTCGGGCAGCACCACCTGAACGGGGATGTCGGCATCCAGGAAGCGCAGCTGCTCCAGCCCCTCCAGCCGCTCTAGCCGCGAGGGGGCCAGCGCGGCGTAGCGCTCCAGCGCGGGCCGGCGATAGGCGTAGACGCCGACGTGCAGGAACACGGGCAGATCGGGCTCGCCGACCTGCCCGTCCGCCACATAGGGCAGCACGCGCTTGGAGAAATACAGCGCGCGCGCCGAGCCCGAGAACACCGCGGTCGTCCCGCCGACGCGGCCCGCGCGCTGATCGTCGAGCAGCCGGCGGTGCAGCTCGGGCGGGCAGCGTACCGCGGGCGTCGCGACCGGCGTCGCCGGATCGTCGCGCAGCCGGCGGATCAGCGCGGTGACGAACGCCGGCGGCGTCAGCGGCGCATCGCCCTGCAGGTTGACGACGATGTCGACGTCCTCGGGCAATTGGGCCAGCGCCGCGGCGCAGCGCTCGGTGCCGTTGGCGCAGCTTTCCGGCGTCATCAGCACGTGCGCGCCGAAATCCTCGGCGGCGGCGCGGATGCGATCGTCGTCGGTCGCGACATAGACCAGCCCGTCCGGTGCGGCGCGGCAGCCGGCCTCCCACGCGCGGCGGATCAGCGGCTTGGCGATGCCGTCCGCGCCGCGCAGCGGAACGAGCGGCTTGCCGGGATAGCGGGTGGAGGCGAAGCGGGCGGGGATGACGACCGCGACGCGGCCGACGGCCTCAGAACTGCCCGGCACGCAGGAAATCGTGGATGTGGACCAGCCCGACCGGCACGCGCGGACGCAGCGCATCGACCACGAACAGCGAGGTGATGCGGTTATCGTTCATCAGCGCGACGGCATCCTCGGCCATCGCGTCGGCGGCGATCGTCACCGGCCCGCGGGTCATCACGTCGCCGGCGGTGGAGGCCATCAGCGCATCGATGTGGCGCCGCAGATCGCCGTCGGTGATCACGCCGACGAGATAGCCGTCCGCATCGACCACGCCGGCGACGCCGAAGCTCATCGCGGTCATCGTCACGATCACGTCGCGCATCGGCGCGTGCGGCGCGACCAGCGGCATCTGCCCGCCGCCGTGCATCACCGCCGAGACCGGCGTGAGCCTCAGCCCGATCGTGCCGCCGGGATGGAGCGCCTGCAGCCGATCGCGCGAGACGCCGCGCGCGCGCATCACCGCCATCGCCAGCGCATCGCCCATCGCCAGCATCATCGCGGTCGAGGTGGTCGGCGCGATGTTGACCGGGCACGCCTCGCTGGCGCGCGGCAGCAGCAGGCGGACGTCGGCCTGCTGCATCACTGGCGATCCGGCCTGCGCGGCGATCGCGATCATCGGGATCTTGAGCGTGCGCGCGCGCGCCATGATCGAGCGCAGCTCCGGCGTGCCGCCCGAATTGGAAAGGACCAGCAGCGCATCGCCGTCGATCAGCATGCCGAGATCGCCGTGCGACGCCTCGGCCGGGTGAACGAAGATCGCGGGCGTGCCGGTGGAGGCGAGCGTGGCGGCGATCTTGCGGCCGATATGACCGGATTTGCCCATGCCGCTGACCACGACGCGGCCGGGCACGCGCAGCATCAGAGCCACCGCGCGGACGAAGCCCTCGTCCAGCGCATCGACCAGCTTGAGCAGAGCGGCTGCCTCCAGCCCGACGACCTCGCGGCCATAAGCCAGCATCTCGGCTTCGTTGAACTGCGCGCGCCGCTCGACGAATCGCGTTGCTTCCGACGCCAAGGCGATACTCCCGAACGACCCTGCGGCCCGTGCAGCCGCCCCTTTCCGTGCTGACTAGCCCCGTCGGGGTTGCAAATCGAGCAATTTACCGGCCGGTTTGGTGCAGACAGTGCGCGGGGTCGTAACGAGCGGACCGGCGATCGGGTCCGGATCGTCTATATTTGGATGCGTCGGGCTCAGCCGATCAGGTCGAACAGCGTCTGCTTGTTGAGCTTGGCGAACACCGCCTGCGCCGCTTCCAGCGTGTTGAGCTTGGTGGTGATCAGCGCGATCGCGGCGCTGACGTCGGCGCTCTCGATCGACGACCGCTCGTCGCTCAGCGTGACCTTGCTGTCTGCCAGCGATTCGCGCTGCGCGTCGATCCGCGCCGCGCGCACGCCGTGCTCGCCGTGCAGTTGCGCCACCTGCGACGAAGCCGCGCCGATCGAATCGAGCGCGGCGCCGGTGCCGGCAGCGCGGGCGGTCGCGTCGCCATCCTCCAGCGCGGCGGCGGCGGCGTTCAGCATGTCGGTGAGGCTCGTCCCGCCGCTGCCGAACAGCGCCGCCTGCGAGACCGTCGCCGTCTCCTGCTTGCCCTCGCCGATCGGGATCGCGAGCGGGGTGCCGTCGGGAAAGATCGGCTGGCCCCGCGAATCCTTCTGCGCCGCCAGCGCGGTAATGTCCTGCGCGATCCCGCGCAGCTGCGCCGCGGCGATCTTGCGGTCGTCGGCGGAGTAGGTGCCGGAACTGCCCGCCGAGACCAGTTCGCGCGCCTGGTCCAGCGAGGTGGAGAGCGCGCTCATCGCGCTGTCCACCCGCGTCGCCAGCGTGGCCGCGGTCTCGACGTTGGCGGCGTAGGCGGCCTGGTCGCTCTGCGTCTGGCGGATCGCGCCCAGCCGCAGGTTGCCGGCGGGATCGTCCGAGGGCGACGCATTCTTCTTCGTGGTCGAGACCTGGTCCTGCAGCCTGGCGATCTCGCTCGCCAGATTGCCCTGGCGGGCGATCTCGGTGGTGATGCGGGCGCGCGTGCCGCCGATCATGGCCGGTTCCTTAGAAGAGGGAAAGGATCGACTGGAGCGTCTCGCGCGCCACCTGGATCACCTTGGCGGAGCCGGCATAGGCCTGCTGGTAGCGCAGGAGCTCGGCCGCCTCGCGGTCCAGATCGACGCCGGAGACGTCGTCGCGCTCGGCCAATGCGGCGCCGCGGCGGGTGCCGGCGGCGCTCGCTTCGGCCTTGGACGAGGCGAGCGTCTGCGCGTTGGCGGCGACGAGCAGCGACAGCCGCGCCTCGGCGCCGTCGCTCCCGCGCAAATCGGCGAGCGCGGCGATGTTGCCGTTGGCGGTGCCGTCAGCCGAGGCCGCGGCGATCGCGGCGCCGTCGGTGGTGGCGAGCGCGAGCGTGGCGG
>CAXUMU010000094.1:0-984 GCA_964252145.1 uncultured Sphingomonadaceae bacterium
CTCCGCCGGGCCGGCCGGGCGTGCCTGGCCGGGTGGCTCGGCGGCCTCGACCCGCTCCACGCCTCCCTCGATCGCTCGCGCGAGGTCGTCGAGCGCCAGTTCCGCGACATTCCCGACGACGAGCGCGACCTCATGGTCCACGGCAACGCCGCGCGCCTCTACAACCTCTAGGCCCTCAGTCGGCCAGCCAGTCGGCGAGGTTGCCGCTGGAGATGCCGAGCAGGGTGACGTTGTCGCCCGGCCCGTAGTGGACGATGGACTTGCCCGCGTCCTGCACGCTGCGGGTCGGCGAGCTCATCGTCGCCGGTAGGGATATCCGCCTGCATGCCACACTCCGCTCCCCCGCCCGGCACGATCCGCATCGGCTGCTCGGGCTGGAACTACCGCCACTGGCGCAGCGCCTTCTATCCGGACGGGTTGCCGGTCAAGCGGTGGTTCGATCATTATGCCGCCACGTTCGACACGGTCGAGATCAACAACAGCTTCTACCGGCTGCCCAGCGCCGAGACCTTCGCCAAATGGCGCGACCAGGCCCCGCCCGGCTTCCGCTACGCGGTCAAGGCCAACCGCTTCCTGACGCAGGCGAAGAAGCTGAAGGATTGCGCCGAGCCGCTGGAACGCTTCCTCACCCCGACGCGGGCGCTGGGCCACGCGCTGGGGCCGATCCTCTACCAGCTGCCGCCGCGCTTCCGCATCAACCTGGACCGGCTGGCGGGATTCCTGGCGCTGCTGCCCGCCGACCTGACGCACGTGTTCGAATTCCGCGAGGCCAGCTGGCACGATCCGGCCGTGCTGGAGCTGCTGGAACGTCACGGCGCGTCCTTCTGCACGCACGACATGCCGGGGATGGACGTGCCGCGCTGGGCGGCGGGGCGGGTCGCCTACGTCCGCTTCCACGGCACCGCCGGCAAATATGTGGGCCGCTATAGCGAGGAAGCGCTGGGAAGCTGGCGGAACTGGATGCTGGACCAGCGCCGTCAGGGC
>CAXUMU010000094.1:994-9825 GCA_964252145.1 uncultured Sphingomonadaceae bacterium
GACGCGCTGAACCTCAAGCGACTGGTGGCCGAAGCAGCGTAGCCCGCTCGCGCAAGGCCAGGAACAGCGGCAGGCCGCACGACACGCCGATCAGGAACGTCGCCGCGATCGGCAGCCACAGCGGCCGCACGCCGTCGCGGCGCCCCTGCACCACGACGAACGATGTCAGCACCGCCGCCGAGACGATCACGTCGAACGCGAAGAAGCTGCTCACCCGGTTCGCGAACAGGTCCGCCAGGAAAGGTCGCGGCGCCAGGCCGTTGACCGCCACCCACGGCAGGAACGCCGCCAGCGGCAGCGCCGCGCCGAGCAGCGCCAGCAGGGAATAGGCCACCAGAAGCGCGCGGCTGCGGGTCGCGCCGGCCGCGCCCACCCGATCAGGCCGCCATCTTGTTGACCGAGGCGTCGTAGATCTCGTCGATCGCCGCGCCCAGCGATGCGTCGAACTCGGCGTCGCTCATCTGGTGGCGCAGGTCCTGCAGCAGCGCGCGGCTGAAGCTGGCGATGATGCCCTTGTTCTTGGCGAGCTCCACGCACGCCTCGGGCCGCTCGTAGCCGCCCGACAGCGCGACCACGCGCAGCACGCGCGGGTGATCGACCAGCGGATCGAACGTGCCCGGCGTCGCCGGCAGCGACAATTTGAGCATCACCTTCTCGTCGCCCGGCATCTCGTCCAGCGCGGCCAGGATCTCGTCGAGCAGGAAGCCGTCGGCCGCGGCGCGCTCCGGGCTCTTGATGTTCACCTCGGGCTCCAGGATCGGCATCAGCCCGGCGGCGAGCACCTGCGCGCCGATCTCGAACTGCTGCCGCACCACCGCGGCGATGCCCGCCTGGTTGGCGAGGTTGATCACCGAACGCTCCTTGGTGCCGAACACGCCGAGCGCCTTGGCGCGCGCCAGCAGCGCGTCCAGCCCCGGCATCGGCTTCATCAGCTGGACGCCGTCGGCCTCCGCCTCCAGCCCCTTGTCGATCTTGAGGAACGGCACGACGCCGCGCTCGATCAGCGCCTGCGGCACCGGCTTGCCGCCGGCCTGCCCGTCCATCGTCCGCTCGAACAGGATGGCGGCGATCACCTTGTCGCCGGTGAAGGCGGGCGAGGTGATGATGCGGACGCGCATCTGGTGGATCAGGTCGTACATCCCCGCCTCGTCCGACCAGGCGCCCTGCTCGATGCCGTAGCCGGCGAGCGCCTTCGGCGTCGAGCCGCCGCTCTGGTCCAGCGCGGCGATGAAGCCCTTGCCCTCGGCCATCTTGGTCGTCATGTCCGCGTCGTTCATTCTGCTACCCCTTGATCCGAGCCGAGCGCCGCCACGCCGGGCAGCTCCTTGCCTTCCATCCATTCCAGAAACGCGCCGCCCGCGGTCGAGACGAAGGTGAAGTCGTCCGCCACGCCCGCCTGGTTGAGCGCCGCGACGGTATCGCCGCCGCCCGCCACCGACACGAGCGATCCGTCGCGGGTCAGCGCCGCGGCGGTCTTCGCCAGCGCGACGGTGGCGGCATTGAACGGCGGCGTCTCGAACGCGCCCAGCGGACCGTTCCACACGAGCGTGCGGCAGGTCTTCAGCGCATCGCCCAGCGCCTCGACCGCGGCGGGGCCGACATCGAGGATCATCTCCCCCGACCCGACCTCGTGGACGTTGACGGTGCGCGTCGGCGGGTTCGCGCGGAATTCCTTCGCCACCACCACGTCGTACGGCAGATGGACGATGCAGTTCGCCTTCTCCGCCGCGTCCAGAATGGCGAGCGCGGTGTCGGCCAGGTCATGCTCGCACAGCGACTTGCCGACATCCACGCCGCGCGCCGCGAGGAAGGTATTGGCCATGCCGCCGCCGATGATCAAATGATCCACTCGGGCGACGAGATGCTGCAGCACGTCCAGCTTGGTCGAGACCTTCGCGCCCCCCACCACCGCCGCGACCGGGTGCTCGGGGTTGCCCAGCGCCTTCTCCAGCGCCTTCAGCTCGGCCTCCATCGCGCGTCCGGCAAAGGCCGGCAACGCATGCGCCAGCCCCTCGGTGGAGGCATGCGCGCGGTGCGCGGCGGAGAAGGCATCGTTGACGTAGAGATCGCCCAGCTTCGCCATCGCGGCGACGAGCGCGGGATCGTTCGTCTCCTCGCCCTTGTGGAAGCGGGTATTCTCCAGAATCGCGACGTCGCCGGGCTGCAGCAGCGCGATCGCCTTCTCGGCGTCGGCGCCCTGGCAGTCGCCGATGTACATCACCTCGCGGCCCAGCACGTCCTTCAGCGGACGGGTCAGCTGCGCCAGGCTCATGTCGGGCCGGCGCTCGCCCTTGGGCCGGCCGAAATGCGCCAGCACCAGCACGATTCCGCCCTTATCGGCGAGCTCGGCGATGGTGGGCGCGGCGGCGCGCAGGCGGGTATCGTCGGTCACCCGCGCGCCGTCCATTGGCGCATTCAGGTCCTCGCGGACCAGCACGCGCTTGCCGGCGATGTCGCCGATGTCGTCGAGCGTCTTGAACGCGGTCATCCGATGGGTCTCCGCAGGTCGCTTGATGTGCCAGTACCCCGGCGCAGGCCGGGGTCCAGATCCGGCGGCGGGACTGGACCCCGGCCTGCGCCGGGGTACTGAGTGGTCAGAGCAGTTTCGCCATCGCCGCGGCGGTATCGACCATGCGGTTGGAAAAGCCCCATTCATTGTCGTACCAGCTCAGCACGCGGACCAGCTTGCCCTCCAGCACCGCCGTCTCCAGGCTGTCGACCGACGACGAATGCTTGTCGCCGTTGAAGTCGATCGAGACGAGCGGCTCGGTCACGTACTGCAGGATGCCCTTCAGCGGCCCGCTTTCCGACGCCGCCTTGAGCGCGCCGTTCACCTCCTCCACCGAGGTGTCGCGCTTCGGCGTGAAGGTGAGGTCGACCACGGACACGTTGGGGGTCGGCACGCGGATCGCCGATCCGTCCAGCTTGCCCTTGAGCTCGGGCAGCACCTCGCCCACCGCGCGCGCCGCGCCGGTGGTGGTCGGGATCATCGACATCGCGGCGGCGCGCGCGCGGCGCATGTCGGGATGGATCTGGTCGAGGATCTTCTGGTCGTTGGTGTAGCTGTGGACGGTGGTCATCAGCCCGCGCTCGATGCCGACCGTGTCGTTCATCACCTTGGCGATCGGCGCGAGGCAGTTGGTGGTGCACGACGCGTTGGAGACGATCCTGTGCTCGGCGGTCAGCTTCTCGTGGTTGACGCCGTACACCACGGTCAGGTCGACGCCCTTCGCCGGCGCCGAGATCAGCACGCGCTTGGCGCCCGCGCTCAGATGCTTGCCGGCGGAGGCGGCGTCGGTGAACAGGCCGGTGCATTCCAGCGCGATATCGACGCCGTCGGCGCCGTGCGGCAGGTTGGCCGGATCGCGCTCGGCGGTGACCTTGATCCGCTTGCCATCGATGATCAGGTCGGTGCCGTCGGCCGAGACCTCGCCCGGATAGGAACCGTGCACGCTGTCGCGCTTAAATAGCAGCGCGTTCGCCTTGGCATCGCCCAGGTCGTTGATCGCAACCAGCTCCAGCCCGCTGTCGGGGTTGGCCAGCACCGCGCGCGCCACGAGCCGGCCGATCCGCCCGAACCCGTTGATCGCAACCTTGACGCCCATCTCTATCTCCCTTGCAGTTCGTTCAGCGCGGCGATCACTTGTGGTGCGATCGCCGCCGCGGTCAGCCCGAAATGGGCGTAAAGTGCGGGCGCCGGCGCCGACGCGCCGAACCCGTCGACGCCGAAGCGCAGGCCGCGCGCCATCGTATAGCGCTCCCACCCCATCGTGGTGCCCGCCTCGATCGAGACGCGCAGCAGCTGCTCCGGCTGCACGTCGGGCAGCAGCTCGTCGCGGTACGCCTGCGGCTGCGCGTCGAAGCGCGACCAGCACGGCATCGAGATCACGTCCGCACCGATCCCCTGCCCCTCGAGCTCCGCCGCGACCGCAACGGCGATCTCGACCTCGGAGCCGCTGGCGATCAGTGCGACCTTGCGCGGGGCGACCGCCGCGCGCAGCCGGTAGGCACCGCGCGCCGACAAATTCTCGGACGCATCCTCGCGCAGCTGCGGCAGCGCCTGGCGGCTGAGCGCCAGCAGCGACGGCCCGTCCAGCTTCGCGACCGCCAGCGCCCAGCATTCCGCCGTCTCGATCGTGTCGGCGGGGCGATAGACGTCGAGGTTGGGGATCACGCGCAGCGACATCAGATGCTCGACCGGCTGGTGCGTCGGCCCGTCTTCGCCGAGCCCTATCGAATCGTGCGTCATCACGTAGACGACGCGCGTCTGCTGGAGCGCGGAGAGGCGGATCGCCGGCCGGCAATAATCCGCGAACACCAGGAAGGTGCCGCCATAGGGCAGGATGCCGCCGTGCAGCGCCATCCCGTTCATCGCCGCGGCCATGCCAAACTCGCGGATGCCGTAATAGAGGTAGCGGCCGGAATAATCGTCCGCGGTCAATGGCTTTTGCGACTTGGCTTTGGTGTTGTTGGAGCCGGTCAGGTCGGCCGATCCGCCCACCATCTCGGGCAACAGCTCGGCCAGCGCCCCGATCGCCAGCTCGGAGGCGATGCGCGATCCGACCTTCTTCGGCTCGGCGATCAGCCCGGCGAAGTGCGCGTCGAGCGAGAAACCCTCCGGCAGCGCGCCGGCCATCCGCCGCTCGAACTCGGCCCGCTCCGGGTGCGCCGCCAGCCGCGCCGCCCATGCCTCGTGCACCGGACGCGACCGGATACCCGCCTCGCGCCAGCCGGCGACGATATCGTCGGGCAGGTCGAACGCCTCGTTGGTCCATTCCAGCACCACCCGCGCCGCGGCGACCTCGGCCGTGCCGAGCGCGGACCCGTGCGTCGCGGAGGTGCCCTGCTTGTTCGGCGCGCCGTAGCCGATGATCGTGCGGCAGGCGATCAGCGACGGGCGCGGATCGGCCACCGCCTCGCGCAGCGCGCGATCGATATCGGCCGGGTTGTGTCCATCGCACGCCGTCACGTGCCAGCCATAAGCGGCGTAGCGCGCGGGGATGTCCTCGCTGCTGGAGAGCGAGACCGCGCCGTCGATAGTGATGCGGTTGTCGTCCCACAACAGGTTCAACCGGCCGAGCTTCAGATGTCCGGCGAGCCCCGCCGCCTCGTGGTTGATGCCCTCCATCAGGCAGCCGTCGCCCGCGATCACCCAGGTGCGGTGATCGACCAGCTCGTCGCCGAAGGCAGCGTTCAGGTGGCGCTCGGCGATCGCGAAGCCCACCGCCATCGCCACGCCCTGTCCCAGCGGCCCGGTGGTGCACTCGACCCCCGGCAGCTCGAAATTCTCGGGATGCCCGGCGCATGGGCTGCCCAGCTGGCGGAAGTTGCGGATGTCGTCGATCGTCGGGCGGGCATAGCCGGTCAGGTGCAGCAGCGCATAGATCAGCATCGATCCGTGCCCGGCGGACAGGATGAAGCGGTCGCGGTCGGCCCAGTGCGGCGCCTGCGGATCATATTTCAGGTGGCGTGTGAACAAGCTGGTGGCGACGTCGGCCATCCCCATCGGCATGCCCGGGTGGCCGCTGTTCGCGGCCTGCACGGCGTCCATCGCAAGCGCCCTGATGGCGTTGGCGAGCTGCTTGGGAGTGGGCGTCATGGTGCGGACGGAAATCCAGAGGCGCGGGCGGAACGAGGCGTCTATTGTCGCCGGGTTGCGCCATCGTCAACCGCGCGGCGGCCTTGCGCCATATTGCCGAGCGGGCCAGCCATGCTATGCCGCTGCCGATGTCCGACGATCGTCTCTCCATGGCACTCGACCGGCTGGAGCAAGCGCTCGCCCGAATCGAGGAAGCCGGCGCCGACCTGGATTCGATCGCCGAACGGCACGCCGCCGCACGCGAATCGCTGCAGGCCAGGCTGGACGGGCTCGACGCGCGCCACCGCAAGCTGCGCGCCAGCGCGGCCTCCGCGATAGAACAGCTCGACGGGCTGATCGCCTCCCCGACCGCGGCGGAGGCGCCGCGTGGCTGAGGTCGACATCCGCATCGGCAGCTTCAGCTACGAGCTGCAATGCCGCGAGGGCGACGAAGACCGGCTGCGTACGCTCGCCCAGATGGTGGACGACAAGGCGACCGGCCTCGCCCGCTCGATGGGCGAATTGAACGAGGTGCGGCAATTGCTGTTCGCCTCGCTGCTGATCGCCGACGAGCTGGTCGAGGCGCTGGCCAAGGCGGCGCCCCCGCCCCCGCCGCAGAAGGCCAGCGACACCATCGATGCCGATGTCGCCGCCGAGATGATCGAGGAACTCACCGACAAGATCGAGGCGCTGGCGCTGAGGCTTGAGAAACAGGTCGCGCGCGCCTAGATAGGGATCGGCGGGCACTGCCCGGTACGAGCTGCATGAAAATCCCTGAGGCTATTCATCGTCCGCGGGGGCTGTCCCTGCCCGGGTCCTGGCCCGAAGCACATGGTCCCCACCTGTTGCTACAGGCGTCGGAGGATATTCCGGCAAACGGCCACGGCGGTCCCGCCACACCGCTTCCCCGCAGCAGCGGCGGCGCCCGCCGCCTTCCCCATCCGTTCGTGTCGAGCGCAGTCGAGACACGTTCGAGCCGGCTGCGGATATCTCGACGTCGCTCGACGCGAACGGGGTGGGTGCGATCCAGATTGATCCGGTGATGGACAAGACCGAGACCCGCCGCCTGCTGCGCGCGCGCCGACGGGCGTTCGTCGCGGAGGCCGGGCCGCAGGGATTGGCGCGGATGCACCGCGATCTGGTTCTTCGCCTCACGCCGCACCTGAAAGGCGCCAGGATCGTCGCAGCCTATGTCGCGATCGGCGGCGAGATCGATCCGCTCGACATCCTGCTCGTCGCGGCCGGCATGGGCATCCGCCCCGCGCTGCCCCACGTCGTCAGCCGCGAGCAGCCGATGGACTTCCGCTATTGGATCCCCGGCGAAGAGCTGGTCGCCGGCCCGATGGGGCTGACGCAGCCGGCCGCCGACGCCCCGGTCTGCGAGCCCGACCTGATCCTCGCTCCTCTGCTGGGTTTCGATCGCATGCTCAACCGCATCGGCCAGGGCGCCGGCTTCTACGACCGCGCCTTCGCCGCGCACCCGGCCGCGCGGCGCATCGGCCTCGCCTGGGGCGTGCAGGAGGTGGACGCGCTGCCGCTCGACCCGTGGGACGTGCCGCTCCACGGCATCGCCACCGAACAGGAATGGATCGCGCCATGAACCTCGCGCCCGAGGGGCCACCGCCCAGCTGGCGCAAGCCTGCCGGCATGCTGCTGATCCTGCTGCTGATCACCGGCTGGGCGGTGCTGGTCGCCTCGGCCTCCGGCCCGATCGGGCGGCTGCCCTGGTTCGCGCAGGCGATCGTCTATACCGTTGCCGGGATCGTCTGGATCTGGATCCTGCCGCTCAAGCGCCTGCTGCGCTGGATGGAGCTGGGGCCGGGGACGTGATCTGACCCCGCTCCCCGGCGGGGACTGTTGCGAAATTCCTCCCCGTCATCCCGGGCTCGACCCGGGATCCCGCTTCTTCGTTGCTTGGAAGGGTTAGCGGGACCCCGGATCAAGTCCGGGGCGACGGAGATGTGGAGGGGCGTCTTGCGACTCTCCCCGGCGGAGGAGAGGGTTTTGCTTTAGTCGCCCGCTGCAACCGGTTCGTCGCTGGCCGCAACGCCCGGCACCGCGGGTTCCACCACTGCCGCCCGCGCTTCGCGCGCCGCCTCCCGGTCCTTCGCCCGCTCCGCGCGCTGTGCCAGATCGTAGGCGGAGGGGGCGGCGCTGTCGGCCGGCATGGCCCGCCCGTCGCCGGTCGCCGCATCGATCGCGGTGATCCCCGCCGCCTCGCCCGACGGCGCCGGCTCCTCGTCCGGCGCGATCGCGATCGACGTCGCGTTCCCGTCCGCCGAAGTCGCGGTGGGAGCGGGCTTGCTCCCGCAGCCGGCCAAAGCGAGCAGCAGGATCAGGGCGGGTAAAGGCATGCGCATCCTCGCTCCATAGCCCGGTCACGGTGAACCTACGGTTACGCGCGACCGTCGCCGCGCCTTGCTTGCAATGTCAACTCAACCGGCATATCGGTCGCGCCGCGCGGGAAGAGTCTGGGATTCCTTCCGCTCCGGGATCGCGCACGGCACCGGCCGGGCGTATCGCAAGGGTTTATTTCGCCAATCAGAAATCGGAGGATGTCGTGACTGCCAAAAATCTGGAGGAGATCATCCAGGCCGCCGGTAACCCGGTCGAGATGCTGCGCAATTCGCAGATCGGCGCCTATGTGTATCCCGTCGTCGCCCCCGAGTTCCACAACTGGCGCAGCGAGCAGTGGGCGTGGCAGCACAGCGCCGTCCTGTTCGACCAGACGCACCACATGGTCGATCTGTATATCCGCGGGCGTGATGCGCTGAAGCTCCTGACCGACACGATGATCAACTCGCCCAAGGGCTGGAGCGTCAACAAGGCCAAGCAGTACGTCCCCACCACGCCCTACGGCCACGTGATCGGCGACGGCATCATCTTCTGGCTGGCCGAGGAGGAGTTCGTCTATGTCGGCCGCGCGCCGGCGGCGAACTGGCTGCGCTACCACGGCGAGACCGGCGGCTACGACGTCGAGATCGTCACCGACGATCGTTCGCCCAGCCGCCCGATGGGCAAGCCGGTCAGCCGCATCTCGTGGCGCTTCCAGATCCAGGGCCCGAACGCCTGGCAGGTGATCGAGAAGCTGAACGGCGGCCCCGTCGAGCAGCTCAAATTCTTCAACATGAGCGAGATCAACATCGCCGGCCGCAAGGTCCGAACACTGCGCCACGGCATGGCCGGCGCGCCGGGGCTCGAACTGTGGGGCCCCTATGCCGAGCAGGAAGAGATCCGCGCCGCGATCCTGGAG
>CAXUMU010000095.1:0-9813 GCA_964252145.1 uncultured Sphingomonadaceae bacterium
TCGGAGCTGTCGTACCGCTCCGACATGACGGTCGCCGTGCAGCTCGCGTCCCCGGACGCCGTCGAGACCGCGCCCTTCCGCGTCGTCGCGCGCGGGCCGTGGGCGCCGGACGGCACCGTGGGGACCGTGGTGGCGCTGCCCGATCGCGGGCGGGACGATGCGCGCTCGGTCGAGGCGCGGCTGGACGAGGCGGCGGGCCTCGCCGGCGCGATCGGCGTCGAGGTGATCGACCGCGTCTCGTTCAAGCTGCGAAGCCCCAAGGCCGCGACCTTGTTCGGCTCCGGCCAGGTCGAGCAGATCGCCACCGCCGCGCGGATGGCGGAGGCGAGCCTCGTGATCGTCGATGCAGCGCTCACCCCGATCCAGCAGCGCAATCTGGAGAAAGCGCTCGACGCCAAGGTGATCGACCGCACCGGGCTGATCCTGGAGATCTTCGGCGAGCGTGCCGCCACCGCCGAGGGCCGCCTCCAGGTCGAGCTGGCGCATCTCGACTACCAGCAGGGCCGGCTGGTGCGCAGCTGGACCCACCTCGAGCGCCAGCGCGGCGGGTTCGGCTTCCTGGGCGGCCCCGGCGAGACGCAGATCGAGGCCGACCGCCGCCTGATCCGCGACCGCATGGCGAAGCTCCGCCGCGAGCTGGCGCAGGTCGCGCGCACGCGCGGGCTGCACCGCGATCGCCGCCGCCGCGCGCCGTGGCCGGTGATCGCCTTGGTCGGCTACACCAATGCCGGCAAGTCGACGCTGTTCAACCGCCTGACCGGCGCGACCGTGATGGCCGAGGACCTGCTGTTCGCGACGCTGGATCCCACGATGCGCCAGATCGGCCTGCCGGGGATCGACAAGGCGATCCTGTCCGACACGGTGGGCTTCGTCTCCGATCTGCCGACGCAACTGGTCGCCGCGTTCCGCGCCACGCTGGAGGAGGTCGTCTCGGCCGACCTGATCGTCCACGTCCGCGACATCTCGCATCCCGACAGCGAGGCTCAAGGTCAGGATGTCGAGCAGGTGCTGGCCGACATCGGCGTGGCGGGCGAAGGCGCCGCGCCGATGATCGAGGCGTGGAACAAGCTCGACGCGCTGGACGCGGAAGGCGCCGCCTTCGTCGCCGCCGAGGCCGCGCGCCGCGACGACGTCGTCCTGCTGTCCGCGCTGACCGGGGAGGGGATCGACGCGCTCGCCCGCGCGCTCTCCGAACAGCTCACCGCCGGCGCGCGCGTCCGCGCGGTGCGCGTCGATGCCGGCGACGGCGCCTCGATCGCCTGGCTCCATGCGCACGGCGAAGTGCTGGAGCAGGTGGAGGAGGAAGGCGCGATCACGCTGGAAGTGCGCCTGTCCGAAGCGGACTGGGACCGGTTCCTGGCGCGGGATTAATGCCGCTTCCGTACCCCGGCGCAGGCCGGGGTCCAGTGTCGGGCCGCACGTCGCTGGACCCCGGCCTGCGCCGGGGTACTGCTCGTTGTTTTAGCGGCATAGGTACCGAGCAAGGCGGCGTGGCGCTTGATGTCGGGCTTGCGTGCTCAGCCGTGCCAGCCCAATTTCGGCGTCCTGCTCCGGAGGCCGCATGCTCACGCTCTACGCCCACCCCTTCTCGTCCTATTGCCAGAAGGCGCTGATCGCCTTCTACGAGAACGCAACTCCCTTCACCTACCGCATCGTCGGCAGCCCCGACGACCCCGCCGCGGCCGAGGAACTGGCCCGGCTCTGGCCGCTCAAGCTTTTCCCGACGCTTCTGGACGGCGCACGCACGGTGGTGGAGGCCAGCATCATCGTCGAGCATCTCGACCTTCACCACCCAGGCCCGGTGCGGCTGATCCCCGCAGATGCACGCGCGGCGCTGGATGTCCGCCTGCTCGACCGGCTGTTCGACAATTATGTGATGACGCCGATGCAGAAGATCGTCGCCGACGTGATGCGCGGGGAGGGCGAGCACGATCCCCGCGGCGTGGCCGATGCGCACGCCCGGCTCGATTCGATCTACGCCTGGCTGGATCGCCATCTCGCCGGCCGCGAATGGGCCGCCGGCGACGCGTTCAGCCTGGCCGATTGCGCGGCGGCGCCGTCGCTCTTCTACGCCGATTGGGTCCATCCGATCGGCGGCGACCGCCCCAACCTCGCCGCCTACCGCGCCCGCCTGCTCGCGCGGCCGTCCTTCGCCCGCGCGGTGGACGAGGCGCGGCCGTACCGCGGCTTCTTCCCGCCCGGCGCGCCCGACCGCGATTGAGCGGGCATCGCCTGAGCGGGCGTCGCCGCGTGCGGATGCACTAACCCATTTTATTGAAACCGCCGATTCGTCCCGCCAGCATGCCCCCAAGCGGCTCCGGAGTGGATCGTGCCCCTTGCCTCGCGTGGCGACGCGTCACTCGCCAGTCGGCCCAAGCGCCGCCCGTTCCTGATCCGCGCCGGCAAGCGGCTCCGCCCCGCCGTCGACCGGCTGATCGCCCGGTCCTCCCGCATCCCCAACGCGCCGGTGCTCGACGCTCGGGACTTTCCGTGGGTGCCGATGGTGGAAGCCTCGTGGCAGGACGTCCGCGGCGAGGCGCTGCGCATCCTGGCGCACCGCGACGCGATTCCGCCGCTCAACGAGATCTCGCCCGATCATGCGCGGATCGCCGGCGACGGCAAGTGGCGATCCTTTTTCCTGTGGGGCTACGGCCACCGCATCGCCGAGAATTGCGCGCGGGCGCCGCTCACCGCGGCGCTGGTCGAGCGGCTGCCCGGGCTCAACTCGGCCTTCTTCTCGATCCTCGAACCCGGCGCGCACATCCCGCGTCACCGCGGCGTCACCAAGGGCATCTTCACTGCCCATCTGGGCCTCGTCACGCCGCAGCGCCGCGCGGACTGCCGGATGCGGGTGGCAGACCGAACGGTGCATTGGGACGAGGGCCGCTGCCTGCTGTTCGACGATACGTACCCACACGAAGTATGGAACGATACCAATGAGATGCGCGTCGTTCTTCTGATCCAGCTGCTGCGACCGGTGGGCTTTCCCGGCAGCCTGCTCTCGCGTTTCTTCCTGGGCGGCATCCGCAATTCGGCGTTCGTGCACGAGGCGATGGCGAACCTGGGCGACTGGGACCGCGCCTATCGCAACCTCGAGCATGACGAGCCATGCTGACCCGCGGGCTTGCGCAGGCGTGACGCGGCGCCGTAGCATCGCCCGATGAGCGACGACACCCGATATGGCGGCGGCTGCCTGTGCGGCGCGCTCCGCTACGAGGCGACGGGCGATCCGCTCTACGCCGGCCATTGCTACTGCGCGGACTGCCGCAAGGCGTCGGGCGGCGGGTTCATCCCGTTCCTGGGCTTCCCCGCGGCGGCGGTGCGGATCACCGGCGAAAGCGCGATCCACCGCTCGCCCGCCGCCAGCGGGCCCGAGGCGCTGCGCAATTCCTGCCCGCGCTGCGGCAGCCTGGTCTTCGGCGGCGTGCGCGGCGAGGACGACAGCCACACGATCTACGCCGGCTCGCTGGACGATCCCGCGCAGTTCCGGCCCAGGGTCGCGATCTTCACGCAAGGGCGGCCTGACTGGGCGGCGATCCCGCCGGGCATCCCGGTATTCGAACGCGGGCCGGGATAGCCGCTCCCGGGCGCGGCTGCCGGACACTGCTACCCAACATTGCCGTCATGCCAGCGAAAGCTGGCATCTCTTGTAGGTCGGTCGCAACGCCGGATCGAACGCAGCGCCCCATGGCGCAAGATCCCAGCTTTCGCTGGGTTGACAATATGAACCATATAGGTTATAAGCCGCCCGTTCGCGTGGATGCCGATCACATCCCCGCGGGCGGCTTGGCGGTTCGGCCCCTGGGTCCCGACCGCACGCGATCGGCGCGGAATCATCCGGTTCCAGTCGAAGCTTCGCACGTTACCGGATCGCCGGCCCAATGGTTGCCCGCAACGCCGCCCGCGCCGCAAGCACGGTCGGCATGACGCCACATTCCGTGCGGGACGGGCCCTGAGCGATCCACCTTGAGCCAAGGATGTTCAGGCTCTTGAGTACCTCCAGTCCCACCCGGATTTCCGTGGCGGGAACGCGCCGATCGCGAAGCTCCTTTCGTCAGCCGTCCGCCGCCGGAGGTGCGCCCATGTTTCCAACAGCCGCCTTCGCCGCGCCCCACAGCGTTTCCTTGGCGTCGAGGGGGAGGGCGGGGAAGTCGGCGCCCGCTGCCGCCTCCATCGCGCGGAAACGCGCCTCGAACTTGGCGTTGGCCTCGCGCAGCGCCGCATCCGGATCGATGCCCAGGTGCCGCGCCCAATTGACCGCCGAGAACAGCAGGTCGCCGATCTCCTCGCGCCGCGCCGCATCGCCGGCGGCGCGGTCGATCTCGCCGATCTCCTCGATCACCTTCGCGCGCGGACCGACGGCATCGGGCCAGTCGAATCCGGTGCGCGCGGCGCGCTTCTGCAACTTCTCCGCACGCAGCAGCGCCGGCAGCGCCAGCGCCACGCCGGCCAAGGCGCTCGGGTCGCTGCCCGCGGCGCGTTCGTCGGCCTTCAGCGTCTCCCAGCCGGGATTGTCGCCGCCCGCGAAGATGTGCGGGTGGCGGCGCTCCATCTTGGCGCCGATCGCGGCGATCACGTCGTCCAGGTCGAACGCGCCGATCTCCTCGGCCATCCGCGCATGGAACACCACCTGCAGCTGGAGGTCGCCGAGCTCGTCCTTCAGCGCGGCCATGTCTTCGCGCGCGATCGCGTCGGCCACCTCATAGGCTTCCTCGATCGTGTACGGCGCGATCGTGGCGAAGCTCTGCGCGCGATCCCAGTCGCAGCCGGTGACGGGATCGCGCAAGCTGGCCATGATCGCACGCAGCCGATCGATCATCGCCGCCCTCCCGCCGCACCGCTCAGTCTGATAATATACATTATGTAAAATCCATAACGGGTCAGGCAAGCGTGTGGGCGATCACGAACGCCATGCCGAACAGCCCCAGCCACAGCAGCGCCATCGCCAGCGTCTGCTTTGCCGGCAGCCGCCGCGCGATCAGCCCGCTGCCCACCAGCGTCAGCATCAGCATCACGCCGATCACGCCGGCCAGCTGATCGCCGGTCATGCCAGCACCACCGTCAGTCCGTCCCGTCCGGGCTCGACGCCGGCCGGCAGCGTGGCCGCCAGCGCCGCATAATCCATCGACTGGTCCATGTGCGTCAGCACGGCGCGCGCCGGTTGCAGCCGCGCGATCCAGCCCAGCGTGAAGGCCAGGTGCGGATGCGTCGGATGCGGCTTGGCGCGCAGCGCGTCGACGATCCACAGGTCCAGCCGGGCGTACAGCGATGCCATCGCGTCGGTCACCGCATGGAAATCGGTCGCATAGCCGATCGCGGCGCCGTCCGCCTCGAACCGCAGGCCCGCCGACGTGATCGATCCGTGCGGCTGATCGACGGTGCGCACGCGGATGTCGCCGATCGTGATGTCGTCGGCCAGCCGGTTCGCGGTCGCCGTCGCCGGATAGCCGTCGCGCCCGCTGAACACATAGCCGAAGCGCTGGTCCAGCGCCGCCAGCGTCTCGGCCCGCGCATAGCCGTCGACCGGCGCGCCGCGCGCGTGGAACAATTGCCTGAGGTCGTCGATGCCGTGGCAGTGATCGGCATGATCGTGCGTCCAGATCACCGCGTCCACCGTGCCCACGTCGGCCGACAGCAGCTGTTCGCGCAGATCCGGCGAGGTATCGACCAGGATGCGCGTCGTCGCGCTCTCGATCAGGATCGAGGCGCGGCGGCGGCGGTTGCGCGGGTCGCGCGGATCGCAATCGCCCCAGTCGCCCCCGATCCGCGGCACGCCCGATGAGGTGCCGCAGCCCAGCAGCACCGCCTTCATGGCCTGACCTTCCCGAACAATCGCAGGAAGTTGTCGGCGGTGGTTGCCGCCAGATCCTCGTAGGTTTCGCCGCGCAGCCCGCTCAGGAACCGCGCGGTATCCGCCACGAACGCGGGCTCGCACGGCTTGCCCCGGTGCGGCACGGGCGCGAGGAACGGCGAGTCCGTCTCGACCAGCAGCCGGTCCGCCGGCAACGCCGCCGCAGTCGCCTGCAGGTCCTTCGCGTTCTTGAACGTGACGATGCCGGAGATCGAGATGAACAGCCCCAGATCCAGTGCCTTGCGCGCGAAACCTGCGCTGGCGGTGAAGCAGTGGATCACGCCCGGATAGGCGCCCCCCGCCATCTCGTCGGCCAGGATCGCGGCGGTATCCTCCTCGGCGTCGCGGGTGTGGACGATCAGCGGCAGCCCGGTCAGCCGCGCGGCGGCGATGTGCGAACGGAAGCTCGCCTGCTGGCGCGCGCGGTCGCTATGGTCGTAATGATAATCCAGCCCGGTCTCGCCGATGCCCACCACGCGCGGATGCGCCGCCGCCGCGACCAGCCGCGCGGTGTCGATGTCGGGATGCTCGTCCGCCTCGTGCGGGTGGATGCCCACCGTCGCCCAAACGTCGGCCTCGCGCTCGGCGGTGGCGATCACGTCGCCCCACTCGCGCTCGCGCGTCGCGATGTTGAGCATCGTCGTGACGCCGGCGGCGCGCGCGCGCTCCAGCACCTCGCTTTGCCGCTCGATCAGTCCGGCATAATTGAGGTGGCAATGGCTGTCGATCAGCCTCATGCCGCGGCCTCCACGAAGCGCGGGAACACGCCCTGCGGCGGCGGCAGCGCGAGCCCCGGCTCCAGCGCACGGCTGAGCGCCGCGAAATCGCGTGCGTCGGCCGCCTGCCCCAATTGGTCGAGCAGCTTGTCGGCGCTCGCCGGCATCACCCAACGCACCAGGATCGCGAGCCGGCGAACTGCTTCGGCGGCGACGTAGAGCACGCGGTCCGCCTGCGCGGGATCGGTCTTGCGCAGCGTCCACGGCGCCTGTTCGGCGAAATATACGTTAGCGGCCGACACGCCGCCCCAGATCGCCGCCAGCGCATTGTGGATCGCGAGCGACTGCATCGTCTCCATCGCCGCATCCGCCGCGACGTCCAGATCGGCCAGCAAATCCAGGTCGGGGCGCGTCAGATCGCCCGGCGCGGGCACCCGCCCGTCGCAATTCTTCGCGATGATCGACAGGCAACGCTGCGCCAGATTGCCGAGCCCGTTGGCCAGATCGGCGTTCGAGCGCGTCACGATCGCGTCGTGGCTGTAGCTGCCGTCCTGCCCGAAGCTCACCTCGCGCAGCAGGAAATAGCGCAACTGGTCGACGCCGTAGGTCTCCGCCATCCCCACCGGATCGACCACGTTGCCGACCGACTTCGACATCTTCTCGCCGCGGTTCAGCACGAAGCCGTGGCCGAACACCTGCTTCGGCAAGGCAAGACCCGCCGACATCAGGAACGCCGGCCAATAGACCGCATGGAAGCGCACGATATCCTTGCCGATCACATGCAGGTCCGCCGGCCAACAGCTTGTAGCGGCGGGATAACCCGCGCCGGTCAGATAGTTCGTCAGCGCATCGACCCACACGTACATCACGTGGCCGGGGCTGCCCGGCACCGGCACCCCCCAGTCGAAGCTGGTACGCGAGATCGACAGGTCGGACAGCCCGCCGCGCACGAAGCTCGTCACCTCGTTGCGCCGGCTTTCCGGGCGGATGAAGTCGGGGTTGGCCTCGTAATGCGCCAGCAGCCGGTCGGCATAGGCGGAGAGGCGGAAGAACCAGCTCTCCTCCACCGTCCATTCCACCGGCGTGCCCTGCGGCGAGAGGCGCACGCCCCCCTCCCCGTCGACCAGTTCCTCCTCGCCGTAGAACGCCTCGTCGCGCACCGAATACCAGCCCTCGTAGCGGCCGAGATACACGTCGCCATTGTCGGCCATCGCCTGCCAGATCGCTTGCGAAGCGGCATAATGCTCGGGCTCGGTGGTGCGGATGAAGCGATCGAACGAGATGTTCAGCGCCGCGTCCATCTCCCTGAAATAGGACGACATCTCGTCCGCCAGCGCTCCCGGCGCGATGCCCCGGTCGCGCGCCGCCTGCGCCATCTTCAGCCCGTGCTCGTCGGTGCCGGTGAGGAAATACACCTCGCGGCCGGAGAGGCGGTGGTAGCGCGCGATCGCGTCGGTCGCGATCACCTCATAGGCGTGGCCGATATGCGGCCTGCCGTTCGGATAGCTGATCGCGGTGGTGATGTAATACGGCTCGCCCATGCCGTCAGGCTTTAGCGGCACCGCCCGACGGAGCAAGCGCGGCAAGCAGCCCGGCCAGTTCGAACACCACGCTCTGCGCATCCAGCGACTGCCGGACCGCGCTCTCGGCGAGCGCCCGCGCCCGCTCCCACAGCCCGATCGCCTGCGCCAGCGCGTCGCCACCCAGCCCGCGCGCATGCGCGGCGATGCTGGTCGGCACGCGCTCCAGGAACGCCTCGTAGCGCGCCTGCGCCGCCTTGCCCGAGAGCCGCTTGGCGAGCGCGGCGCGCACCGAATTGGTCGGATCGCCGCGCGCGATCAGCGCGGCCATCGCCTCGTCCAGCGCGGCGATGTCCAGCCCGGCGAAGCGCATCGCCTTGCCCGGCGCGCCCCCGCCCAGCGTGGCCAGCGTCGCGATCTCGTCGCCGTCCGCCTCGGGCATCGCCTGGCGCAGCGCGTCCTGCACGTCGGCCTGCTCCAGCGGCGCGAAGCGCAGCGTGCGGCAGCGCGAGCGGATCGTGGGCAGCAGCCGCCCCGGCGCGTGGCTGACCAGCAGGAACAGCGCGCCCGACGGCGGCTCCTCCAGATTCTTCAGCAGCGCATTGGCAGCGGACGGTTCGAGGTCGTCGATCGCATCGATCAGCACCACGCGGTGGCGCGACATCGCCGGCGTGGCCGCGAACAGACCCTGCATCGCCCGAACCTGGCCCACGCTGATGTTGCGCGCCAATTCTCCCGTCGTCTCCCGCGCCTGACGCTCCAGGATGCGCAGGTCGGGGTGGCTGCCGGCATTGATCAGGCTCAGGATGCGGTGCTCGTCGGGTAAGGCCAGCCCCGGCAGATCGATCGGCGGCCCGCCGGCATCCGCGAGCATGCGCCGCATCGCCGCATGCGCGAACGTCGCCTTGCCCACGCCCGGCGGTCCGGTCAGCAGCCAGGCATGGTGCATCCGTTCGCCGGCAAGCGCCTCGCGGAACGCCGCGACCGCCGCCGCATGGCCGAACAGGCGCGTCACGCCAGCCCCTCCAGCGCGGCGAGCAGGCGGCGGGTCACCATGTCCGGCGCGCCCAGCGCATCCACCACGCGGATCCGCTCGGGCTCGTCGGATGCCAGCGCGTTGAAGGCGGCGGCGACGCGCGCGTGATAGGCCGGATCGCGCGCGCCGATTCGGTCCGCGCCGCCCCGGTCGCGTAGCTTCGCCCGCGCCGCCGCCTCGGCCTCGGGCAGCGTCAGCAGCAGCGTGCGGTCGGGCAGCAGCCCGCCGCTGCCGATCGCGTGCAGCGCGCGGATCGCCTCCGCGCCGATCCCGTCCGCCCCGCCCTGATAGGCGATCGAGCTGTCGAGGAAGCGATCGCTGAGCACCCACCTCCCCGCCGCGACCGCCGGCCGGATCGTCCGCGCGACATGATCCGCGCGGGCGGCGGCGAACAGCAAGGCCTCCGACGGTGCGGTCCAGCGCGTGGGCGTCCCCTCCAGCAGCAGCGCCCGGATCGATTCCGCCCCCGCGCTGCCGCCCGGCTCGCGGGTCTCGACCACGTCATGTCCGCGCGACCGCAGCGCGGCGGCCAGCGCGCGCACCTGCGTCGACTTGCCGACCCCCTCGCCGCCCTCCAGGCTGATGAACCGCCCTGTCATGGCGCAAACCGAGCCCCTCCCCTTGAGGGGAGGAGTTGGGGTGGGGCGTATCCGCGCGCGGGGTGCTTGCTGAGAGGCCCCACCCCCAGCC
>CAXUMU010000096.1:0-9754 GCA_964252145.1 uncultured Sphingomonadaceae bacterium
GCCGTGGATCGCGATGCTCTCGCTCGCGCAGGCGGTCACGCTCGCCGCGCTGCTGTTCGTCACGCGGCTGCCGGAGGTCGTGATGCCGCCGCCGCCGCCGGTCCGCCTGGTCCAGTCGGCCGAACTGACGGTCGAGACGCAGGTCGTGCCGCTCGCCGCCGCGACGGCAACCCCGCCCGCTTGGTGGCGCTACGCGCGCGTCGCGGCGCCGGCGGTACCGCTCGCGCTCGCCGTGCTGGTGCTCGCGTGGCGCGCGGCGGCGGCGATGCGCCGCAACGGCGAGAGGCACCGCGATACCGAAGACCGGCTGGAGGCGTTCGCCTCGAACTGGCAGAGCATCTCGCTGTTCGACGGGGCGGTGACGCGGATGCTGGGGCGCAGCCTGCGGCGGGCGTCGGCCGAGACCACGCAGGATCTGGACGCGCGCCGCACGGTGGAAGCGACGGCGGACCGCGCGGGGGCGTTCACCCCGGTGTTCCGCAGCGTGCTGCGCAACCGCACCCCGATCCTGATCCAGCGGCTGAGCGCCTACGATCATCTGGCGGCGCTGTTCCGCCAGGCGGTGCGGCGGGTGGAGGCGGCCGGCGCGGCGATCGAGCCCGCTTACTTCCGCGGCGGCATCCAGCGGCTGACGCGCGAGAACGGCCAGTCGGTCAGCTTGGGCGAATTGTCCGGGCCGAGCGCGGGGGTGCTGGTGGTGGTCGGCTCCGCCGACGCGGTCATCGCGGCGCGGGGGCAGTCGCCCGAAGCCGGCCTGCGGCGCACGCTGGGCCAGTGGACCAGCCGCGTCCTGCTGAACACGACCCGGCTGCGCTATTGGGGCAGCGAGGAAGAGGAGCTGCTGCGGACCGGCTTCGACATCTCGCCGGCGACGCCCGCATCGCTGGGGTCGGTCGCGGAACGCGTGCTGTCCGGCGCCGGCGGCGGCCAGGTATTCGGCGTGGGCCGCCGCACCGGCGATGCGGCCGCAGCCGGCCCGGGTTAGCCGCCGCTCAGGCGAGCTGCCAGGCCGGCGGACGGATCTTCTCGATCACGATCTCGATCTCGTACGCGCCGTCCGAATGGACGTCGGGGCCGAGCGCGTAATTGAAACCCTTGTCGTTCTCGGCGAGATGGCGGACGCGGTAGGAGTTCACCTCCAGCGCGGTCTCGAACGACGCGGCCAGGCTCGCCGGCGTGTACATCCGCTTGTGGTCGCCGTTGAAGCTGGAGGGGAGGAAGCGCTTCTTTTCGTAGAGCGCCTGGCTCGGCACCATGCACACGATGAACCCGCCCAGCCGCAGCACGCGGTACCAGTCGCGGATCGCCGCATGGTCGGCCAGGATATGCTCCAGGCAATGGCTGGAGAAGATCGTGTCGACGCTGCCGTCGTCGAACGGCAGGCGGATCCCGTCATAGCCGGGATAGTCCAGGTCGATTCCGATCGCCTGCGGCAGCGCGGGCTTCTTGTCGGGATTGTCGTAGCCCGAATAGCCGACGTCCAGCACCAGCGGCCCGCTGCAATATTTGGCGAGGAAGCCGGAGCGCAGCCGGTCCCGGTAGCTGCGTCCCGCCTCGCCGGGCGGGGCATAATCCTCAGGAAAGATATCGGACGAGTCGAACGCCGCGTCCTGCGCGGGCGCGCCGCCCTCGGCGGCCTGCGCGGCGCGGCGCGACGCGGCCAGATCGATCAGGACCTGGCGGCGCTGCCGCTCGCGATGCTCGTCGGAGGATGCGAACGTCTTGACCAGCTCGGCCGGCGGCAGGCCGTCCTGCAGGGCCGCGACATAGTGGGCGAGCCCGGCCGCATCCGGCTCGCGCGCCACGAAGATCGCGTACAGATCGGTCACGAACGCGCGCAGGCCGGCCTCGTCGCGGACATCGAGCAGTGGTTCGGCGGTGATGGTCATCCGGCAGATCGGTCCCTTGTGATGGACCGGTTGAGCACCATCGGCGGGCGACTTGTCAACTCGCCCCGTCGCCACCGGGACGCCGCAGCCGCGCGATCTGCTGGAGCAGCCCGTCGGCGATGCGCTGCATCTCCTCGCCGTCCCAGACGCGCTGCGTCTCCAGCGCGGCGAGGCGCAGGCGCAGCCGCTCCACCGAGTCGGTCACCTCCTCCGCCTGGCGGCCGGCGGCGATCCGATGGTCATGCGCTTCTTCCGCCGACGCGGCGAGCCGCTGGCGGAGTTCGTCGAGCAGCGCGGCATCGGCCCGCCGCTCGTCCGCGATCCGGTCGCAGCGCGCGGCGAGCGCCTCGACGAGCGCTGCCAGGCGCTCCACCTCGGCGGCGAGCGCGTCGGTCCGGGTCGACCCGCGCGATACGAACCAGCCGCCGCTCACCGCGCCGGCTCCGCATCGCCGGGCATGCCGCCGGTGCCGCGCGCGATCGTCGCCAGCGCGGTATCGGCGACCGTCGCGGGATCGATGTCGTTCAGGCACGCCTTGTCGTGCGGGCAAGTGCCGCCATGATCGAGATGGCAGGGCGCACAGCCGATCGCGCGCGATATCGTCGTCACCGTGACGCCCAGCGGCCGCCATTCCAGCCGCTGGTGCGAGCCGCCGAACACGCACACCGTGGGCACGCGGAGATAGCCGGACAGGTGCGCGATCCCGCTATTGTTGCCGATCACGCAGGCGGCCCGGGCGATCTCGACGCGCAGCTCGTGCCATGACAGGCGGCCGCACTCGTTGCGCACGCGCGTCGCGTCGAAATCGCGCACGATCGCGCGCGCGCGCAGCCGCTGGTTGCGCAGGCCGATCACGCGGATCGTCCCGGCGCCGCGCCACCGATCGAGCAGGATGCGGATGAGCGCGGCATAATGGCCGGCCGGCCAGTCGCGTATCTCGCTGTTCGAAAACGGCGCGAGGAGGATGTGGCTCACGGCGCGCCCCCCTCGTCGTGCAGCACCCCGTCGCGACCGACGCGGATCGCGACGAGTTCCACCAGCAGCTGGAGATATTCGGACTGGTGCAGCACGCTGCTGGCGCCCTGGCGGATCAGGCGGCCGCCGTAGAATTGCAGGTTCGGCACGGGCACGTCGTGCTGCGCCCACAGCCGGAACTCGAAGCTGGCCAGGTCGGTCTCGGTGGTGAAGACCAAGCTCAGTTCGCGCGATTCGGTGAGCGTACCGCGCACCACGGGCACCGCGTCCAGCGCGACGTCGTAGCCGACGACGCCCGGCGTATGCGGATCGACTGCGACGAACGTCTCGAACAGATAGCGCCCGGCATCGAGCCGGCGGAACGGCCCCCACAGGATCGCGCCGGCATGGAAGTCGACGCGCCCGCCGTCGCAGGCGATCTGGAAACGATTGCGGGTACAGGCGGGCTGCGCGGCGAAAGCGTCGGGCGGGATCTCGACCCGCGCCACCGCCTCGCGCGCGTGGCGGGTGCCGTCCACCGGCAGAAAGATATCGAGGAACGGGAATTGCCCGCGGGTCCCCAGGCCCGCGCGCAGCCGAGCCCGCACGCAGCGCAGCAGGAAGCGCGTGTCCGCATCGGTGCGCAGATCGATCGCGAGGTCGTAGGCGCCGACGATCAGCGCCTCGAACAATGCCGTCTTGCCCGGCACGTCCACCTTCTCCTCGGTGGAGTTGCGCGGAAAGGCATCGAATGCCAGCACCAGGTCGAACAGCCCCAGTTCCTGCGCCATCGCGAGGTTCCACGATCCCACGACGAGCGTGATGTGGGCATCCGGAAACGCGGCGCGCGCCTTTTCCAGCGCCGGGACGCTCATGATGAAGTCGCCGAGGTGATCGAGCTTCAGGATCAGGATCGTTTGCCTGGGAACAAGCGACGTCCGCTCGATGCGCGTACGGTCCGGCTCGAACCGGTCGCGCGGCGCCGGCGTGCGGACCAGGGGGACCGGGTCGAGGTTCCACGCCGGCGGCGCGATGCGCTCCAGCACCAGCAGGATGTCGTGATGCCCGGTTGGGGGTAGGGCAGGCTCCAGGCCGTAGTCGTAGCCGGCGTCGTCGTCGGCCAGCCGGCGCACGCGGTAGCTGTTGGGTGCGAGCGCCTCCTCCACCTCGTCCAGCAGCGAGGCCGGGGTGTAGAGCCGGCGCTGCGCCGGGTTCCACCGCGACGGCAGCGCATCCAGCCGATCGTGCAGGAACGCATGCGGCACGACGACGACGAGGTGCCCGCCTTCGCGCACCGCCGCGAACCAGCCCTGGAGCGCGGCACGATAGTCCGCGATCTCCTGCAGGCGGTAGCCGGCGAACACGGCCGCCTGGCTCGCGGACGGGGCGATCGGCGCCATCGCCGCGTCGGCCACCTCGATCAGCGGCTCGGCCAGGAACGAACCGAGCGGCCCGTCACGATAGTCGGCGGCCGTGACCCGCCGGGTCCGCAACCGCGCACCGCCGGCGCTATCAACGCTCGGCATGGATCGGTGCCCCGCGGACGCGCCGGCGGCGCGCGATCACCGGGCCGATGCCCGCCGCCGGCGGAGCTGCCGGCGGTGGTGCGGCGTGCCGAACCCGCCCGTCACGCGGAACCGCTGGAAACGACCCTCGGCGAGCGCCACGAGCCGCTCCATGATGCCCTGGTCCTGGGGTGCGATCCGCAGCGCGCCCAGCAACGCCGCCTCTGCTGCCGGCGCCTCGCCCGCCGTGCCCGCGATCTCGCCCAGGATCGTCCATTCGATCGCGTTCCTGGGAGACAGGTCGCGCACCGCCTCCTGCGCACGGATGGCCACCGCCATGTCGCCGGTGTCCAGCGCCGCGTCGCGGATCCGCCACAGCAGCTCCACATCGGGGCGCCGCTGCAGCACCGCCTGAAGCTGGCCTTCCAGCGCATCCGTGAGGCCGAGATCGGCGATCTCGTCCACCAGCGCGAGCCGCGCCGCCTTGTCGAGATGCACGGACAATATCGCGGCCCAGCGCCCGAGCTCGCGCCGATCGACCCCGCCCTGCTCGTCGCGCCCGGCGCCGGCCAGCTGGATCAGCGCGAAGATGTCGCGCGGGCCGCGGATCAGCTGCGCGACGTTCCTGAAATAGGGGCGGAACCCGGCTTCATCCAGTTGCGCGGCGGCGCGCAGCAGCGCGGCCGATCCGTGCGGCGGATAGGCGATCACCCGGTTGGCGCGCAGGAAATCGCGCAGGATGTTGCAGGCGAGGAAGCCGATGAAATCGGGCAGGCTGGCGCCGAGCCGTTCGTCCAGCGCGATCTCGGGCAGTTCCGTCACCCAGCGCAGGCTGGCGAGCAGCGCCGCCAGCTCCGGCGCAGCGGCATCGTCGGGGCGCCGCAGCAGCTCGCCCAGCCGCTCGCAGGTCGCGCCGAGCGCATCGCCCGACAGATCGGCCGGCGCGGCTTCGGCGGCGGCGTCGGCCTCCGCCCCGTCGTGCGGGATCGCCAGCAGGCGGGTCAGGTCGGCGACGGCGATGTCGACCGAGAAGCGGGACGCGTCCGCCTCCGCCGGCGCAAGCGGATCGTCGCCCAGGTCGATCCCGATCCGCCGCGCCGTCCCCGCCTGGCCGCGCCGCTGCGCGGGGGAGAAGCCGGATGCCAGGAAGATCGCGGCATAGAGCAGCCCGGCGGAGGCGGGATAGCCGCTCGCCAGCGCGAGCTCGGCGCAGTCGATCTGGTCCTGCACCGCATCCAGGTCGCGGGCGGCGCGCAGCACCGTGTTGCGCAGATGGACGGCGAGGGGATTCCAGCGCCGATCGTCGGCAGGCTCGGCCGGGCGCGAGCGTGCTGCGGTTGCTTTGGTCGCCAAGCGCTAGTCCCTTCCCGCGATACGGCCGCGCGCGGCCCGGTCCACCGGCCTCGCGCCGCTGCTAGAACGGCGACCGGCGCGGCGCAACCGGTGCGGCCCGCTCATAGCAGACCGGCGACCGCCGCGAATACCTCCTCGGCGGTGATGTGGGCGATGCAGGCGAAGCCCTTGCCGCATTCCTCCGGATGGTGATGGATCGCGCAGCCGGCGCACGGCACTCGGCGGCTGACGATCAGGCCGTCGCCCTCCTGCCCCCATTCATTCCAGTTGGTGCGTGCCATATGGACGCTGACCACCTTGGCGCCGCGCAGCGCGGCGAGGTGCTTCGGACCCGAATCATTGCCCACCATCACGTCGCAGAACGACAGCAGCGCATCGAAATCGTCGAACGGCAGCTGGCCATCGATCCGGCGGAGGCGATCGGAGTCGGGCAGGTCGGCCGCGCCGCCGTCCATCAGCACGACGGTCCGGTCGGTGCGCTCCAGGATCAGCGCGGCGAGCGCGCCGAAATGGGGCCAGCGGCTGAACGCCAGCCGCGCGCCGCCGTGGAGCAGCACGTAGCGGTCGCCCGGCATCAGGCCGTACGCGCCGAGCCGGGTGCGATCGAGATCGCCGCGCGGGACGGTGACGGCATGACTGCGCAGCAGCGCCCCCAGCCATTCCACCAGCCCGACGATCCGCGCGGAGGGCGGCACGCGCTCGTGCCCGTCGATCGGATCACGGGTGAAGCCGTCCAGCCCGGCCGACATCCAGCTGTGGGTGCGCCCGCCGACGCCGTACAGCAGCGGCGCTCCCGACAGCCGCAGCAGCGGGCGCGAATCCGAATTCTCGGACAGGTCGATCGCCAGATCGAACCGGTGCGATGCAAGCCGGCGGCGGAGCTGCACCTGCGCCGCCGCCGTCATCACCCGCCGGCCGGATGCGGCATCCTCGCCGAACTCGGCGATGACGATCTCGTCGAACAGTCCCAACGTCGCCGCCAGCGCGGCGTTGGCCGGCGTCAGCAGCCCGACGAGGCGAGCATCGCCGAATATCTCGCGCAGGCGCCGGATCGCGGGGACCGAGACGACCAAGTCCCCCAGCTGGTCCGCGCGCTGGACGAGGATCGCGCGCGGCGGCCGCGCGAGCAAGGCGCGCGTCGCCGGCCGCACCATGCTGGGGCGGGCGTCGATCTGCTCCTCCGGCGTACGCCGGTCGTCGGGGTCGAGCGCGACCAGCCCGTCCGAGTCCGGGAACCGCGCCTCGTCCAGCGGCGCCGCGATCACGATCTGCTCGCGGCGCGACTGGACCGTCCCGTCGGCGCGGTCGCAGCGGAACTCGATCTCGTGCCGGCCCTCCGGCCAGGCCGAGAAATCGTGCCAGGCGTTGAACACGAGCTTGCGCCGCTCGCTTGGGCCGACGACTTCCGGTTCCGGCAGCGTCTGCTGATGCAGCGGCCGGCCGTCGCACAGGATCTGGAACGCGCGGACCGCGCTCGTCGAAATGCAGAAGCCGCGCAGCGCTTCCACCCCGCGCAGCGTGCGCCGGTCGCCGGACGGCGTGCGCTCGATCCGGCCGAGCTGGGCGATGTGGATCGATTCCATCGGCGCGAACGCCTCGACCGCCTGGCGCGGCAGCAGCTCGCGGATCACGTCGTCGGCCGCACCGGCCGCCTCGGCGTCTCCGGTTTGGGCAAGCGCCCCGGCTACCGCCGGCGCGGCTGCGCCCGGCTGCAGGGCCGCAGCCCGCGCATAGGCCGCCCCCGCCTCCTCGGCGCGCCCGACGAGCGTGTAGAAATGACCGAGCTGGAGCGCCGCGTCCGCATCGTCCGGCGCCAGCTCGCGCGCGGCGAGATAATGGGCCTCGGCGCGCGCGAGATCGCCCGCTTCCTTGAACATGTGCCCGGCCTGGACGTGGATCGGCGCGCGGCCGGGGCGAATGCGGAGCGATTCGTCGTAGAGGATTGCGGCGGCGTGATGGTGGCCGGCATCGCGCAGCGCATCGGCGAGCGCGGCCAGCCGCCCGGCGAGGCGCGTCGCGGGGCTCCTGAACAGCCGCCTGATCCGGCCTAGCATCGGCGATCTTCCATCCTGCGGCGCGGCTCAGAGCAGGTCGGCGACCGCGCCGTATATTTCTTCCGCGGAGATGTGCGTCAGGCAGGCGAAATCCTTACCGCATTCCTCGGGATCGTGCTGGATCAGGCAGCCGGCGCAGGGCACCTTGCGGCTGACGATATAGCCTTCGCCCTCCTGCCCCCATTCGTTCCAGTTGTTGCGCGCCATGTGCACGCTGACCACCCTGGCCCCGCGCAGCGACGCGAGATGCTTCGGGCCCGAATCGTTGCCCACGAGTACCGCGCAGAACGACAGGATGGCATCGAAATCGTCGAACGGCAGCCGCCCGTCGATGTGCGTGACGCGGCCCGACCCGGCCAGTTCGGGCGGGAGCGAGCCGGCCGGCAGCTCCTCGGCGAACAGGATTACCTTCAGGTCGGTCCGGTCCAGGATCAGGCGGGCCAGCGCGAGATAGCCCGGCCAGCGGCTGCTGGCGTTGCGCGCGCCGGTGTGGAGCGCGACGTAGCGCTCGCCCGGCCCGATCCCGTAGCGCTCCAGCCGGTCGCGCGACAGGTCGGTGCGGGGCACGGCCATGAAGTGGCTGCCCAGCATCGCGCCGATCCATTCGATCACGCCCATCAGCTTGTTGGTGTGCGGCACCACCTCGTGCCGGTCGAGCCGGTCGTGCGTGTCGCCGCCCACCTCGATCGTCATCTCGGGCACGCGGCCGCTGCGGAAGCCGCACAGCACCGGCGCGCCCGACAGCACCAGCAGCGGCCGCGACGCGTCGTTCTCCGACAGGTCGATCGCCATGTCGAACCGATAGGGCGCCAGCCGCTCGCGCAGCGCCTCCTGCCGGTCGATCGGCATGACCCGCCGGCGCTCCCACGGATCGTCGGGAAACTCGACCACGATCTGCTCGTCGAACATGCCCAGCGACTGCGCGAGATCGCAGTTCACCGGCGAGACGAGGCCGATCAGCCGCGCGCCCGGCAACAGTTCGCGCAGCCGCCGGATCGCCGGCAGCGACACCACGACGTCGCCCAGCTGGTCGGCGCGGACGATCAGCACGGTGCGCGGCGGCTGGGCCAGCATGCGCCGCGGCGAGCGGCGGATCATGCTGGGGCGGCGATCGATCTGCGCCTCCGGCGAGCCGGGATCGCCCGGATCGAGCGTAACGAGTCCGTCGGAGCTGCCATGCTCGGCCTCCGAGAGCGGCGCCGCGATCACCACATGGTAGCTGCGCACCCAGGCCGGGCCGCGCGCGACGATGCAGCGAAAGGCGAGCTCATGGCGCCCGGCCGCGAAGCCGGAGAAATCCAGCCAGACGTTGAACACATATTTGCGCAGCGCCGGATCGTCGGATTCGTATTTCAGCGGATAGCCGCCCTTCAGGGGGCCGCGCCAGATCAGGTGGCCGCCGATGGTGATCTGCAGCTCCACCACCGGATCGGCGGCGATGCAGAAGCCGCGGATCGCCTCCACCCCGCGCAGCGTGTCGGCGATGCCCCAGTGGCTCCGCTCGCGCCGGCCGAGGTGGCGCAGCTCGATCCCCCGCGCATGGCCGCGCAGATGCGCCTCGGGCGGCAGCGGCGCGGCCTCGGGGGCGAGCCGAGCGCTGTCGGCCGCGCGCCGCAATTCCTCCGGATCGATCGGCGCGTCCCCGCGCCAGCCGGCCTGTTCGAGCTGCCCCAGTTCGGTCAAGGGCGCGGCCCAGCGTGGCTTCAGCGCGATCGCGCGGCGATAGGCCAGCTCGGCTTCGCGCAGCCGCCCCGATACCTTGTGGAAATGGCCCAGCTGCAGCGCGATCTCGGCATCGTCGGGCGCCAGCCGCTGCGCCTCGCCATAATGGCGCTCGGCGGCGGGATGATCGCCCGCCTCCTTGTACATATGCCCGGCCTGGAGGTGGATCGCGGCGGTCGCCGGCATCAGGCGGAGCGCCTCGGCATAGAGCCGGCCGGCGTCGCGGAAGCGGCCGGCGTCGCGCGCGGCGTCGGCCCGCGCGACCATGTCGAGCGCG
>CAXUMU010000097.1:0-9730 GCA_964252145.1 uncultured Sphingomonadaceae bacterium
CCGCGGCCCCGCCGCGGCCGCGAGGAACACGTTCAGCAGGATGGAGACGATGCAGACGATCCTGAGCGTGCGGGGCGCCATTCAATTCTCCTGCTGCGCGAGATCGCCGAACGCGGTGGCGTCGTCCGACAGCGCGTGATCCGCGGGCAGCGCCGCCGCCACCGCGACCGATCCAGCGACGGCACCCGCCAGCGCGGTGGCGATCCCCAGCCCCGACAGCCAGAGCCGCGCGCGGTGTGAGAGCGGAATCCGCCGCGCGGCGAGGATTCGTTCGCGCAGCGCCGGCGCGGCTAGTGGCACCTGCCACAGATCCAGCCGGGTATCGAGCCGCCCGGCCTCCTCCAGCAGCGCGCGCAGCGCCGGCCGGCGTGCCAGCACCGTCGCCTCGCCGCGCACCGCCTCCGGCCAGCGCGCGATCGTGCCGCCATAGGCATCGGCCAGCTCGGCGAAACGGGAGGGCGTCAGGGGTTCAGTCACCGCAATCCTCCTGTCCGGCGAACCGCGTGCGCAGCGCCCGCCGCCCGCGCGACAGCAGGCTTTCCAGCGCCTCGACGCTGATCGCCATCGCCTGCGCCGCCGCGATGTTGGTGAGGTCCTGATAATGCACCAGCAGGATCGCCTCGCGCTGGCGCTGGGGCAGTGCCGCGATCGCGGCCTGCACCGCGCGCGCCTGCGCCGCCTCGTCCAGCGCGGCGTCCGCCCGCGGCGCCGGATCGACCGGTTCGGGCATCGCCGGCACGGTCGTCTCGCGCCGCCGCCGCAGCCGATCGCGGCACAGGTTCAGCGTCACCAGGTGTAGCCAGGTATCGAAGCGCGCCGCGCCCGGCCGCCACCGCGCTGCCTGGCGCCACACGCGCAGAAAGGTTTCCTGCGCGACGTCCTCCGCCTCGGCCGCATCGCCCAGCATCCGCCGCGCGAGCGCCAGCACGCGCGGCAGCTTGGCGTTGACCATCGCCCGCGTCGCCGCCGCGTCGCCCTGGCCGACCCGCGCGATCAGTCCGGCGTCGGGATCCTCGCCGCTCAAGCAACGCCGCTCCCGGCACCATCGCGTCCAGCCATCCGTTCAGCGCTGCGGCGGGGCGGCCTCGCCGGGCGCCGCCCGATCCGGTCGCATCCGCCCGGCCACGCGCTCGTCGGGCGTGAGCACGCCGTTGCCGTCGCGGTCCATCCGCCGGAACCGGCGGGTGAGCGCCGCCTGGATCTCCGCCCGGTCGAGATAGCCGTCATGATCGGCGTCCATCGCATCGAAGCGGCGCGCGGGATCGCGGCCGTTCCTCGCCAGCGCGCTCAGCTCGGCGCGGCTGACCCGCCCGTCGCCGTCGCTGTCGGCCGCCATGATACGCTCGGTCTGGCGCGCCAGGAACCGGTCGAGCGACAGACCGCCCGGGGCCGGCGGCGCGCCCGGCTCCGCCGGTGCCGGCGCGGCGACGGGAAGCATCAGCAAGGCGATCCACGATCGGGCGAGGGGCATGGGCATTCTCCAGTCGCGGCGTCCATTCGTCGCAGGGCTTGAACGCCGGCGCGACGCCGTTCCGTCGCGGATCATTGACACGCCCACGCGCGTTGGCGCAGCGCGTCGGGACAAGGGATGGTATGGGGCGGGAGCATGCGATGAGGATGGTGGCGGTAGCGTTGCTCACGATGCTGGCGCAGCCCGCGACCGGGCAGGAAGCGGCCACGGCGATGGGCCGGCCTGCGCCGGTCTGCCCCAGGGATGCCGAGCCGCTGCCCCCGGCGCTGGCCGGCTGGAACGACCGCAGGCCGCTGGCCGCCGCGCGGGACGAGGCATCGCTCGGCCGCGCCGTGCTCGCACCGGGCATCGCCGTCGATGTCGCGCTGGTGGATACGGCCGCGGTCCATTATGTCGCCCGGCCGTCGCATCCGGGCGATCCGGGCAGCCACGGCGGCATGCTGACGTTCACCGTCGACAGCCCGGGCAGATACCGCGTCGCAGCCGGATCGGGCGCGTGGCTGGATGTGGTGAGCGGCACAGCCGCGTTAGAGTCGGCAGGGCATGGTCATGGCCCGAACTGCTCCGGAATCCGCAAGATCGTCGATTTCGATCTGACCTCCGGTGCCTACGTGCTGCAGATATCGGGCAGCGCCGATCGCCGCATCACCGTGATGATCGGCCGCGCGCGCTGACGGCTATGTCGCCGGCTCCTGCGTCGCCAGGATGCGCTGCGCTTGGACGAGATGAGGGCGGTCGATCATCTTTCCCTCCAACTTGAGCGCGCCGGCGCCGGGGTTCGCCGCGAACATGTCCACCACCGCGCGCGCATGTTCGATCTCGGCGGCGCTGGGCGAAAAGCCGGCGTTGATGATGGCGACCTGGGCAGGATGGATCGCCATCATGCCGGTGAAGCCGTCGCGCCGCGCCCGGCCGACATAGGCGGTCAGCGCATCGGCTGCGTCGATCCGCGGGAACACTGTCTCGATCGCCGGCACGCCTGCCGCGTAGGCGGCGAACAGCACGAGCGAGCGCACCATCTCGTACGGCGCGGTGTAGCTGCCATCCTCCTCGCGCGCCGAAAGCGCGCCGATGGCCGCGGGCAGGTCCTCCGCGCCCCAGGTGAGCCCGGCCAGACGAGCGGAGACCGCAGCGTAGCTGCCCAGCTGGAACACGGCGCTCGGCGTCTCGCTCGCGATCGGCAGGATCGGGGGCAGGCGAACGTCGCCGGCCAGCGCGAGCAGCGCCTCGATCGAGAAAGCGCCCTCGGCCTTCGGCAGGAGCAGTCCGTCGGGGCGGCAGGGCAGCACCGCGTCCAGATCGTCCTGCGCCATCCCGCTATCCAGCGGGTTGATCCGCACGAACGCCGGCACGGCGCGCTCCTCGCGCAGCCAGCGGGCGGCCGCTTCCCGCCCGAACGCCTTCTTCTCGGGCGCGACCGAGTCCTCGAGGTCCAGGATCAGCGCGTCGGCGCCGCTGGCTGCGGCTTTGGGAAAGCGTTCGGGCCGGTCGGCGGGAACGAACAGCAGCGAGCGAAGCCTCACCTGCGCGGCCCTTCCTCTGCGTGCGGGGGTTCAACATGAGCTACCGTCATCGACACCCTTTCTTGCTTGATCGCGGCGGGCATCGGGCCTTTTGGAACCCGGCCGATTTCGGTCATTGTCTCGCCTGGCCGGCGAGGTAGCGTACACGTCCGCCGGGAGCAACGAAGTCGCAACAGCTCGTCCCGCCGCGTCCCGCCGGTTCAGCGCCAGCCGGGCCGTCCGGCATGGGCGCCCCGCGCGGCAGGCAGAAGAAGGAACTCGCATGACGGACCCTGCCGGCGCCGACCTCGCCATCGCGCCGCGGCGGCATGGCGTGGTGAACCTGACGCACCTGCAACGGCTGGAGGCGGAGAGCATCCAGATCCTGCGCGAGGTCGCGGCGGAAGCAGAGCGGCCGGTGATGCTCTATTCGGTGGGCAAGGATTCCGCCGTGATGCTGCATCTGGCGCGCAAGGCCTTTTATCCCAGCTCGCCGCCATTCCCGCTGCTGCACGTCGATACCACCTGGAAGTTCAAGGCGATGTACGAACTGCGTGACCGGATGGCGCGCGAGGCGGGCATGGAGCTGCTGGTCTACAAGAATCCGGAGGCCGAACGGCTGGGCATCAATCCGTTCGATCACGGCGCGGTCCACACCGACATGTGGAAGACCGAAGGGCTGAAGCAAGCGCTGGACAAATACGGCTTCGACGCCGCGTTCGGCGGCGCCAGGCGGGACGAGGAGAAGAGCCGCGCCAAGGAGCGGATCTTCTCGTTCCGCTCGGCCAACCACCGCTGGGACCCCAAGCAGCAGCGGCCGGAGCTGTGGCATCTCTACAATGCGCGGCATGCGAAGGGCGAGAGCATCCGCGTGTTCCCGATCTCGAACTGGACCGAGCTCGACATCTGGCAATATATCCAGCTGGAGGACATCCCGATCGTGCCGCTCTACTTCGCCGCGCCGCGGCCGATGGTGGAGCGCGACGGGATGCTGGTGATGGTCGATGACGATCGCTTTCCGCTGGCGCCGGGCGAGGTACCGGCGATGCGCTCGATCCGCTTCCGCACGCTCGGCTGCTATCCGCTGACCGGGGCGGTGGAGAGCGCGGCGGCGACGCTGCCGCAGGTGATCCAGGAGATGCTGCTGACCACCACCTCCGAGCGCCAAGGCCGCGCGATCGACAAGGATGCGGGCGGCGCGGGCATGGAGAAGAAGAAGCAGGAGGGCTATTTCTGATGGACGCCACCGTCCCGGACAGCGCCTATCAGGTCGAATCGCTCATCGCCGAGGACATCGACGCGTATCTGCTGCAGCACCAGCACAAGTCGCTGCTGCGCTTCATCACCTGCGGTTCGGTGGATGACGGCAAGTCCACGCTGATTGGCCGGCTGCTCTACGATTCAAAGATGATCTTCGAGGACCAGCTCGCGGCGCTGGAGGCGGATTCAAAGCGCGTCGGTACGCAGGGAGGCGAGATCGACTTCGCGCTGCTCGTCGACGGGCTGGCCGCCGAGCGCGAGCAGGGCATCACGATCGACGTCGCCTACCGCTTCTTCTCGACCGAGAAGCGCAAGTTCATCGTCGCCGACACGCCCGGCCACGAACAATATACGCGCAATATGGTGACCGGCGCGTCGACCGCCGACCTCGCCGTGATCCTGATCGATGCGCGCAAGGGCGTGCTGACGCAGACGCGCCGGCACAGCTGCCTCGCGCACCTGATCGGCATCCGCAACCTGGTGCTCGCGGTCAACAAGATGGACCTGATCGGCTACGACCGGGCGCGTTACGACGCGATCGTCGCCGACTACCGTGCGTTCGCCGACTCGATCGACATCGCGGGCTTCACCGCGATGCCGATCTCGGGCTTCAAGGGCGACAACATCACCGCGAAGAGCGCGAACACGCCGTGGTATGACGGCCCGACGCTGATGGCGCATCTGGAGACGGTCGAGGTCGATCAGGTCGCCGACCAGGCCAAGCCGTTCCGCATGGCCGTGCAGTGGGTCAACCGGCCGAACCTGGATTTCCGGGGGTTCGCCGGCTTCATCTCGGATGGCGCGGTTGCGCCGGGCGACGCGGTGCGGGTGCTGCCGTCGGGCAGGACGAGCACCGTCGCGCGGATCGTCACGCTGGACGGCGATTTGCCGCAGGCGGTCGCCGGCCAGTCGGTCACGCTGACGCTGGCTGACGAGGTGGATTGCTCGCGCGGCGACGTGATCGCGGCTGCCGAAAGCCCGCCGCAGGTCGCCGACCAGTTCGAGGCGACGATCGTGTGGATGGCGGACGAGGCGCTGCTGCCAGGCCGGCCTTATTGGCTGAAGCTCGCCAGCCAGACGGTGACCGCGACGGTGCAGCCGCCCAAATATCAGGTCAACGTCAACACGATGGAGCATCTCGCGGCCAAGACGCTGGAGCTGAACGCGATCGGCGTGGCGACGATCGCGACCGACCGGCCGATCGTGTTCGCGCCCTATGCCGAGAGCCGCGAGCTCGGCGGATTCATCCTGATCGACAAGCTGACCAATGCGACGGTCGCGGCGGGCATGCTGCACTTCTCGCTGAGGCGTGCGCAGAACGTGCACTGGCAGGCGCTCGACATCGCGCGCGAGAAGCATGCCGACCTCAAGAACCAGAAGCCGGCGGTGCTGTGGTTCACCGGGCTGTCAGGCGCGGGCAAGTCGACCATCGCCAATCTGGTCGAGAAGAAGCTGGTGCGGATGAACCGCCACACCTTCCTGCTCGACGGCGACAACGTCCGCCACGGGCTGAACAAGGATCTCGGCTTCACCGATGCCGACCGGGTGGAGAATATCCGCCGCGTCGGCGAGGTGGCGAAGCTGATGACCGACGCCGGGCTGATCGTGATCACCGCCTTCATCAGCCCGTTCCGCGCCGAGCGTGCGATGGTGCGGCAGATGATGGCGCCGGGCGAGTTCGTCGAGGTGCATATCGACACCCCCCTGGCGGATGCCGAGGCGCGCGACGTGAAGGGGCTCTACGCCAAGGCGCGCGCCGGGCAGCTGGCGAACTTCACCGGCATCGACAGTCCGTACGAGCCGCCGGAGGACCCCGAAATCCGCATCGACACCACCGCGATGACCGCCGAGCAGGCGGCCGACCTGATCGTCGAGCGGTTGATCGGCTGGGTATGACCGACGCCGAGCTCGCCGCGCACCTGGCCGAGACGGCGGGACGGATCCTGCTGGACGTGCGGGCGTCGGGCGTATTCTCGTGCAAGGCGCTGGGTCAGGCGGGCGACGAGACCGCCAACCAGTTCCTCTGCCACGCGATCCGCGCCGCGCGGCCGGACGACGGGCTGCTGTCCGAGGAGGAGCAGGACGATCGCGCGCGGCTGGGCAAATCGCGCGTGTGGATCGTCGATCCGGTGGACGGCACGCGCGAATATGGCGAGGCGCGGACCGACTGGGCGGTCCACGTCGCGCTCGCGGTCGAGGGCGTGGCCCGTGTCGGCGCGGTCGCGTTGCCGGGGCTGGGACTGGTGCTGCGCTCGGATCGGCCGCAGCCGCTCGCGCCGGCCAACGCGCCGCTGCGCATGGTGGTGAGCCGCACCCGTCCCGCCGCCGAGGCGGTCGCAGTCGCCGGCATGCTGGGCGCCGAGCTGCTGCCGATGGGCTCGGCCGGCGCCAAGGCGATGGCGGTGGTGCGTGGCGAGGCCGACATCTACCTGCATTCCGGCGGCCAGTATGAATGGGATTCCGCCGCGCCGGTCGCGGTGGCGGCGGCGCACGGCCTGTCCTGCTCGCGGCTGGACGGGGCGCCGCTCCTGTACAACCAGCCCGACGTCTATCTCGCCGATCTGCTGATCTGCCGGCCGGAAGACCAGCGGCGGATCCTGGCGGCGATCCGGGAGGTCTGAGCCGAGGCCGTCCGGGTCGCGCTGCCGCGCGATCTATGACGAACCTTCGCGCGATCGATCAGCCATTCTTGATCATCAAGCTGCGGTGTCAGCCCTAGAAAGAAATGCACGTTGCCGCATACCCTAGCGCATGGCTTGGGTATCGGCGGCGCTGCTGCCATTCGGGGATAACGGATCGACTATGGGACCTGCTGGTGCAATCGGCGACGGGCCGCGACCGCTGCTCGCGGCGTGGAGTCGCCGCGCGGTGCTGGCGGGCGGCGTCGCCACCGCCGGCGCACTGGTCGCGGCATGCGGGACGAAGACAGCGGCGGGCGGCGGCACGCTGCGTGCCTCGATCACCGGCAAGGGCGAGGGCGACACCCGGCTGCTGCTGAAGACGGCCGGCCTCGCGCCGCAAGACTTCCGCCTCGATTATAGCGAATTCCAATCGGGCCAGTTGGTGATCGAGGCGCTGAACGGCGGCGGGCTGGATTTCGGCGGCATGAGCGAGATCCCGCCGGTGTTCGCCGCCGCCTCGCACACGCAGAGCTTTCGCCAGGTCGGCGTGATGCACGGCGACGTGAACAACCAGGTGGTGCTGGTGCCGCGCGGATCGCGCATCGCGGGCCTTGCCGACCTGAAGGGCAAGCGGGTCGGCTATGTCCGCGCGACCACCTCGCAATATTTCCTGATCCGCATGCTGGAATCGGTGGGGCTCCGCTGGGCCGACATCACGCCGGTGCCGCTGGGCGTGTCCGACGGCGCGGCCGCCTTCTCCAGCGGCGCGCTGGACGCGTGGGCGATCTACGGCTTCTCGATCCAGCGCGCGATCGCGACCGAGGGCGCACGCATCCTGAAGACCGCGCTCGGCTTCCTCTCCGGCAACTACATCGTCTCCGCGCATGTCGATGCGCTGGCCGATCCGGTCAAGGCGGACCTGATCGGCCGCTACCTGCGGCTGATCCGGCAGGGCCAGGCCTGGGCCGCAACGCACCGCGACGAATGGGCCGGCGTGATCGCCAGGGATATCGGCGTGCCGCTGCCCTACGTGCAGGATCAGTTCCGCCGGGCGAGCGCCGTCTACGCGCTGCAGCCGGTGACGGACGCCGCGATCGCCTCGCAGCAGGCGGTCGCCGACCTGTTCGCCGCGCAGAAGCTGATCCCGCACGCTGTCGATGTCCGGCCGCTGTGGGACGACCGCTTCAACCGCATCATCCAGGAAAAGGTGTGAGCCGCATGACCGCCTCGTCCGCCATCACCCGCCTCGCGCAATTCCCCAACCGCGTGCCGCAGCCGCTGCTGGAGGAGGTCACCCGCCGGCTGGCCGAGACCGCCGAAAGCTATGACCGCAGCGCCGAATTCCCCCGCGCCAATTTCGATCTGCTGGCCAAGCACGGCCTGATCGGGCTGACCGTGGCGCGCCGGTTCGGCGGCCGCGCGGCGGGCCTCGCGGAATCGCTGCGCGTGCTGGGCGCGGTGGCGAAGGGCGAGCCCTCCACCGCTTTGATCCTGTTCATGACCTACGGCTATCACGCGCAGCCCACGCGCGCGCAAAGCTGGCCGCCGCACATCTACGAGCGGCTGGCGCGCGAGGCGGCGGCGGGCGGCGGGCTGATCGGCGGCCTGCGCGTCGAGCCCGAGCTCGGCACGCCGGTGCGCGGCGGCCTGCCCGCAACGATCGCCCGCCACACCGATGCCGGCTGGGCGATCAGCGGCAGCAAGATCTATTCGACCGGATCGACCGGGCTCAGCTGGTACGCGGTGTGGGCCAGGACCGACGAGCCGACCCCTCGCGTCGGCAATTTCCTGGTCGCCGCGGACAGCCCCGGCATTACCATCCTGCCCGCCTGGGACCATCTGGGCATGCGCGCGACGGTCAGCCACGAGGTGGTGTTCGCCGACACGCCGGTGCCGCTGGACCAAGCCGTGGACGTACGCGCGCCGGCGGATTGGGCGCCGAAGCCGGGCGACGCCGCGCTCGGCCTGTGGAACGCGCTCGCCATCTCGACGATCTACGACGGCGTGGCGCAGGCCGCGCGCGACTGGCTCGCCGGTTACCTGAACGATCGCGTGCCCGCCAATCTGGGTGCCGCGCTCGCAACTTTGCCGCGCGTGCAGGAGAAGTTCGGCGAGATCGAGGCACTGCTCCAGGTCAACCGCACTCTGATCGCGACCGCCGCCGAGCGCGCCGACGCGGGCGATCCGCCGGGGACGGTGGAGGCCAACAACATCAAATATATCGCCACCGGCAACGCCATTCGCGCGGTCGAGATCGGGCTCGAGCTGACCGGCAATCCCGGGCTCAGCCGCCGGAACCCGCTGGAACGCCATTATCGCGACGTGCTGTGCAGCCGCATCCATTCGCCGCAGAACGATACGATCCTGGTCGCCGCCGGCCGCGCCGGCTTGAGGGTCTGACATGGGCGTGATCATCGCCAGCCAGTTCGAGGACGGCTTCAACGATGGGCTGCGCGCGCATCCCGCCCGCCCCACCGTGATCCCGGTGTTGGAGGAGCGGCCGTGGGAGGCCGCCAACGATGCCGACGTCATGCTGGTCCGCCCGTCGCAGGCGTGGCGCGCCAGTCGCGGGATCGATCGGCCCGCCGCATGGCCCGGCCGGTTGCGCTGGGTCTATAGCGGCTCGGGCGGCGTGGACGTCTATCCGCGCTGGCTGCTGGACGCGCCGCTGGTCAGCTGCGGCCGCGGCATCGCCTCCGACGAGATCGCCGATTACGTGATCGCTGCGATCTACCGGCACGCCAAGGACCTCGAAACGGTCCGCGCCCGGAGCCATTCTCATTGTCGGCAGGCGCCGATTGTGATCTTCGTCGGCAGCACCGTCGGCATCGTCGGGCTTGGACGGATCGGCAAGGCGATCGCGATGCGCGCAGAAG
>CAXUMU010000098.1:0-2686 GCA_964252145.1 uncultured Sphingomonadaceae bacterium
GTCACCGGCACCATCCGCGACTCGACGCTCGCCGACTATCCCGTCACCGCCTACGTGCTGGACGACGCGCCCGAGCGCGAACTGGGCGGCGCGGCCGGCTTGCGCGGCACCGATGCGATCGTCGCGCGGCTGCCCACGATCGGATCGACCGCGCTGGGCGCGGGGCGCAACAAGCTGTTCATCCGCGGCGTTGCCGATTCGAGCTTCAACGGGCCGAGCCAGGCGACCGTCGGCCAGTATCTGGGCGACCTGCGGCTGAACTACAACGCGCCCGATCCGGCGCTGGAGCTGCTCGACATGCGCGCGGTCGAGGTGCTGGAGGGGCCGCAGGGCACGCTGTACGGCGCCGGATCGCTGGGCGGCATCTTCCGCCTGGTGCCGCAGGAGCCGGTGCTGGACGAGGCCGCCGCCGAGCTGACCGCCGGCCATTCCTGGGCGGCGCGCGGCGCCGAGGGCGGCGACATGGCCGGGCTGGTCAACCTGCCGGTCGTGCGCGGCAGCGTCGCCCTTCGCGCCGTCGCCTACCGTACCGTCGACGGCGGCTATATCGACGATGTCGGGCGCGGCCTCAAGGACATCAACCGCACCGTCACCACCGGCGCGCGGCTGGCGGTGCGGATCGCGCCGGGCGACGGCTGGACGGTCGACGTGATCGGGGTGGATCAGGGGATCAACGCCGCCGACGGCCAATATGCCGAGCGCGGCCTGCCGCCGCTCAGCCGCGCCAGCGCGATCGCGCAGCCGTTCGACAATGACTACGTGCTGGGCGGGGTGACGCTGGCCAAGGATTTCGGACCCGTCCGGTTCAGCTCGACCAGCGGCATCGTCGCGCACGACGTGACCTCGCGCTACGACTTCACGCCCGCCGGCGGACCGCCGACGCTGTTCGAGCAGGCCAACCATATCCGGCTGCTCTCCAGCGAGAACCGGCTGGCGCGGCGCGACGTGGACGGCGCAGGCTGGGTGCTGGGCCTGAGCCTGCTGCACGACGAGGAGCGGCTGACGCGCGCGCTGGGGCCGGTCGCGGCGCCGGCGCGCATCCTGGGCGTCGACAACGTCGCCGCCGAAGTTTCGGCCTACGGCGAAGGCGGGATCCGGCTGCTGCCGCAGGTCGTCGCGACCGCGGGCGCGCGGATCGATTATGAGCGGCTGGTCGGCAAGCCGACCGACGACGTGCTCGCCAAGGCGGATCAACCGCGGCGGACCGAGGTCAACGTGCTGCCGTCGATCGCGATCAGCTGGCGGCCGTCGCCGGTGGCGACGCTGTACGCGCGCTATCATGAAGGCTTCCGCCCCGGCGGACTGTCGGTCTCGGCCGCCGGCGGACCGGTGACGGCGCAGCGCTTCCACAGCGACAGCCTGGCGACGTTCGAGGGCGGCGCGCGGCTGCGCGGGCTGGCCGGCGGCGCGGTCGATCTGTCGGCGGCGGTGTCGTACGCGCATTGGGAGAATATCCAGGCCGATCTGGTGGACGATGCCGGGCTGCCGTTCACTGCCAACATCGGCAGCGGGCGGATCCTGGGGTTCGAGGCGCTGGCCGGCTGGCGGCCGCTCCGCCGCATCCGCCTGGAGGCCGCCCTGTTCGTCAACAAGAGCCGGCTGACCTCGGCCACCGACCCGCTGGCCTCGTCCGAGGGCGCGTCGCTGCCGAACGTGCCGAAGCTCGGCGCGCGCGCCAGCATCGACGGCACGATCCCGCTGCGCGGCGACCTGACGCTCAGCGGATCGGCATCGCTCCGCTACGTCGGCACGTCGCGGCTGGGGGCGGGATCGACGCTCGCGATCGACCAGGGGCGCTATTTCGACAGCGCGGCGAACCTGCGCATCGGCAACCGGCGCTACGGCGTGCGGCTGGACGCGACCAACCTGTTCGGCGAGATCGGCAACCGCTTCGCGCTGGGCAACCCGTTCGACGTGAATGCCGGGCGGCAGATCGTGCCGCTCAGGCCCCGCACGGTGCGGATCGGCTTCGATGTCGGCTTCTAGCGCGCCCCGCGCCGCGCGGATCGGGATCGTGCTGCACGATTTTCCCGCCGGCGGCAGCGAACGGATCGCGATCCGCCTGGCCAACGCCTGGGCCGAGGCGGGGCGGACGGTGACGATCTTCGCCGGCGCCGCGGTGGGCCCCGCGCTCGCGCTGGTGGGGCCGGGGGTGACGATCGCGGCGGCCGACCCGCCGATCCCGCGCGGCCGCGCCTCACGCTACCGGCTGGGCCGGCGGCTGGGCGGCATGATCGCCGCGCGGGGGATGGATGCGCTGGTGTGCCCGGGCAATTTCCACCTGGCGGTGATCCGTGCGGCGGGCCGGCTGCCCTGCGCGGTCGTCGCCAAGCTGAGCAATCCGCTTCATCGCCCGGATCGCAACCCGCTCCGCCGGATCGGCTTCGCGCTCGGGACGCGGATCGCGGCGCGCCGGATCGACCGTTTCGTCGCGATGTCGCCGGCCCTGGCGGGCGAGGCGCGCACGCGGCTGCCGGCGCCGGTGACGGTGGTGGACGAACCGATCCTCTCCGCGCCCGGCGCGCCGCACGAGGCGGGCGCAGCCGGTGCGCCGGTGATCCTGTGCGCCGGGCGGCTGGTGGAGCTTGCGCCGCGCGCCGAACTGTTCAGGAACCCGCTGCATCCCTATACGCGTGCGCTGATGTCGGCGGTGCCCTACCCCGATCCCGACCGGCCACTCGATTTC
>CAXUMU010000098.1:2696-3339 GCA_964252145.1 uncultured Sphingomonadaceae bacterium
ACCAGCCGCCCGGCGCGCGGCTGGTGCTGCTGGGCGACGGCGACGAGCGGATCCCGCTTGCGGAACTGGCGGCGCGGCTGGGCATCGCCGGGCGGGTCGCGTTCGTCGGGCACGTCGCCGATATCGCGCCGTGGCTGGCGCGCGCCGACCTGTTCCTGCTGAGCTCGCGCTTCGAGGGCTATCCGGCGGTGCTGGTCGAGGCGCTTGCCGCCGGCGTGCCGGTGGTCGCGACGCGCTGCTCGCCGGCGATCGACGAGATCCTGGACGATCCGAGCTTCGGCCGCACCGCGCAGGCGACCCCCGATGCGCTGGCCGCGGCGCTGTGGCGCGCTGGCTGGCGGTGCTGGACGATGCGGTCGCCGCGCGCTGATGCCGCGCCGCTGCGACCTCTGGCGCATCGGCATCGTCGCCGCGCCGATCGCCGAGATCGTCGCGCGCGGCGGGATCGACGGGCTCGCGACGACCTGGCTGCCGGCGGGGCCAGGCTTCACCTTCCTGGCCGATCCGTTCGGGTTGTGGCGCGAGGGCGTGCTCCACCTGTTCGCCGAGAGCTACGACTATCGCACGCGCCGCGGGACGATCGACCTGCTGCGGCTGGACAGGCAGTTTGGCCTCATCGACCGCCGCACGGATCACCGCCAGG
>CAXUMU010000098.1:3349-9703 GCA_964252145.1 uncultured Sphingomonadaceae bacterium
GAGCTGGCCGACCACCACGTGCCCGCCGATCGGCGCCGCACGGTGCTGCGCGAGCCGTGGCACCTCTCCTACCCGTTCGTGTTCGAGGCGGAGGGTGACGTCTGGCTGCTGCCCGAGGCACATCGCTCGGGCACGCTGTCGCTGTACCGCGCCGCGCCGTTTCCGGACGCGTGGGAGCGCGCCGCGACGATCGACCTGGACGGGGCGGCGGTGGATGCGACACCCTTGCATCACGACGGCCGCTGGTGGCTGTTCTACACACGTGCCGGCGCGACGAACGCGCTGCACGTCGCCTTCGCCGATCGGCCGCAGGGGCCGTGGCGGATCCATCCGCAGAGCCCGGTCCACACCGCCGCCCGGCCGGGCGGCACGCCGTTCGTGGCCGACGGGATCGTCGTGCTGCCGGTGCAGGATTGCCGCCGCACCTATGGCGGCGCGATCCGGCCGCTGCGCTTCCTCCGCCTCGATCCCACCCGCATCGAGACCCGATTGGGCAATCCGATCGTCGCGCCGCCCGGCGCCGCGCCCTTCACCGAAGGGTTGCACACGCTGGCCGGCTGCGGCGACGTGACGCTGGTCGACGTTAAGCGGGTCGACCGAACGGGGCGCGGCTGGCTGATCGATCTGGCGCGCGCGCTGCGCGGAGCGGCAGCCGGCTGAACACCGCGGCGCCGGCCGCGGCGAACGCCGCCGGCCCGAACCGATCGAGCACGCGTAGCCGCGCCGCCTGTCCCATCGCCGCCAGCACCTCCGGCGAACCCAGCAGGCCGTGCAGCGCGCCCGCCAGCGCAGCGACATCGCCCGGCGGCACGATCAGCCCGGTCGCGCCGTGGACGATGCTGTGCGGCATCTCGCCGGTCGCCGATCCGATCACCGGCAACGCGGCCTGCATCGCCTCGTGTGCGGCGATGCACAGCCCCTCCGAGCGCGACGGCTGGATGTACAGGTGCAGCCCGGCGAGGAAATCCTGCGGCCGCGGGGTGAAGCCGGCCAGGCGGACATTGTCCAGCCCGGCGGCGTCGATCAGCGCGGCGGTCCGGGCGCGCTCCGTCCCGTCGCCGGCGATGTCCAGCGTGAACGGCGCCGGCGGCACGAACCCGTCGGCGCTGAGCCGCGCCAGGGCAGCGATCAGCACGTCGTGCCCCTTCACCGGATGCAGCCGCCCCAGCGTGCCCAGCCGCAGCGTCAGCCCCGGCATCCACGGACTGGCGCGCGGCGCACGCGCATCGGCCGCGAACAAGGGCCAGGTCGCCAGCCGCTCGGGCGGGACGGCGAGGCGGCGGGCCGTCAGCGCGGCGACGCTGTGCGAATCGGCGATCCACAGCGCCGAAAGCGATCGGGTCGCGCGCAGCAGCCGGCGGTTGGCGGGCTTCAGATAGGCGGCATGCTGCCAGCTGACCACCGGCACGCCCCGCCTGCGCCCGACCAGCTGGCCGAGCAGCGTCGCCCGCGTCAGCGAGGTCCACAGGATATCCGGCCGCCACGCGGCGATCGCCGCGTCCAGCCAGCGGAACGCGGCGAGATGGTCGGTCTCGCCGCCGTCGCGCACCGCGACGTCGATCCCGGCGGCGCGCATCTCCGGCACCGCCCGCCGATCGCGCGGCGTGAGCGCGAGCAGCCGCACGATCGCGCCGTGGCTGCGCAGCAGATCGAACACCGCCGGCACCGGCAGGGCCGCGCCGCCGCCTTCCACCGAATTGATGACGTAGGCGATCCGCATCGCGGCGTTCAGGCGTAGGCCGCGCGCGGCTCCGCCGCGTGCAGCGTCTCGGGCCAATCCGCGCCCGCAATCCGCGCGACGGCGCGCGCGGCACGCTCGCCCGACGGCACGTCGGTCAGGTCGAAGCTGTCGCGGAACAGCCGCTCCTGCACCGGCCGATAGGTCTGCGCATGCGTCGCGCCGGCTTCGGCCAGCGCCGCGCCGAGCGCGCCGACATCGCGGAGCACCGGCCCGCTCTGCCAATGCGCATAGTTCGGATCGCCGTTCCACGCGGTATCGTGCGCATCGAGGAACAGGCACGGGCGCGGGCGCAGCAGGAATTCGTAAACCTGGCTCGAGACGTCGCCCAGGTAGATGTCGGCGCGGTTGGTATAGGCCATCGTCGTCGCGGCGCGGCTGCCCAGATCGAAATGGATATTGGGCGCGCGCAGCCAGCGCTGCGCGATGCGGCCGGGCCGGTCGATCCGCAGCCGGTCGATCGTCAGCACGAACGGCCGCTCGAACAGCATCACGTGCGGCGCGAAGATCAGCTGATAGTCGTCGTGCGCGGCGAACCAGTCGAGCACCTGCTCGCCCATCGCGTACCACGACGAGAGATGCGGCGAGACGTGGGGATTGTAGAGCACCACCGGGCGCGCGTCGTCCAGCAGCGGGCCGCCGCTGCGGTTCGCGCCGTACAGGTCGAACTTGGGATAGCCGACGATCGAGATACGCTCCGGATCCAGCCCGGCATCGTCGATCAGCCGGCGGCGGATCTTGGGGCCGGAGACGAGCACGTGATCGAACGCGGCGCTCGCCTTGTCGAACCCGATCGCGCGGTCGCCGGCGCCGTGGCGGGTATGGACGATCTTCAGCCGCTCCAGCCCGTAGCGCGTCTTGAGCACCAGCGAGGTCTTCTCCGCCACGACCAGCACGTCGAGTCCGGCGAAGAAATCGAGATTGTCGCGGTAGATCAGCAGCTTGGTCGCAGGAAGGATCGCCTCGGCGGTGCGCGCGAGGGCGCGGCTGCCGCGGCTGGACAGGCCGAGCTCGACGAGACCCACCTCATGCCCGATCGCGCCGCCGCCCAGCCGCACCACCTCGGCGCGCAGCCGGTCGTTGGTCACCGCGCAGACCACCTCGATCCCGGCGCCCGATCGGGCGAGCGCCAGCGCGATCGGCAGGCTATGCGCGACCTGGTGGACCTGATCGTGATTGAAGAGGAAACCGACCCGCATGACGACGGGACGCCGCCGCCGGCGCGGACCCGCACCTCATCGTGCGCTCCGCCTCAGCTGAATCTAGAGGGCGAGCGGTTCGCTTCCGGTTGCCGGCGTCACTTCGCGGCCAGCAGCAGCGCCGACAATCTGAGCTCCGTCCCGCCCGCGCGGCCGTTGCGGCTCACCGCCAGCAGGCGCGTGGTGCGCAGGTCCGCGCCCACCACGTCCCACGTCGTGATCGACAGCGTCGGCCCGGTCCGCGTGCGGCCGCTGGGGATCGCAAGCGCGGCGCCGATCCGCGCCGCCAGCGCGAGCTGGTCGCCCGCCCCGGCCAGCCGCATGCGCAGGCTGCACTGGCGCGGCGGGATGCTGGGCGGCAGATTGTCCGCCGCGACGTAGCTCAGCACCGCCTCGTCCGAATGGAACAGTTCGCCCGGCTGCGCGGCACCGGCGGGCGCGGGCGCGGCCGGGGTCAGCGGCGTCGGCGATGCGCTCACCGCGGCGTGGAACAGCGCGGGATCGCGAAAGCTGTCCCAGCAGAGTGACTTGAACAAGGCGATCGCCGCCGCCGGATCGATCGGCCTGGTCGTCTCGACCGCGGGCCGCGGCTGCGACGGCACGGTCACGGGCTTCACGGGAGCCGATGGCGCGGCGGCCTGGAGGAACAGGGCAAGGAGGGCGGTCATCCCGACCCGGCTACCCCGCCCCGCCCGCCACCGTCAATTCTCGCCGCCGGCGGCGTTGCCGGTCAGCCGGTCGATCAGCCCGCTCAGCGTGTCGAGCGTCGCGGCGTCCAGCCCGGCGAACAGCCGTGCGGCGGCGACGTCGATGTCGGGCGCCAGCGCGCGGTAGACGCGCTGCCCCTCGGGGGTCAGGCTGATCAGCTTGCGGCGGCGGTTGCCGTCGTCGCGCCGCTCGGCGACGCGGCCCTGGCGCAGCAGCCGCGACACCGCCCGGCTGACGTTCATCGGGTGCAGCGCCGCCACTTCGCACAGCTCGTGGCTGGCCGCCTCGCCCATATAGGCCAGCGTCACCAGCACGCGCAGCTCGTTGACGTTCAGCTTGTACGCCTCCGCCCCCTCGACCAGGAACGGGCGCAGGATCAGGTGCGACAGCTTGAGCAGCCGGTAGAGCAGCATCCCCGGCGTACCATGTTCGGGATCGTCGGGATAAGTGAGCGCGGTCAGGAACCGCGTCTTGCCCGCGCCGGTCGCGCCGCCCTGTTCCGCATCCGCCATCGGCGGCGACCATGGCGCGGGCGGCGGACAGCGCAAGTGCTTTCGCACGGGGGGCGGGGTCAGGCCGAGCTCGCGCTTTGCAGCGCCTTCTGCCGCCGCCGCTGCACCGACGATCCCAACCCCAGCGATTCGCGATATTTGGCGACCGTGCGCCGCGCGATATCGAACCCCTTGGCGTTCAGCAGGTCGACCAGTTTGTCGTCGGACAGGATGTCGCCGGGGCCTTCCGCGGCGATCAGCCGGGCGATCTGGTCCTTCACCGCCTCGGCCGAGACCGCGTCGCCGCCGTCCGCCGCCTGGATGCCGCTGGTGAAGAAATATTTGAGCTCGAACAGGCCGCGCTGGCACGACAGATATTTGTTGGAGGTGACGCGGCTGACGGTCGATTCGTGCATGCCGATCGCGTCCGCCACGGTGCGCAGCGTCAGCGGCCGCAGGTGCGCGACGCCGTGGAGGAAGAAGCCCTCCTGCTGCTTCACGATCTCGGTCGCGACCTTCACGATCGTGCGCGCGCGCTGATCGAGCGCCTTGACCAGCCAGTTGGCGCTGGTGAGGCATTCGCTCAGCCATGCCTTGCCCGCCTTGTCCTGCCTGCCCGCCGCCAGCTCGACATAATAGCTGCGGTTGACCAGCACGCGCGGCAGCGTGGCGGAATTGAGCTCGATCGCCCAGCCGGTGCGCGTGCGCTGGACGAACAGGTCGGGCACCGCCGCCTGCGGGCGCGTGGCGCCGAAGCGCAGGCCGGGTTTCGGATCATAGCCGCGCAGCTCGCGGATCATGTCGGCCAGATCCTCCTCGTCCACCCCGCAGATCCGCCGCAGCTGCGGCAGCGCGCCGCGTGCGAGCAGGTCGAGATTGCCCAGCAGCCGCGCCATCGCCGGGTCGAGCCGGTCGGCCTCGCGCGCCTGCAACGCGATGCATTCGCCCAGCGAGCGCGCGCCGATGCCGGTCGGATCGAAGCCGTGGATCACCCCCAGCACCTGCTCCACCAGCGCAAGCGGCGCGCCCAGCCGCTGCGCCACCTCCAGCAGGCCGACGGAGAGATAGCCGGCCTCGTCGATCTGGTCGATCAGGTGGCCGGCGATCAACAGGTCGTGGCCGGACAGCACCGCGCCCGCCGGCGCGTGGAGATGATCGTGCAGCGAGACGGCGCCGGCGATCGCGGTGAGGTCCGGCCCGTCCTCGGAGAAGCCGCCGCCCGCGGCCGCGTCCAGCCCGAGCCCGCCGTCCAGCCCGCGCGCGCTGTCGGCGGCGCTGTCGTGGTGGAAGGTCTCGCTGTCATAGTCGACGTCGAGCGGCTGGTCGGCGGCCGCATCGCCCGCCTCGATCAGGCGGTCGGCGGTGGCGGGCTCGTCACCGTCGCCATAGTCCTCGTCGGCCGGCGCTTCGGCCGCCTCCTGCGGCTCGCGTTCCTCCGCGCCCGCCTCCAGCAGCGGATTGCTGTCGATCTCCGCGGCGATGAACGCCTCGATCTCCAGGTTCGACAGCGCCAGCAGCTTGATCGCCTGCTGGAGCTGCGGGGTCATCACCAGAGACTGGCTCTGGCGCAGATCGAGGCGGGGTCCGAGGCCCATAACCGCCGGTCCGCCGCTCAGGCCGTGGAGCGGACAAGGTCGACCGACCCGTTTGTGTCGAGCGCAGTCGAGACACGTTCGGGCCGGTCGCACCGCGTCTCGACTTCGCTCGACACGAACGGTGGGAGGAAGGGGTTCATCGCCAAGCCATCGCGCTAGAGCGAGAAGCCCTCGCCCAGATACAGCCGGCGGACATTCTCGTCCGCCACCAGCGCTTCCGGGCTGCCCTGGAACAGCACCTTGCCGTCGTAGATGATGCAGGCGCGATCGACGATGTCGAGCGTCTCGCGCACATTATGGTCGGTGATCAGCACACCGATGTCGCGCTTCTTCAGCTCGCACACCAGATCGCGGATGTCGGCGATCGAGATCGGATCGATGCCGGCGAACGGCTCGTCCAGCAGCATGATCGAGGGGTCCGCCGCCAGCGCGCGCGCGATCTCGCAGCGCCGCCGCTCGCCGCCCGACAGCGCCATCGCAGCCGCGTCGCGCAGGTGATCGAGGTGGAACTCGGCCAGCAGCGAATCGAGCCGCGCGGCGCGCACCTTCGCATCCGGCTCCGCCAGCTCCAGCACCGCGCCGATATTCTGGCCGACGGTCAGCCCGCGGAAGATCGAGGTCTC
>CAXUMU010000099.1:0-8741 GCA_964252145.1 uncultured Sphingomonadaceae bacterium
CGAGACGCCGCGCGGCCTCGAAGGCGTCGTGGTCGCCGCGACCGAGGGCGGCGACGTGGGCGGCCTCGAAGGCGTCTACCACTACCGCCAGTACAGCGCGGGCGCCCTCGCCACGGCGCGCCCGCTGGCGTGATCGACGCGGCGGTCGCGGCGCTGGCCGATGCCGGGCTGACCGTCGCCGCCCGCTCCCCCACGCTGCGCAGCATCGCGATCGGGCCGGCCGGTCGCGGCTTCGCCAATGCCGCGGTGCTGGTGGAGAGCGGGCTCGATCCGCCTGCCCTGCTCGCGCTGCTCAAGCGGATCGAGCGGGCGTTCGGACGGCGGCGCGGGCGGCGCTGGGGCCCGCGCGTGCTGGACCTCGACATCGCCTTGTGGTCGGGCGGGCGCTGGCCGCGCGGGCACCGGCGGACCGCGCCGGGCAAGCTCGCCGTCCCGCACGCGCAGCTCGCCCGGCGCGACTTCGTGCTGGTGCCGCTCGCCACGATCGTGCCCGGCTGGCGCGACGATCGCACCGGGCTGACGGTTCGTCATATGTTGGCGCGGCTAAGCCGCTGACATCCGGAAAATGCTTCCTACATTGCGGCTGCGCATCGAAGGAGCATGCCCGTGGCCATCTCGCCGGACCAGTTCGACCGCCTGACCGCCCGCCTGCCCAACATCGGCCGCGATCCCGCGTCGGTGCGGGTGCGGATCGAGGCGATGGAGAAATTGCTCGAGCGGATGTGGGTCGTCCCCGGCATCAACCGCCAGGTGGGGCTGGACGTGCTGCTCGATGTCGTGCCGGTCGTCGGCGACCTCATCTCGACCGCACTGGGCGCGTGGATCGTGTGGGAGGCGCGTAATCTGGGCATGTCGAAATGGCAGATCGCGCGGATGTGCGGCAATGTCGGCTTCGATACGCTGCTGGGCGCGGTGCCGTGGATCGGCGCGATCCCCGACTTCTTCTTCCGTTCCAACAGCCGCAACCTGAAGATCATCCGCCAGCATCTCGACAAGCACCACCCGGCGACGGCGACGCTGGAGGCGCAGGCGGTGCGGCGGTAGGGTCTTCGCCCCTCCTCGCTTCCCCCCGCCCGTTGTGTCGAGCGTAGTCGAGGCACGGTTCAATCGGTCGAGGGTATCTCGACTTCGCTCGACACAAACGGAGATGGTCAGTCAGCCGCGCTTCGCCGCGCTGCCCCGCCAGATCTTCACCGACTTGGCGCCGGCCCGGTCCGTGCCGGGGCAGCGGCGCGGCTGGCGGTCGGTGTCGAGGCACAGCCACACCTCCTCCAGCCAGCCCTTCCGGTTGAGGTTGAGGCGGATCATGTCCGCCGTCAGGCCCGGATTGGCGGCGGCAAAGGCGCTTCGGAACGCCGACGCGCTGAGCACGCGCCGCCGCGACAGCGCCATCATGTCGGGATAGGCGATGCCGCGGTACAGCTTCGTCGCGGCGCCGAAATAGCGCGCCGGATCATTCTCCACGCAGGTGCCGTGCTTGGCCCATTCGTGCTGGATCAGCTGCACCGACGGCGTGGCGCAGATCGCGCCGCGGATCACGGGTTCGGGCAGCAACGCCGCCGGTTTGCAATATTGCGGCCATGTCTCGCCCCGCCCGTCGGGCCACAGGCCGTGCAGCGTGAAGCCGAAGCGGTTGGCCCCGCCGCACTGGATGCGATCGCGCGCGTCCCGCTGGCGCGTGCGGCAATATTCGGGCGACCAGGCCAGCGCGAGCGTGTAGCCGCCCACCGGCAGCAGCCGCTTGGGCTCGCGGGCCGTCGGTCGCTCCAGGTGCGGGCGCGGCAGCGTCGCCGGCAGGCTGCACTCGGCCTGCTGGGCCAGGACGGCGGAGGGCGCGGCGAGCGCGGCGGCGGCGATCAGGATGCGGAGCATGGCGACCTTCAGAATGCGCTGCGCGGGCGGCGCAGCCAGTGGCGCGCGGGCGGCGTGAACAGGAACGCGATCGCCACCGCCTGCAGCAGCATCTGCGCCAGCCCCAGCCAGCCGCGCGGCCCCGCCGCCAGCGATGCCGGCAGGCTGGGCAGCGACAGCGCGATGCCGGCGACGGTGAGCGCCACCAGCAGCCATTTGCAGACCTCGCTCCGCCGTCGCGACACGAATAGCGCCAGCGTCGCGACCGCGCCCAGCAGCAGCGCGGAGGCGATCGCCAGCGGCAGCGGCGGCGCGACCTGGCGCAGCTCGCCCCAGTAGACCGCGACGCTCGCCGCCCCCAGCGCGATGCTGAGCAGATAGGCGCGTTCGAAATAGACGATCGGCTGCGTCGCATCGGCTCCCCCGACGTTGCTTTGAATCAACATAGCCATCGCCGCGCCTCGCGCCAATCGGCCAGAGCCGCCGCCCGGCTCAGGATGGGACGGGGGTGAAGTCCAGCCCGACGTCCGCCGCCGGGGCCGACTGGGTCAGCCGGCCGACCGAGACGTAGGTGACGCCGGCCGCGGCGATCGCGCCGATCGTGTCCAGCCGCACGCCGCCCGACGCCTCGGTCGGCACGCGCCCGGCGACCAGCGCGACCGCCTCGCACAGCGTGGCCGGGTCCATATTGTCGAGCAGCAGGTGGGTCGCGCCGGCGGCGAGCGCGGGGGCTATCTGGTCGATCCGGTCGACTTCGACGATGATGCGCTCGATGCCGGCATCGGCGGCGCGCCGCACCGCCGCGCCGATGTCGCCCGCCACCGCGACGTGATTGTCCTTGATCATCGCCGCATCCCACAGCCCCATGCGGTGGTTGGTCGCGCCGCCCATGCGCGTCGCATATTTCTCCAGCACCCGCAGGCCCGGGATGGTCTTGCGCGTGTCGAGCAGCGTGGCGCCGGTGCCGGCGATCGCCTCGACATAGCTGCGCGTCATCGTGGCGATGCCGGAGAGGTGCTGCACGGTGTTGAGCGCCGAGCGCTCGGCGGTGAGCAGCGCGCGGGCGCGGCCCTCGATGCGCAGCAGCACGGTGCCGGCGGGCGCCGGCGCGCCGTCCTGCACGCACAGCTGAACGGCCGCGTCCGGATCGAGCGCGCGGAAGAACGCCGCCGCGATCGGCAACCCGGCGACCACGATCGGATCGCGCGCCGCCATCACGCCGGCGAAGCGCGCCTCCTCGGGGATGACGGCGGCGGAGGTGATGTCGCCCCCCTCCCCCAGATCCTCGGCGAGCGTGGCGCGGACGAACGCCGCGAGATCGAAGCCGGGCAGCTCAAACATGGTAGCGATCCGCCCCGAAATTGACGAAACTCACGCTCCGGCGCCTACCGCGCCGCGGCGGCCGCGGGCTCCGGCGCGGATCGGAGGACAGGATGGGGCAAGGGCGAAGCGTCATGCGGCTCTCCTAGCAATGGCCGCTGGTGTAGGACAATTGGTGCAGGGCCGGCAGAGCGAAAGGAAGCGCCGTGGCATGGATCAAGCTCAGGCTGGTCGACGAGGATCGCGAACGGACCTTCAACCTGGATCAGGCGCTCTGGTGGGAAGGCTTCCACGACGAATGCGAGATCACCTTTCCGGGCAGCGGCCCGGTCCGGGTGAAGGTTTCGCATTACGAGATGGAACTGCTGACCAATTCGCTGCCGCGCACGGTCGGCGATTAGAGTGTGATGACGTTATCTTGAATCACTTTCAACCCGTTTGTGTCGAGCGCAGTCGAGACACGTTCGAGCCAAATGCTTGTGTCTCGACTTCGCTCGACACGAGCGGATCGGGTCAATCCAAAAGGATCATGCGATAGCGCCCGTCCTTAGCTCATTCGACACCTTCTTCATCTCGGGTGGAAGCCCAATCCACGCAGAGGGTGCACCCGCTGTTGAACGTGCCGCCGTCCATGGATCCTGGATCAGGTCCGCAATGAAGATTTAGCCGAAGCGCAGTGGCTCGACGATGGTGCTGCCCCGGTCTGCGCCGACTGCTTCTCCGCCGCATCGTCCCCAGCCCGGAACAGGTGCGGATGCAGCGCCGCCCACGCCTCCAGCCGGCGGCGGGTCCGTTCGACGACGGGGCCAGTCCGCACCACCGGCGCGCAGGTCGGCGTCGCGCGTGCGGCCCGTCCGGTGCCGCCGCCGGCGGCGAAGGAGTGCCGGTTGCCGTCGTCGCGGAAGCTCTCGGCGAGCGCGCCGTCGGCGAACACCACGTCGTGCGCCTCGAGTTCGAAGTGGAACACCGTCGCGAGCCGCGCATCGTCCCACACGATGCTCGACCCGTTGACGACGTCTCCCGCCGGAATCAGCACGTCCCCGAACAGCAGCGAATGGCCCGCGGTCAGGCGCAGGTCGCGGCTGGGCATGCCGCCGGGCAGCGCGCCGCGGCGGACGATCACGGGGCGGTTGGCGCCCCCCACGATGAAGGTGGCGGAGCCGGTCCACACGATCCGCCGGCTGCGCCCGCGTGCCGTGATCACCGCGTCGCCCACCGCCAATCGCTCGACCGGGACCTCGCCGCCGGGCGTCAGGATGCGCGTGCCCTTGCCGAAGCAGAGCGGGGTCGCCGACACGAGCGTGCCGCCGGTGCCGTCCGCCACCAGGGTGAAGCCGCTGGGGTTATAGTCCCCCGCGAGATCGAGCGTGTAGCTGGTCGCGCCGGTGACGGTCAGCGTATCGGTCGCGGCATCGAAGGTGGTGGTGAGGCCGGCGCCGAACGCCAGATTGACCAGATCGATATGGCCGCCGGCGAGCAGCTGCGTCTGCCGTGCGCCGCCGCTGTAGCTGCCTTCGAAGCGCACGGCCCCGCCGCTTGCGACGACCGTGTTGGTCGCGATCTGCGTGGACGGGTAGGCGGTGAAGACCAGCACCCCTCCGGCATTCACCGTAGTATGATCGACGGAGCCGGCGTCGAGCAGGAACGTGCCGCCGCTGCCGACCGTCGTGTTCACGACCTGAGCGCTGGGATCGGTGACCTGAAGCCGCCCCCCGACGATCGTGTCGGTCACGTACGAATGGCTGCCGGTGACGCTGACCTGCCCGCCGGCGTTGATCGTCGTATCGTACAGCGCGCCGATATAGGCCTGGACCTGCCCGCCCGCGTTGACGATCGTAGCATGCGCCGCGGCGGCATAGCCGCCCAGCCCGCTGCTGCCCTGCAATTTGAGCAGATCGCCGCTGTTGAGGGTGAGGCCGCTCACCGATTCCAGCGGACCGACATCGGTTTCCATCGCCGCGTTCTCCACGATCGACCCTGCCGCCATCGTAGCGAGCCGGCACGGCGCGTCCAGCCGGTAAGGCTGGATTTCCTCGGCCGATCCGGATCTTAGCCGCGCCGGGCCGTTCCGCCTGGCAATCCGTCGCGCGGTGCGACAGGATCGGGCGGAGGAGATCATAGCGGCGATGGGCACGATCAAGATCTGGACGTACGATTGGGTGCCCGCAGGTCCGCGCGGCTTCGTGCGCGACCTGCGGCTGCGATGGGCCTGCGAGGAAGCCGGCCTTCCTTATGAAATCTGCCCGGTGCCGTTCGATGGCCGCGAGACCAATCATCTCGCGCAGCAGCCCTTCGGCCAGGTTCCCTTCCTGAACGACGGCGAGCTGGCGATATTCGAGAGCGGCGCATGCCTGCTCCATCTGGCGCGGAAGAGCCCTCGCCTGATGCCGGGCGATCCGGCGGGAGAGGCGCAGACGGTCCAATGGATCGTTGCCGCGCTCAATTCGATCGAGATGGTCTCGGTGCCGTGGTGGTTTCTCGAAGTCTCCGGCGCGAAGGACAATGGCCTGACCGGCTGGCTCGCCAACCGCCTCGGCCAGCTGGAGGACGTCTTGAACGAGCGGGAGTGGCTGGCGGCCGATCGCTTCACCGCCGCGGACCTGCTGATGGCCGACGTGCTGCGCGTGGACAAGGTCCGCGCCTTCGGCGACCGGCCCGCGACCGAGCGCTATGTGCGCCGCGTGACCGACCGCCCCGCCTTCGAAAAGGCGCATGCCGATCAGCTGGCGCATTTCGCGAAGGGCGATTGAACGACGGCCCGTCAGTCCCCCGTCACCTTCGCCGCGCCCAGATCGCCCGCGCCCACCGTGGCGCTCGCCATCGACAGCATCCGGTCGAGTGGGCGCTTGGCCGCGATCCGCGTCGCCTCGTCCAGCTCGATCCGCGGCTTCAGGTCGCGCAGCGCCAGGTACAGCTTCTCGATCGAGTTGAGCGCCATATAAGGGCACATGTTGCAGTTGCAGTTCCCGTCCGCACCCGGCGCGCCGATGAAGCGCTTGTGCGGCGCGGCCTTTTCCATCTGATGGATAATGTGCGGCTCGGTCGCGACGATGAACGTCTCGGCGGGGGAGGCCAGCACATAGTCCAGGATCGCGCGGGTCGAGCCGACATGGTCGGCATGCTCCAGGATCGCGATCGGGCATTCGGGGTGCGCGGTGATCGGCGCGCCGGGATGCTGCGCCTTCAGCTTCAGCAGCTCGGTCTCCGAGAACGCCTCGTGGACGATGCACGCGCCCGGCCACAGCAGCATGTCGCGCCCGGTCTTGCGGTTGAAATAGCCGCCCAGATTCTTGTCCGGCGCGAAGATGATCTTCTGGTCGAGCGGCAGCTGGCTGAGGATCTTCTCCGCCGACGAACTGGTGACGATGATGTCCGAATGCGCCTTCACCGCCGCCGAGCAATTGATGTAGGTGATCGCGATGTGATCCGGGTGCGCGGCGCGGAACCGGGCGAACTGCTCGGGCGGGCAGCTGTCCTCCAGGCTGCAGCCGGCGGCCATGTCGGGCAGGATCACGGTCTTGTCGGGCGAGAGGATCTTGGCGACCTCGGCCATGAAGCGCACGCCGCAGAAGGCGATCACGTCCGCGTCGGTCGCCGCAGCCTTGCGGCTGAGATCCAGGCTGTCGCCGACGAAATCGGCCAGGTCCTGGATCTCGGGCTCCTGATAATAATGCGCGAGGATCACGGCGTTGCGCTCTTTCCGCAGCCGGTCGATCTCGGCGCGCAGGTCGAGCCCCGCGAGGCTGCCGCTTGCGATGTTCATGTGCCTCTCCCTACTTCGCCGCGTTCCTATAGACCTCGTCCAGCGAACGCGAGCGATCCATCTGCTCGGGCGCGCTCTCGTCGGCGAAGGTAACGCGCACATCCGTCCTGAGACCCGCCGCGCGCAGCGGCAGCGCGAAACTGCGTTCGATCGCGCGGCGCGCGGCGTCGCGCGCGAGCTGCATCGGCACGGGCGAGCGCGCCTGCGCCAGCAGCTCGCGCGTGGCGGCGGCGCGGTTGGCGGCATCGAGCCGCTCGGCCGTGTCGGTGAAGCGCATCAGCACGCCGCCGCCATCATATTCGCGCATCCGGGCGAGATCGACGTCCGGCCCGGCAAGCTCGATCGGCGGAAGCGTGACGAAGAGCGTCCCGCCATCCCAGGTGACGTCGCGCTGGCCGAGCTTCGCCAGATCCACCTCGTAGCGCACGTTGCCGGGCAGGATCAGCGTCTTGCGCGCCGACAGGCCGAAGCGCGACTGGGTGGAGGTGACGACCGCGACGTAGCGCGCGGCGAACGGGGTCAACCGGTCCTGCGCGCGAATCGATTGCAGGCTGGCGGTCGCGATCGAGACCGGATCGGGGCCGGCGAAGGCAAGCGCGGCGCGGCGGCTGACATACCACGCCGCCCCGCCCGCGATCAGCGCGACCAGGACGAGCGCGAGCACGATCTTCACGACCGGGCGGATCATGCCGCGAGCGCCCAGCTTGCCCCCTGCGCCGCGACCAGCCCGCGCTGCTGCAGATCGAACAGATGCGCCAGCACCGATTGCCCGGCCGCCGCGTGCAGCCGCGGGTCCACGCCGGCATACATCGCCGCGACCATCGCCGGCACGGCTCGCGCCCCCTCGCCCAGCAGCCGCAGGATCTGGCCCTCGCGCTGGCGGCGGTGGCCGATCAGCCCGCGCACCATCCGCCGCGGCCGATCGATCGGCTCGCCGTGGGCGGGATAATAGACCGCATCGTCGCGATCGAGCAGCCGCTGAAGGCTGGCCATGTAATCGGCCATGTCGCCGTCGGGCGGGGAGACGACAGTGGTGGACCAGCCCATCACATGATCGCCGGTGAACAGGGCGGATGCTTCGGGGAGCGCGAGGCAGAGGTGGTTGGAGGTGTGCCCCGGCGTCGCGACCGCGCGGAGCGTCCAGCCGGGGCCGGTCAGTTCGTCGCCATCGGCCAGCACGCGGTCGGGCGCATAGTCGGCGTCGAACGAGGCGTCGGCGCGCGGGCCGCTGTCGTCCAGCACCAGCGGCGCGCAGCCGACGATCGGGGCGCCGGTGGCGGCGGCAAGCGCGCGCGAGGCGGGGCTGTGGTCGCGGTGGGTGTGGGTGCAGACGATCGCGGCGATCCGCTCGCCCGCGGTGGCGGCCAGCAGCGCGGCGATGTGCGCGGGATCGTCGGGGCCGGGATCGATCACCGCCACCTCGCCGTTGCCGACGATATAGCTCTGCGTGCCGGTGAAGGTGAAGGCCGACGGATTGGGCGCGAGCAGCCGGCGCACCAGCGGATGCAGCGTCTGGACGACGCCGGTGGGTTGATCGGTCATGCGGTGGATGTGGCCCCGCGCGGGCGCGATGCAAGCCGGACGCCCCTGTCGGGAAAGTTTACGCAACCCCCGGCGGCTAACCGATTATGCACCATGAATCTTCCCGGAAATGCGCGGCTTGGGGGGATTGGCACGGCCCCTGCACAGATGGAAGCGTTCCTTGATTCCGCTTCAGAGCGGCGGGCCGGCGCTTCCCCCAGAAAGCCGGCCCGCCCTCGCCCGGATGAGGAAAGTCCACCCTTCAACTCAGACGTCACCCCAGCGA
>CAXUMU010000099.1:8751-9610 GCA_964252145.1 uncultured Sphingomonadaceae bacterium
GCGTTACAGCTGCAAGAGACCCCAGCGAAGGCTGGGGTCTCTTGCAGCTGTAACGCAGCGTTCCAATTACGGGAGATCCCAGCTTTCGCTGGGATGACATTGTCGAGAGAAGCTCAGGCGGCCTTCGCGACGCCCTTCTCGGCCAGCAGCTCGCTCAGCTCACCGGCCTCGTACATCTCCATCATGATGTCCGATCCGCCGACGAACTCGCCCTTCACGTAGAGCTGCGGGATGGTCGGCCAATCGGAGAATTGCTTGATCCCCTGGCGGATGCCCTGATCCTGCAGCACGTCGACGGTCGCATATTCCACGCCGAGATGGTCGAGGATTGCGACCGCGCGGCTGGAGAAGCCGCACTGCGGAAATAAGGGCGTGCCCTTCATGAACAGGAGCACGTCGGCGGACTGGACCGCCTGGGCGATGCGGGTCTGGGCGTCGTCGGTCACTGCATTCCTCCTATTAATCGGGGGTGGCGGTGGTCAGCTGGAGCGCGTGCAGCACGCCGCCCATCCGTCCGCCCAAGGCATCGTATACGCGCCGCGTCCGTTCGATCCGCGAGACGCCGCGGAAACTCTCGCTCACCACGCGCGCCGCCCAATGGTCGCCGTCGCCGGCCAGGTCGGTCATCTCGACGTGCGCGTCGGGAATTGCGGCCCGGATCATCGTCTCGATCTCGGCGGCGGCCATCGGCATCGCCCGCGCCCTACTTCAGCTCGAGGAGCTGGCGGCGCGCCTCGACCATCTTCTCGTGCAGCTCGTTGCGGATGCGCGCGTCGTCGATGTCGACGTTGGCCGAGGTGAGGTCGCCCAGCAGCTTGCGGATCACGTCCTCGTCGCCGGCTTCCTCGAAGTCGGCCTG
>CAXUMU010000100.1:0-9605 GCA_964252145.1 uncultured Sphingomonadaceae bacterium
CCCCTGAAGGGGAGGGGGCAGGACGCCTCAACCTGAATTCGGTCCAGCCGTTCAGGCAACGCTTTCCTAAAGATCGTCGTGGCGCAGCAGCGTGATGCGATCGCCTTGCTTTGCCAGAGCGTCCTGTACGTCTTTCGATCGCATCGTCTCGTTTACATAGAGAAGCAGTTTGCTTTCCGGGAACTTGCCTTCGGCCGGTACGTCCTCGAACGGATCGCGATTGTGCTTGAGCATCAAATGCTCGCCGCGCTCATCTCCGGAAAGATAATATTTGCCGGCATGAAAGCTGCTGTCATGCTCCTGGAAGGTGCAGGACAAGAGGCGTTCGACGATCGCCTTCGCCTCATCCAGACTTTCGGCTTCTATACCATAGAGATCGTAGAACGACATTCTTTCGCCTTCTCAACGCGGCAATACGATGCTCGGAGCACGCTCCAGGGCAGATTCGGCCGTGCGGTAGATCATGAAATTCACCGGCCTTCCAGCCTGGGCGCTCATTTCCTGCGACAACTCCCGAAGACCGAGCATTTTCAGATCGCGGGCGGTCAGCGGACCCGTCCGGGTGCCGGCCGACCGCAATTCGATGCCAGCATCCTGCGCGGCTTGAAGCAGCGAATCTCCGGTCAGCGCGACGTCGAAGTCGCTGATGCGTCCGACGTCGAACGGCGCGCCGGCCCTGAAGCTTTTGCCGGTTACCGCGCTTCCCTGCAGGATCGCGTCTGCATCCGCATATCCCGCCTCGGCCAGGCCTTCCCGCAGTGTGCGGCCGAACCGGATGAAATCCGCCGCGCTCTTGAAGCCTTTGGGCAGGATCATCTCGGCGATGGCCTTCACGCCGTCCCTGGCTTCCTTATATTTCGACAGCACTTTGGTCTGGTACGATTCCCCCTCCTTCACCACCTTCGCCGCCTGCGTCTCCGCCCGGGCGACGATCGTCGCTTCCTTCTCGGCCGCCGCACTCCGCGCGCCGACCGAAGACACCGGCTGGATGCGGGTCATCAGCCAGGCGATCACCGCCTCGCCCAGATCCTCGAACGCGTCGGCGAATTCGCGGGCTGCCGCATCGATCTCGGCGTCCGTCGTCGCGGCGGCGGCGCGCACGCAGGCGGCGCCGAACTGGAGCGCGGCGCGCATGCCGTGGAAGCCGAGCAGATAATAGGCATAGGCCAGGAACGCGCCGGCCGCCGCCTCGCCCACCACCGGCACCGCCAGCAGCGCGCAGAAGGCGACGATCTTGGCCATCGCCACCGAATCCTTACGGAGCGCGTCGATCGCCTTGACGAACTCCTTCAGGCCCTTTCTGCCGTCGCGCGCGATCAGGTCGAACGACTGGACCAGCGCGCGCTCCACCTTCGCCGGAATCGCCATCGTGCCCACCGGCACTGGCGGCGACTTGACCTCAGCGTGTTTCAGCGTGCCTCCGGGGATCGCCGGCGGCGCGGCCGGCTTCGGCGGGACGGTCACGTGGATCGCATGGTGCGATACCGAGGGGATCCACAGCAGCACGATGCGGTGGAGCACGATCGCGCGCTCCAGCACGTCGCGCATCTCCGACGCGGACAGCAGCCGATCGTGCCCCCCGCCGATCTCCAGCCGGGGCCAGGCGGCGCGCAGCTGCGCGATCGCGCCGCGGTCCTGGAACAGGCGACCGAGCGCGGCGAGCGGGGACTGCATCCCCCGCCGCAGCGGCGGCACCATTGCGAGCGGGCCGATCAGCACGCGGCCGCCGCTGGCGCGCAGCTCTATCGGCTCCCGCACGCCCGACTCGCCTGGCAATGTCGCATGCCGCTCTCTCCGCCCGCCGCCTTGAATTGCACCAATCGCCGGTGCCGACAAGCCGGGCGCGCCCGGTCAGCGGCAGGCCCGCCAGCCCATCGCGCCGCGCTCCGCCTGGTCGAGGTGGAGATGGTCGCGGTGCGCGGCGTTGTAGTCGGGCGAAAGCGTCGTCGCGAACAGGCGGCAGGCGCCCGCGCGGACATCGCGGAGGAAGGCCGCCCTGTCGCCGTTCCCGTGCCAGTCGCGCGCCACGGTGACGCGGGTGCCGTCGTCCAGCCGGAAGCCCGCGATGTCGATCGCGTCGGCGGTGGCGTGCTCGCTCCACAGCCGGGCGCCGGTGCCGACCATGCGGCGGCAGCTGTAGCTGCCATAATGCTCGATCCTGGTGACGGACCTGCCGAAGCGGCGCAGCGCGGCGGGCTGCACCACCTCCCATTCCCACACCGCAAGCGACGCGGCGACCGCGCACGCGGTGGCGAGCCCGCTCGGCTGATAGGCGATCGACCGCGCGCCGCCGGGATCGAGGCGGACGCCGTCGGTGAAACCGCAATGCCCGCCGCCGTGCCGGGGGGCGAGCGGGGTGAAGCGGATGCCGGCGCGGCGCAGCAGCCCCTCGCAGCGCGGCGCGTCGCCGGTCAGCGCGGTCAGCTTGCGCCCGGTGAACGCGCCGATCGGTGCGCCCAGATCGAGCGCAGTCCACGGCAGATCCTCGGGATGGCGCCGACCGTAGCTCGTCACGAGCAGGGCGGCGGCGCCCAGCAGCAGCGCGAGCAGCACAATCTTCAGCATAATGACGGAAACGCTTCACGCGGCGATGGTTTCGCTCTCAACTATGCTCGTCCCGTCAGGAGTCGCCGTCCATGCCCGCCATCCGCCTCGATACCAAGCGCGTCGAAAAGCCGTGGGGGCGGCACGACCTGTGGCCCGGCTTCGGCGACGTGCCGGCAGGCGACGCGGCGGTCGGCGAGATCTGGTTCGAGGCGCCGGCCGACCGCGATGCCGAACTGCTGATCAAATATCTGTTCACCAGCGACAAATTGTCGATCCAGGTCCACCCCGACGATGCGCAGGCGCAAGCGCGCGGCTTCAAGCGCGGCAAGGACGAGAGCTGGGTGGTGCTGGCGGCCGATCCGCACGCCACGATCGCGATCGGCACGCTGGACGTGATGACGCACGACGAACTGCGTGCCTCCGCGGTGGACGGATCGATCGAGGACCGGGTCGACTGGAAGGCGGTGAAGGCGGGCGACTTCTATTACACGCCGGCCGGCACGATCCACGCGATCGGGCCGGGGCTGACGGTGATCGAGGTGCAGCAGAATGTCGACCTCACCTACCGGCTGTACGATTATGGCAGCGGCCGCGAGCTGCATCTGGACGACGGCGTTGCGGTCAGCAACCCCGTGCCGTACGTCGCCACGCACAAGCCGCGCGAGGCTGCGCCCGGCCGCGTCATCCTGGCGGAAGGCGCTAAGTTCGTGCTGGAGCGCTGGTCAGGCACCGGCGAGGCGCCGCTCGATGCGGGGGGCAAGCCGCTGTGGCTGATCCCGATGGCCGGCGGCGGCACGGTGGACGGCGGCGCGCTGGAAGCGGGCGGCGTGTGGATGGTGGACGGCACCGTTCCGCTGACGCTGAACGACGGCATCGACATGCTCGTCGCCTATGCGGGCGGAACGGTGAACGCGGCGATCTGGCCGGCCGCGCACTGACGGGAGCGTTCAGCCGCGCTGCACGGTCGCCATGCGCTGCGCGGTCACCGGATAGCCCCGGTCCTCGGGAATGCACAGCCAGTCCTCGCCGTCGCGCGTCTCGATCCGCGGCGTGATCGGCGCCAGCGGGTAACGCACGGCGCCCGCGCATGCCGCGGCATGGTCCGCGGCCAAGGCGAGGCGCTCGAGATTGCGGCGCGTCGGGAAGATGATGCGGTGATGACCGGCGTCCGCATCCGCCAGTGCGGCGTCCGCTGTAGTCCAGATCGCGCGGACGCTTTCGCCGCCGTCGGCTGCCGCCGCTGCATCGTCCGGCGCGCGGGCGAGATAGAAACGCGTATCGTACACGCGGTGGCCGTAAAACGCCGGAAGCCAGCGCGCGAACGGGCATAGCGCGGGAAGGTCGAGCCGCAGCCCGGCGGCGGCCAGCAACGGCGCGATCGGCTCGCCGGCCGCGAGCCCGGCGCGCAACGTGCCGAGCGCCGCGCGGTCCGGCGGCGGCAGCAGCCCCACCGCGATGCCCACCTCCTCGACCGTCTCCCGGATCGCGGCGATGCGCGCGGCGTCGTCGTCGGGATCGGTGGGATTCAACGTCGCCGCAAGCGCATGATCGGCCGGATCGACGCGCCCGCCCGGAAAGACGAGCGCGCCTGGCGCGAATGCCATCCCGCCGGCGCGCTCGATCATCAGCAGTTCGGGCGCGGCGTCGGCTCGATCGCGCAGCAGAACCAGCGTCGCCGCCGGGATCGGCTTAGCCCCGGTCGCCTGGGATAAATCCAATCTTTGGTCCTCGTTCGATATGTATCGGTTTGGGCCAGTCAATAGCCCGGTTGCGCACTTTGCAGCCGCTGTGAAGGCGATGCCGCTTGCGGCCAAGGAACATTTAAGCAATCCGAGAGATATTAACACGGGTTATAAGCCTGACGTGGAGAGGCGAGCGATGGCACCTTTCAAACTCGAAGCGATCGCGCGCCGCCATCAGCCTGCGTCGTTGCCCCGCACCGTCCGCCGGCCGGTGCGGCTGATCGCGCCGCTGCCGCCGGAAGACGCCCGCGCCGGGCAGCTGTTTCGCGGACTGCTATACGGCGTGCCGATCGGCCTGGCGATGTGGCTGTTTCTTGCGCTCCTGTTATGGCGGCTTACCTGAGCGGAGCCTAACCCGGCTCCCACCTGCCCGGACGGGCGGCGCGAGGCGGGAGAGGTCAGATGGTGCAAAAGAGCGACCTGCGCTGCGGCATCTTCCTCCCGCCGTTCCATGCGCTGGACGAGGATCCCACGCTCTGCCTGCAGCGCGATTTCGAGCTGCTCGAGCATCTCGACCGGCTGAACTTCGCCGAAGCCTGGATCGGCGAGCATCATAGCGGCGGGTTCGAGATCATCGCCTCGCCCGAGCTGTTCATCGCCGCCGCCGCCGAGCGCACCAGCCGCATCCGCCTGGGCACGGGCGTCGTCTCGCTGCCCTATCACCATCCCTACACCGTCGCCGGGCGCATGGCGCAGCTGGACCACCAGACGCGCGGACGGGCGATGTTCGGCTTCGGCCCCGGCCTGCTCAACTCGGACGCGCAGATGCTGGGCATCCGCGCGGAGACGCAGCGCGACCGGATGGTCGAAGCGCTCGACGTGATCATCCGCCTGTTCGACGGCGAGATCGTCACCGCCAAGACCGACTGGTTCGAGATGAACAATGCGCGGCTGCAGCTGCGCCCTTATTCCCGGCACCGGCCGCACATCGCCGTCACCAGCACGGTCACGCCCAACGGCGCCGTGCTGGCCGGGCGACATGGCCTGGGCATGCTGTGCGTCGCGGCGGCGAGCGGGGCGGGCTACGGCGCGCTCGACAGCAACTGGAGCATCGCCTGCCGCCAGGCGGAGGCCGCAGGCCATGCGATGGACCGCTCGCAGCTGCGCATCATGGCGCCGATGCACATCGCCGAGACGCGCAGCCAGGCGATTGCGGACATGCGGTTCGGCTTCGAGAAATGGGCCGAATATGCCTATCAGATAAGCCCGATCGGCCCCGCCGCGATCGGGCTCGGCACGATCGACGAGATGATCGCCAACAAGTCGGCCGTCATCGGCACGCCCGACGACGCGGTCGAGCAGCTGGAGCGCTACTGGGAGAAGACCGGCGGGTTCGGCTGCATGCTGATCCTGGGCGAGAATTGGGCGACGCCCGAGGCGACCAGGAGATCGTTCGACCTGATCGCGAGGGCGGTGATGCCGAGATTCTGCGGGCGCAACGACTGGCGCACCGCATCGTACGACTGGATGGGCGGCAACCGCGAGACGTTCAGCGCCGCCGCGCAAAACGCGACCAAGGCGACGATCGAGAAATATGCCGAGAAGGTGTAGCGGCTAGGGACGCTGGCCTGACCGCCCCGGCACGGATCAAGGGACGGGCAGGGCATCGATCCGGAGCGGTGTCATCCTTCCTAGACCGGCTCCAGCCGTTCGTGCGGCTGCTCGGGCAGCGTGACCCGGATCGCGTCCCCCGCGCGCACCTCGCCGCCGGCGAGCACGATTGCCATCACGCCCGCTTTGCGGATCAGCCGGCCGTCCGGCGCGCGTGCCAGCAGCGCCTGCATCAGCCCGGACTGGTAACGCTCCAGCTGGACGCACGGATTGCGCAGGCCGGTCAGCTCGACGACCGCGGACGATCCCAGCGCGAGCCGCGTGCCGCGCGGCAGATCGAGCAGCGCGATCCCGCGCGTGGTGACGTTCTCGCCCAACACCGCGGGCGCGACGGCGAAACCTCGCGCGGCCAGGTCGTCGATCAGCTCGGCCTGGATCAGGTGGACCTGGCGCAGGTTCGGCTGGTTGGAGTTCGCCGCGACGCGCGAGCGGTGCTGCACGGTCGCTCCGGCATGCGCGTCGCCGCCGACGCCCAGCCCTTCGAACAGCAGGATCTCGCGCTCGGGCAGCTTGCTCAGGTGATGCCGCCGCCGGCGTGCGACGGCGACGACGGTGCCGGAGGGGGAGGACATGCGACGCCCCTAGCGAGCCCATCGTCCCAGCGAAAGCTGGGATCTCGTCGAGCGGGAGACCGGGTGCCTTACTACGGGAGATGCCAGCCTTCGCTGGCATGACGGGGTGTGGCCTAAAAGCTCGACAGGATCGTCGGAGCGCCGTCCGCATTCGGGTCGCGGCCTTCCTTCAGCGCCTGCTGGTAGTCCGCATGCGCCTTGGCCTGCAGCGCGATCAGATAGGCGTGGATCGCGTGGACCTGGTCCTTGCCGAACACGTCGTCCCAGCGCGGCATGCCGCCGGGCAGCAGCGCGCCCTCCAGCAGGATCTGGTCGAACAGCTCGTGGCTCTGCATGCGGCGGAGGTCCGGCGCGTTGCTGCCGGTCTGGTTGGCGTGGCAGATCGCGCAATTGGCCATGAACAGGCCCTGTCCCTCGGCGATCACCGCCGGGGTGACGCCGGGGGCCTGCGCCGGGGCGGCCGGGATCGGATCGGACGGCGGCAGCTTCGGCGGCACGGGCGTGGCGCCGCCGTCCAGCCGGAAGACGATGATCCGCCCGGCATTGCCGCGCTGATATTGCGCGCTCGTCGCATGCGGGAAGCCCCAGCCGCCGCCGCCCCACGCCGCGGCGACCGCGACATATTGCACGCCTTTGATCCGGTACGTCATCGGCGCGGCGAGCGTGGAGGTGCCGGTCTCGATCGACTTCAGCAGCTTGCCGGTCCTGGCATCATAGGCGTTGAAGCGGCCGGTATCGGTGCCTTCGAACACCAGCCCGCCGGCGGTGGCGAGCACGCCGGCGCGGTCCCACCAGCCCGACCGCTCGGCCTGCCACGCGACGCGTCCGGTGAGCGGATCGATCGCGCGCATATAGCTGTGGCCGGCAAGGCCCTTCTGGTCCCGCCATGCGGCGAGCTTCATGACGGAATCGCGCATCGCTGGCGGCAGCGTCGGCACCACCGCCGGCAGATCGGGCGAAAAGAGCAGGGCGGCGGCGTTGTTCAGCCGCTGCGCGCCGCGAGGGGCTTTGCCGTCGGTATTGCGGAAGATCAGGTTCCCCATCTCGAGGACGGGCACGTAGAGCAGCCCGCGCGTCGGATCCCACGCCATCGGATGCCAGTTGTGCGCACCGGGCGAGCCGGGGAAGACGATTTTCGGGCTGTCGCTATAGTCCGACGCGGCGGTGTCGATCGCGGGGCGGCCGGTCTTGAGATCGACATGGCTCGCCCAGTTGGCGCGGGCATATTTATTGGCGCGCAGCAGCGTGCCCGTTCGGCGATCCAGCACGTAGAGGAAGCCGTTCTTCGGCGCATGCAGGATCACCGGTCGCCTCACCCCGTCGACGACGAGATCCGTCAGCACCATCGGCGCGGTGGCGGTGAAGTCCCAATTGTCGCCGGGGGTTTCCTGATAATGCCACTTCACCGCGCCATCATGCGGGTTCAGCGCGACGATCGACGAGAGATAGAGATTGTCGCCGCCGCCTGGCGAGCGGTCCGCCTGATTGTAGGGGCCGCCATTGCCGGTGCCGACGAACAGCGTATCGGTGACGGGATCGTAGTTCAGCGCGTCCCACGCGGTGCCGCCGCCGCCGATGTCCCAGCGCGTGTCCTTGCTCCAGGTCTTCAGCGCGGCGTCGAGATAGGCGCCTTCCTGCGGGCCTGATTTCGGATCGTGGGGCACGATCCAGAAGCGCCATTTCTGCTGGCCGGTGGCGACATCGTAGGCGGTGACGTAGCCGCGCGTATCATATTCGGCGCCGGCATTGCCGATCACCACCACGCCGTTGGCCACCTCGGGCGCGCCGGTGGAGGTGTAGCCGCGCGTGCGATCGGCGACGGTGTCCGCCTTCCACAGGGTCGCGCCGGTCTTCGCGTCGAGCGCGTAGAGCATGCCGTCCAGCGCGGCGACATAGACCTTGCCGCCCGACACCGCGACGCCGCGATTGGCCTGGTCGCAGCAGGCCGAGCGGTTGGCCTGCATGTCCACGTCGGGCTCGATTTTCCACAGTTCGCGCCCGGTCGCGGCGTCCAGCGCCCACACCCGGCCAAGCGGGCCGGCGGCATACATCACGCCGTCCACAACGACCGGGGTCGCTTCCAGCGCGCGGTTGGTGCCGGTCTGGTAATCCCACGCGAAGCCCAGGCGAGTAACGGTAGCGGCGTTGATGTCGGTTAGCCGCGAAAAGTGGCTCTTGCCGGCATCGCCCCCGGTCGTGACCCATTGCTCGCCCGCGCCTTCCGCCATCCCAGGCGCGGACGCCGCGAGCCGCTGTCCCGCCGCGAGGAGCAGCGCGACCCCGGCGAAGGCCGCCGCGGCGGAGCGCAGCCGGCTCACTCGCCCCAGGCGTCCCACGGCGAGGGCATATGGTAGGGCACGGTGATGAAGTTGGCCTCGATCTGCTGGATCTCGCCGTTCCGGATCTTGAACAGTTCCATCAGGTAGAAGCTGTGCGGCCGGTTCAGCGGGGACTTGACCAGCGTGCCGTCGGTCAGCCGATACTCCTCCAGCCGGCCGGCATGATCGATGAACCCGCCCGCCAGCACCAGCCCGCGCTCCTCGTCGACCAGCGTGAAGCGGCGGCCGCGGAGGCGATCGTCATAGCGGTAATTGCCCATCCTGAACTGCGCCTCGCAGCCCAGCCGCGCGACCGGCACGACGGCGAAGTTCGGGTTGTTGGTGGTCTGCACGCCGTTCTCGACGCGCGCGCAATCCTTGGCGAATTTGGTGAACAGCATGCCGTCGTTCAGCTGCAGCGTGGAGAAATAGCCGTTGGCGATGTCGATCATCCGCGCGCGCGGCGTGCGCTCGGCGGCGGGGATGAGCTCGTTGAGGCGCGGCTTGGTCTCGAACTTCTGCCCTTCGAACTTGATGCCCGAGTCGGATTGGCGGACGACGAGCGTCTCGGCCTCGCTGATCGCGCCATCGCGGTCGACCTTCAGGCGGAGGGTGAAGCCGCTGGTCTCGCTGCCCTCGGTCACCGTGCCGAAATAGCCGACCGCGCCGGTCCGCGTGTCGGCGAAGCGCAGGTCGTAGGGGCCGAGCGCCTTGATCGTGGCCCAGAGGCCGTCGCCCACCATCAGCGCGACGTTGTTCTCGGTGTTGCGGACGTGCTCGGCCCATTTCGGGCGGGCGGGGTCGCGGGACTTTAG
>CAXUMU010000101.1:0-258 GCA_964252145.1 uncultured Sphingomonadaceae bacterium
GGCTAGAGGGGTGACCCGCAAGGAGCCCGACATCATGACCAGCGCCAATAGCCGTACCGCCGCCCACACCATCGACCCGCTGTTCCTGGAGCGCTGGTCGCCGCGCGCCTACGACGAGTCCGCGATCGGCGACGAGGACCTGATGTCGCTGCTGGAGGCGGCGCGCTGGGCGCCCTCCTCCTACAACTCGCAGCCGTGGCGCTTCCTCTATGCCCGCCGCGACACGCCGGCGTGCGACACGTTCCTCGGGCTGCTGAA
>CAXUMU010000101.1:268-9601 GCA_964252145.1 uncultured Sphingomonadaceae bacterium
GCTGATCCCGTTCAACGCCTCCTGGGCCGGGCGGGCGTCGGTACTGTTCATCATTGCGTCGGACACGATGATGGAAGGGCCGGACGGCAGCCTCAAGCCGTCGCACAGCCATTCGTTCGACACCGGATCGGCGTGGGAGAATCTGGCGCTGCAGGCGGCGCGGCTGGGTTTCCACGCGCACGGCATGGTCGGCTTCGACATCCCGCGCGCGCAGGCCGAACTGAACATTCCCGAGCGCTACCGGGTCGAGGCTGCGGTCGCGGTGGGTCGTCAGGCCGACAAGTCGATCCTGCCGCCGCAACTGCAGGAACGCGAAGTGCCGAGCGGCCGCAAGCCGGTCGAGAGCTTCGCCTTCGAGGGCGGCTGGCGGGGGTGAGGCTGTCGAAGCATTTGGGGTTCGTCATCCCGGACTTGATCCGGGATCCACGGACGGCGGTTCGCCCCTAGCTGGAGCGTGGCGTCTCCATGGATCCCGGCTTTCGCCGGGAGGACGATCTGGATCGGGCAGTTGTCGTAACCCTCAGGCCGCCAGCGCCGTCATCCCCACATAATCGAGCTTGCCGGTGCCCAGCACCGGCAGCGCCGCCAGCGGGCGGATGTCGCGGGGGACGGAGATCTCGGCCACGCCGTTCGCCTTCGCCCAGCCCTGCAGCTGCGCGGCGGTCGCGTCGGGCGCGGTGGTGAACAATACCAGCTGCTCGCCCTTCTTCGCGTCCGGCCGGGTGACGACGGCGTGGTCGAAGCCGGGCCAGGCGGCGGCGGCATAGCCCTCCACCGCGGGCAGCGAGATCATCTCGCCGCCGATCTTGGCGAAGCGTTTCGCGCGGCCCTTGATCGTCACGAAACCCTGCGCGTCCAGCTCGACGATGTCGCCGCTGTCGTGCCAGCCGCCCTCGGGCGGTTGCAGCAGCCCCGGCGCATCGGCCTTGTAGTAGCCGGCCATGACGTTGGGTCCGCGGATCGCCAGCCGGCCGACGGTGCCGCCCGCATCGTCGATCCCCGGCACCGCATCCAGCCGCGGCACGATCCCCGGCAGCAGCCGCCCGACGCTGCCGGCGCGGAAGTGCATCGGCGTGTTGACCGCGATCACCGGCCCCGCCTCGGTCGCGCCATAGCCCTCCAGGATACGCAGGCCGAAGCGGTCGGCGTAAGCGGCGCGGGTGGTGTCGCGCACCTTCTCGGCGCCGGCGAAGATGTAGCGCAGCGCGTAGAAGTCGTACGGGTTGGCCATACGCGCGTAGCCGGCGAGGAAAGTGTCGGTCCCGAACAGGATCGTCGCGTTCGCATCATAGGCCAGCGCCGGCACGATGCGGTAGTGGAGCGGGCTGGGATACAGCACCACGCGGATGCCGTTCAGAATCGGCAGCAAGGTGCCGCCGGTGAGCCCGAAGCTGTGGAACACGGGCAGCGCGTTCAGCACCACGTCGGTCGGGTTGAAGTCGATCCGGGCGGCGAGCTGGTGGCAGTTGGCGAGCAGGTTGCGGTGGCTGAGCGCGACGCCCTTGGGCAGCCCCTCCGATCCGCTGGTGAACAGGATCACCGCTGGGCTGTTCGGATCGATCTTCAGGCCGCGGTGGGCCGAGCGGGCGAAGCGCGCGGCGATCAGCGCACGGAGCCTTGCGGCGCGACCGATCGTGGCACCCAGATCCTCCAGCCACACGATCCGCCGCGTCGCGCCCAGCGCCGTCACCACCTCGCGCAGCTTGGCCTGCTCGACGAACGCGCGCGCGGTGACGATCGTGCGCACGTCCGCCGCGGTGCAGGCGGCGTCCAGGTTGGTGAGCCCGGCGGTATAGTTCAGCATCGCCGGCACGCGGCCGGTGGCCTGCAGCGCGAAGAAACCCGCGATCGCGCCGTTGATGTTCGGCAGCAGCAGCCCGACCGCCTCGCCCTTGCGGGTGGAGGCGGCCAGCGTGCGGCCCAGCGCGGTCGCACCCACGATCAGCCGGTCGTAGCTGAGCGGCTCGCGCTTCACGTCCTCCACCACCGGCTTGGCTCGCCCGTGGATGTCGCGCGCGTCCAGCAGCGCCTCGAACAGCGAACGATCGATGTTCGAGGTGGCGAAGATCATCTCGCTCATCACGTCGTACAGCCGGCGGCCGGCGACGGCGCGGCGCTCGCGTGCGGACATCTCGCCTTCGATCGCGAAGCGGCGCGGCGGCAGTACGGTGAGTCGGATCTTGGGGAACCAGCGCAACCGGAGCTTGCCGCGCAGCCGCGAGAAGGGGGTGAACTGCGCGCCGTCGATGCGCACCGGCACGATCGGCGCATCGGCCTTGTCGGCGACCATGCCGGGGCCGTCGAACACCTTCATCAGCGCGCCGGTGACGGTGATGCGCCCTTCCGGAAAGATCACCAGCGTGCGCCCCTCGCGCACCGCCTTCACCATCGCCTTGGCCGACATCGGGTTGGTCGGATCGACCGGGAAGGCGTCGAACAGCCCGAGGAACGGCCGGACCCACCACGCCTGGGCGATGCGGGTGTGGACCGCGAAGGTGGGCTTGCCCGGCAGGAAGGCGGCGAGCAGCAGCCCGTCGAGGAACGAAACGTGGTTGACCACCACCACCGCACGGCTGCCGGGCGCGGGCATGTGCTCAGCCCCCGCCACCTCGACCCGGTAGCACAGCCGCAAGCCGGCCCGGACGAGCGACTTCACCACCGTCTCGGGCAGCAGCGCGCAGGCGATCAGCGCCACCGCCAGCCCGCAGAGGCCCAGCGTCAGGAAGATCGCCTCGATCGGCGCGCCCGCCGCCAGCAGCCCGGCGACCAGCAGCGACACGAACACCATCGCGACGGCATTGACCACGTTGTTGGCGGCGATGTCGCGCGATCGGCCGGCGGCGTCGCCCAGCGTCTGCAGCAGCGCGTAGAGCGGCACGATGTAGACGCCGCCGGCGACCGCGATCACCAGCAGGTCGGCGATCAGCCGCCAGCTGCCGGGCAGCTGGACGAAGCCGGCGATGCCGGTGCGTGCCGGGGCGGGATCGACGCCGCGCGCGGCGAAGCACAGGTCGATCACCGCCAGCGCCAGCACCAGCGCCGAGGCCGGCACGTAGCGCGACGAGATCTCGCCCTTCAGCAGCCGGCCGACCACCAGCGACCCGACCGCGACGCCGATCGAGAACAGCCCCAGGAACAGCGAGGCGACCGTCTCGTCGGCGTTCAGCCGTTCGACCAAAGGCACGAACTGCTGCGTCAGCACCGCGCCCAGCGCGAAGAACCAGCTGATGCCGAGGATGGCCAGGAACAGCCGCCGCGTCGCACGCGCGTGCGACAGGATCTTCGCCGTGCCGCGCACCAGGTTCAGGTCCAGCGCGGGGCGGCCGGCGGCGGGCGGCGCCTTGGGGATGAACAGGCTCGCGGCGACGCCCAGCCCCGCGACCGCCAGCACCGCGATGGCCGAATGCGCGGCGTTCATCAGCCCGCCGCTGATCTGGCCGAGCAGGATCGCGAGGAACGTGCCGGCTTCCACCAGCCCGGTGCCGCCCATCAGCTCGTGGGGGCCGAGATGCTGCGGCAGCATCGAATATTTGATCGGGCCGAAGAAGGTGGAATGCACCCCCATCGCGAACAACACGACCAGCATCAGCGGCAGCGACGCGCCCAGCAAGGCCGCAGCGCCGACGGCCATGATCGCGACCTCGGCCACCTTCACCGCCTGCGCCATGCGCGCCTTGTCGATCCGGTCGGCGAGCTGCCCGGCGAGGCTTGAGAACAGGAAATAGGGCAGGATGAAGATGCCGCCCGCGATCACCGCGATCAAAGCCGCCTTGTCCGGATCGCCGCGGAGGATCTGGAACGCGACCAGGAACAGCATCGCCGAACGGTAGAGATTGTCGTTGAACGCCCCCAGGAACTGGGTGGCGAACAAGGGCGCGAAGCGGCGCTTGCCGAGCAGGGTGAGTTGCGGTGCGGACATGCGGCTTTCGTTCCTGTGCGCAGGGGCCTGCTCCCATGCAGCCCCGAACGGTCCAATGGCATCATTCTGAACGCTGATCAATAAAATAATAGACAGTGTTCAATTAATCGCTAGGAAGGCCGTCATGGCCCGCCGATCCGATCATAGCCGCCCACAGCTTGAGGAATTGATTATCGCGGCGGGGCACCGCCAGATGGAGGCGGTGGGCTATGCGCATTTCTCCGCGCGCGAGGTGGCCAAGCGGATCGGCTATTCGATCGGTACGCTCTACAACGTGTTCGGCAGCTACGACCGGCTGGTGCTGGCGATCAACGCGCGCACGGTGAAGCTGTGGGCGCTGCACCTGCGCGAGCGGCTGGAGCGGTGCGGCGGCGACCGGATCGAGTGCCTGGTGCGCAGCTATTTCGGCTTCGCCCGCGCGCATGCACCTGCCTGGGCGGCGATCTACGACCACCGCCTGCCGCCGGACGCCGCGGTGCCCGAATGGTACGATGCCGCGCTGGCCGAGCTGATCGGGATCGTCGTGGCGGAGGTGGTGGCGGCGCTGCCGGAGGGAGCGCGCGATCAGGCGCCCGCGCTGGCGCGCTCGCTGCTGGCGGTCGTCCACGGCCACTGCGTGTTCGCGATGACCGGGACGTTCGCGCTGCTGGGCGAGAACGCCCCGCTGGACGCGGCGATCGCGCGCGTGCGGGAGGGGCTGGCGGCGGCGGGTGATTGAGGGGCCCCGTCTGCCAATGGTGGTTTGAAGTCCGTCCGCTTTTGGCGGGCGCGGATGCGAAGCCGCCATTGAAGCTCAAGGTTTCGCTTCGTGCTGCGCTCGAATTTGACTCCCCAACAGCGCGCGACCGAGAAACCGGATGAGGGCAATACCCGCCTCTTGAGGTTCCTCTGCTCTCTCGAACAGCGCCGGTTCGCGAACATTCTCTCCGCCGATGAGAAGCGTTCCGATTGTGAAGCCGTCGTCGTTCAAGCGCTGCTCTGTCTCTTCTAGGTGCCGCACCAGCAGGGTGCGATCCTCATTCGCCAAGAGCGTGGAGTCGTCGATCGGCGCACCGTCTGACACGAGGCAGACGATCCGGCGATGCCACCTTGCGGGGTCCAGCCGACCTGCGGCCCAGAGCAGTGCCTCGCCGTCGATGTTCTCGTGAAGCATGTCGGGACGCAGAGCCGTTCGAAGGTGCCAAGGGTGACGCGTGCGCCGATCGGCTGTTCCGTAGATCAGGTGGCGAAGATCGCACAGCCGACCAGGGTTGGACGGCTTGCCTGCCCAGCGCCAAGCGCGTCGAGACTTTCCACCCTTCCAACTCGCGGTAGTGAACCCGAGGATTTCCGTTGCGATATTCGCGTGGTGCAAGGCGTCGACAGCCCCCTCGACGGCGAGTAGCGCGGACATCATCCGTAAGCCGCGCATCGAGCCGGAATGGTCGATCAGAAACGACACCACCGTGCGGCTACGCTCCTCAATCGAAAGATTGTGTTGGAGGTCACGAGCGAGAGCCGCACCACTTGCGGCGATCTCCACGCGCTCAGCGGTGAACAGCCTGTCGAACTGCTCGCTTGCATCATCGAAGCTGCGCTTCTGCTCGGGAGAAAGTTTTGGAAGCGGAGCCGTCGACTGAGATGGATCGAACACTTCGTCGAACGCTGTCGTAAATATCCGATACCCACCCCCGTCAGGGTTGTCCCGGCGCCCCTCGAACCTTTTCTTCAAACCGATGATGATGGGCGATGCTGTCATAGCGTTCGCAAGCTGAACGAACAGCGGGTTACGGGCAAGTCAGCAGGCCTCGGTAGCGGTCGAATCTGGGGCGCTAGCCGATGCTAATCCCGAGGAGATTACTGACCGTTGCGATGGCCAAGAAGGTAGCGATCATGGTCAGGAACCCGGCAAAACCCGATATAGCTGACCAGCGTAGCGTGCTGGCGACGGTGTCTCCCCGATGGCGGAAGAGGCGCCATGCAACGACCTGTCCCGCGATGAAGGTACTGGCCAGAATGCCGAACAGCAGGGGTGTCATATAGCTCCGGCGCTGCGTGGCCGCCAGATTAGCGAACGGCAGCTCTCGGGCAACCGCCGAGCCACCGGGAATGGCGAATTATGGGCGATAGCCGCCGCTGTCTGTCATCCTGATCTGAGCGCGATGACTCGGGCCAACCCAATGCGAACCCCGTTTGTGTCGAGCGAAGTCGAGACACCGGTCAACAGTTCCGATCGTGTCTCGACTGCGCTCGACACAAACGGGGCCGGGACGATTACAGATGAAGCTGTCTCGCCGCCTCAGATCTCCACCTGGCTGCCCAGTTCCACCACGCGGTTTGCCGGCAGCTTGAAGAATTCCATCGCGCTTTCCGCGTTGCGCACCATCCACGCGAACAATTTCTCGCGCCAGATCGCCATGCCGGGGCGGGGCGAGGGGATGAGCGTCTGGCGGCCGAGGAAGAAGCTCGTGTCCATCCGCTTGAACCTGCCGCCGCAGCCCTGCACCGCGTCCAGCGCCAGCGGCACGTCGATCTCGTCCATGAAGCCGTAGCGCAGCACGATCCGGTAGAAGCCGTGCGCCAGCGCCTCCACGCCGATCCGCCCGTCCGCCGGGACGTGCGGCACCTGCTGGATGGCGACCGTCAGCACCACGATCCGTTCGTGCAGGATCTTGTTGTGCTTCACGTTGTGGAGCAGCGCCGGCGGCACGCCCTCCGCGCTCGACGCCATGAACACGGCGGTGCCGGAGACGCGCTCCAGCCTGGTCGCGGTGGAGGCGATGAACATCTCCATCGGCATCGTGCCGTCTTCCAGCCGCTCGCGCACGATCCGCCGCCCGGCCGCCCAGGTGGTGAGCCCGGTGAAGGCGACCCCCGCCACCAGCAGCGGAAACCAGCCGCCGTCGGGCACCTTGGTGAGGTTCGAGGCGAAATAGAGCCCGTCGACGATCAGGAACGCGCCCGTCACCGCGCCGGCCAGCAGCGGCGGCCAGCGCCAGACCGAAAAGGTCAGCACGCCCAGCATGCAGGCGGTGATGAACATCGTGCCCGTCACCGCGATGCCATAGGCGGCGGCAAGGTTGCTGGAGGTGCGGAAGCCGACGGTGATCAGGATGACCAGCACCAGCAGCGCCCAGTTGACGATCGGCACATAGATCTGACCCGACGCGTGTGCGCTGGTGTTGACGATCCGCAGCCGCGGCAGGAAGCCCAGCTGCACCGCCTGCTGCGTGACCGAGAAGGCGCCCGAGATCACCGCCTGGCTGGCGATGATCGTGGCCAGCGTCGCCAGGATCACCAGCGGCAGCCGCGCCCACTCCGGCGCCATCAGCACGAACGGATTCTCCACCGACGCGGGGTGCGCCAGCAGCAGTGCGCCCTGGCCCATATAATTGAGCAGCAGGCACGGGAAGGCGACGTACAGCCACGAGATGCTGATCGCCTTGCGGCCGAAATGGCCCATGTCGGCATACAGCGCCTCCGCGCCGGTGACCGCCAGCACGACCGAACCGAGCGCCAGGAAAGCCAGCTTCGGATCGAGCAGGAAGAAATCAAGCGCCCACCACGGATTGACGATGCCGAGGATCTCGGGCCGGGCGACGATGCTGGCAACGCCCAGCACGGCCAGCACCGCGAAGTAGAACACCATCACCGGGCCGAACAGCGCGCCTACCCGCGCGGTGCCGTAGCTCTGGATCGCGAACAGCCCGATCAGGATCAGGATGGAGATCGGCAGCACCAGCGCGGCGAGGCCCGGCTGGACGATCGTCAGCCCCTCGACCGCCGACAGCACCGAGATGGCCGGCGTGATGATCGCATCGCCGTAGAACAAGGCGGTCGCCAGCACGCCCAGCATCACGATGCCCGCGGTCCAGCGGCGGTTGCCCGCGGTACGCGCGATCAGCGCCAGCAGCGCGAGACTCCCGCCCTCGCCATTATTGTCCGCGCGCAGGATGATGAGCACGTACTTCAGCGTGACGATCAGCATCATCGTCCAGAAGATCAGGCTCAGCACGCCGAAGATGTGCGGCTGATCCACCGGCAGGCGGTGGTGGCCGATGAAGCTTTCCTTCAGCGCGTAGAGCGGCGAGGTGCCGATGTCGCCGAACACCACGCCAATCGCGCCCAGCGCCAGCGGGGCGAGCTTGTCCTGCGCGCCGTGGGTGTGGGCGGCTAGGTCGGCAGTCGGCGCGGCGGCGGTCATGGGCGATCCGATGATGGTGCCGTCTGCGGCATCCCGGCAGGAAAGGCTGAAGCGCCATAGGCTTGCCCGGGCGGTTTCGGGAAGTGGGCATCTGTTGCGCCCTGCCCGTCGCGCGCGACTTTCACGCAGGCCAAGCATTACCTACAGGACAGCTCTCATGATGCGGGGGAATGCGATCCGATGAAGGCCGAGACGACCCGCGTGCTGGTGATCGCGCTCGCCGCCAACGTGGGCATCGCGATCGCCAAGTTCGTCGCGGCGGCGATCACCGGATCGTCGGCGATGCTGACCGAAGGCGTGCACAGCCTGGTCGATTCGACCAACCAACTTCTGCTGATGTACGGCCAGAAGCGCGCGGCCAAGCCTGCCGACGCCGCCCATCCCGGCGGCTATGGCCGGGAGCTCTATTTCTGGAGCTTCGTCGTCGCCTTGCTGGTGTTCGCGCTGGGCGCGGGCGTGTCGGTGTACGAAGGCATCGTCCACCTGCGCGAGCCGGAGGAGGCGGTATTGCCCTATGTCGGCTATGCCGTGCTCGCGATCGCGTTCGCGCTGGAGGGTGGATCGACCGTCGCGGCGTTCCGCGACTTCGATCGGTCGCGCGACGGCAAGAGCTGGTGGGAGGCGCTCACCCGCACCAAGGATGCGACCACCGTCATCGTGCTGCTGGAGAATGGCGCGGCGATGGCGGGCATCGTGATCGCTGCCATCGGGCTTGGCATCTCGCAGGTGACCGGGAACCCGCGCTTTGACGGCGCCGCCTCGATCCTGATCGGGCTGCTGCTGGGCGCGGTGGCGATCTTCCTGGCGCGCGAGGCCAAGGGGCTGCTGATCGGCGAGGCGGCCGACCCGAAGCTGGTCGCGGGGCTGCGGCGGGCGGCCTCGCGCGAGGGGATCACCGGCATCGGCGAGATCATGACGATCCACAACGCCCCCGAGCAGATCGTCGCGGCGCTGAACGTCGACTTCGACAACCGGCTGACGGCGGGGGACGTCGAGCGCCTCGTCGGCGAGATCGAGCGGGCGGTGCAGGCCGAATTTCCGAGCGTGACGCGCGTCTATGTGCGGCCGCACGAGGATGCGGGGCTGAAGTTCGGGCCGAAGCGCGGGCTGGCGTGAGCCCCCCTCTCCCCGGCGGGGAGAGGGTTGGGGTGAGGGGGAGCGAGGCGGAGCCGCGCGTCCCGCTTATGGGGTCGGAGGCACTCCCCCAGCCCTCTCCCGCCCGGGCGCGGGC
>CAXUMU010000102.1:0-9586 GCA_964252145.1 uncultured Sphingomonadaceae bacterium
GAATATCGCGTTGACGGCGTGCCGCCCGAGATCGAGGCATTGTGGCAGCGGGGGATCGACTGGGCGAAGGATGCCGGCGCCGACATCGTCGAGGTCTCGCTGCCCCACACGCGCTACGCGCTGCCGACCTATTACATCATCGCGCCGGCCGAGGCATCGTCCAACCTCGCCCGCTATGACGGCGTCCGCTACGGCCTGCGCGAACTGCCGGCGGGCGCGAGCCTGGCGGACATGTACGCCGCCACCCGCGCGGCGGGCTTCGGCGCGGAGGTGAAGCGGCGCATCCTGATCGGCACCTACGTGCTTTCCGCCGGATATTACGACGCCTATTTCACGAAGGCGCAGAAGGTCCGCGCGCTGATCGCGCGCGATTTCGAGCAGGCATGGGCGCAGTGCGACGTGCTGCTGACGCCCACCGCGCCATCGGCCGCGTTCGGCCTGGGCGAGAAGAGCGACGATCCGTTGGCGATGTATCTCAACGACGTGTTCACCGTGCCCTCCAGTCTCGCCGGGCTGCCGGCGATGTCGGTGCCGGGCGGCACGGACGGACAGGGGCTGCCGCTGGGCCTGCAGATCATCGGCAAGCCGCTGGACGAGCAGGGGGTGCTGAACGCGGGGCTGGCGATCGAGCAGCGCGCGGGGTTCACGGCGCGGGCGGACAAGTGGTGGTGGTAGACAGGTATTACGACGCCCGGTAATACCGGACCCATGACAAAGCTCAGCAACCTGACGGTCAAGGGCCAGGTCACTATCCCCAAGAATGTGCGCGACGCCCTCGGCCTTGCTGCCGGCGATCAGGTCGAATTCGACTGGAACGATCGCGGCGAAGCGGTGATCCGCAAGGCGATCGTGGATCGCGAAGAGAAGCTGGCCGAAATCTACCGCGGCTTCGCGCGGGCGCGGGAGATCATGCGTCCCTATGCCTGGAACATGTCGACGGACGAGATCATGAAGGAATTGCGCGGAGACGAGCCGCTACCGCCGTGATCTACGTCGACACAAACGTGATGATCGACGTCATGCACGGTGGCAGCTGGAGCGAATGGTCGCTAGCAGCGCTCGCTAACGCCCGCTTGCTCTCGGCCGTCGTGATCGGCCCGATCGTTTTCGGAGAACTCGCTGGAAACGGTGCCGCGCTGGAAAGCATAGAATCTGCGCTCGACTCGCTCGGTGTTCGCACGGTGGCGATGGACGCCGTCGCGGGACACCGCGCCGGAACGGCGCACCACGCCTTCCGCTCGCGTGGCGGCGGCCGTGAGAAGATCCTGGCGGATTTCCTGATCGGCGGGCATGCCTCGGCGCTCGGTGCGACCTTGCTCACGCGCGATCCGCGCTGGTATCGTCGCTACTTCCCCGAACTTGAACTGATCACGCCTGAGGACGACAATGGCTGACGCAGCACCCGCCTACCGCATCCACGGCGCCACCGGCGAGTGGGAGGTCGTGATCGGGCTGGAGGTGCACGCCCAGATCACGTCCGAGGCCAAGCTCTTCTCGGGCGCGTCGACCGCGTTCGGGTCCGAGCCCAACGCCAATGTCAGCCTGGTCGACGCGGCGATGCCGGGGATGCTGCCGGTGCCGAACCGGGAGTGCGTCCGCCAGGCGGTGCGCACCGGGCTCGCGCTGGATGCGGTGATCCATCCCTGGTCGCAGTTCGACCGGAAGAATTATTTCTACGCCGATCTGCCGCAGGGCTACCAGATCAGCCAGCTCTACCACCCGATCGTGGGCGAGGGCGCGCTGCCGATCGAGACCGAGGACGGCACCGCCCACGTCGTCGGGATCGAGCGCATCCATATCGAGCAGGATGCGGGCAAGCTGATGCACGATCAGCATCCGACCCGCTCCTACGTCGACCTCAACCGTTCGGGCGTGGCGCTGATGGAGATCGTCTCGCGTCCCGACATGCGCTCGCCCGCGCAAGCCGGTGCCTATGTGCGCGAGCTGCGCGAGCTCTTGCGCTGGATCGGTTCGTGCGACGGCAACATGGAGCAGGGCTCGATGCGCGCCGACGTCAACGTCTCGGTCCGCCGGCCCGACGGGCCGCTCGGCACGCGCACCGAGACCAAGAACGTCAACTCGGTGCGCTTCGTGATGCAGGCGATCGAGCTGGAGGCGGCGCGCCAGGTCGACCTGATCGAGGGCGGCGGCACGGTGGTGCAGGAGACGCGGCTGTTCGATCCCGATCGCGGCGAGACGCGCTCGATGCGTTCCAAGGAGGACGCGCACGACTATCGCTACTTCCCCGATCCCGACCTGTTGCCGCTGGTGCTGGAGCCGGCGTTCGTCGAGGATTGCCGGGCGAGCGTCGGCGAGCTGCCGCGCGCGCGGCGCGCCCGCTACCGCGAGACGATGGAGCTGAGCGACTATCAGGCGAACGTCGTAACGCGCGACCGCAGATGGTCGGACTATTTCGAGACGACGCTCAAGCTGACCGCCGCCGAGATCGGCCGGCCGACGCCCGAGCTGGCCAAGGCGGTGGCCAACCTGATCATCAACGAGCTGTTCGGCTTCCTGCGCGCGCGCGGCGTGGACGAAGGGGAGGCGGGCGACGCGCTGACCGTCGTGTCGCCCGAGCAGGCGGCCAAGCTGCTGCGGCTGCGGCTGGACGGCACGCTCTCGGGCGCGCTCTACAAGGAGGTGTTCGAGGCGATCGCCGGTACGTCCGCCGATCCGGAAGCGGTGGTGGAGGAGCGCGGTCTGAAGCAGACCAGCGACACGGGCGCGATCGACGCGGCGATCGCGACGATCATGGCCGCCAATGCGGACAAGGTGGCGGATTACCGCGGCGGCAAGGACAAGCTGTTCGGCTTCTTCGTCGGCCAGACGATGAAGGCGATGGCGGGCAAGGCCAATCCCGCGGTGGTGAACGAGCTGCTGAAGAAGGCGCTGGGGTAAGAGATAGCCTTGACGTCATGCCAGCCGAAGCTGGCATCTCGTGGAGCGTGTACGACCTGCTCCCCGAGACCCCAGCTTTCGCTGGGGTGACGCTGTGGCGATCGGGTCAGCTCGTCACGTCTTCCTGCGACTTGTTCACCCCGACCGTGCCGGCAACGCCGTCCTCGATCCCCGGCGGATCGAGCGGAGAGCCGTCATGCGTCGGCGGGAACAGCTTGCTGCTGGGCACGTCGGGCGTGTCCTCCACGCTCTCGCGGCCGGGATCGCCGTTCGGATCGACGCGCTCGACATCGTCGGACGGGCCGGACGGAAACGAATCGGGGTGGCTGTCAGGAACGCTGGCGGTCATGGGAGTTCTCCTTCGGGCAGAGGAACGCGCCGCGACCGATCCGGCTCCGCTCAGGCCGCCTCCACCGTGATCGCCATCCGGAACCTGCGCTCGCCGCCGGGGGCGACCTCGACCACGCCGGGCTTGTCGCGGAACTCGCCGGCGAAGCCTTCCGGGTCGGAATGGCCCTGCCACGGCTCGATGCACAGGAACGGCGCGCCGCCGGGCTTGGTCCACACGCCGAGCTGGGGCAGGCCCTCCCACGCGATCTCCAGCCCCGGCTCGCCGAGCGCGCCGTAGCCGAGCGCACGGCTGGCCGGCGCGTCGAAGATGATCGCGTCCTCGTCGAACAGCGCATCCGCGAGCGGCAGGTTGCGGCCGTGCACCGGGCTGTGGTGTGGCACGTCGGTCAGCAGCCCGGTGGACGCGATGCGGCGGATGGGCGCCGGCTCCGGCTCCGCGAAGCGCAGGCGGTATTCGTCACGCGTGCCCGCTTCCGGCAGCGGCCAGCGGAAGGCGGGGTGGAAGCCGAAGCTCGCCGGCAGCGGCACCGTGCCGGGGTTGGCGAGCGTCGCGGTGATCGTCAGCGTCGCGCCGGCCAGTTCGAACATGACGTCCAGCGTGAACTCGAACGGGTAACTCGCGCGCGTCGTCTCGCTCGCCTCCAGCCGGAACGTGGCATAGTCGTAGCCGTCCCCGACCACGTCGAAATTGCTCTTCCGCGCAAAGCCGTGCTTGGCCATGCGGTACGCGGTGCCGTCCACCCGCAGCGTATCGTCGGCCAGCGTGCCCACGATCGGGAACAGGATCGGCGCGCGGCCGGTCCACCAGGTGGGGTCGCCGTCCCACAGATAGTCGCGGCGCGACGTATCGCGCAGCGCCTGCAGCTCGGCGCCCGATGGCGAGATCTCGGCGGTGAGCCGTTCGGAGCGGATCGTGATCATGGCGACCCTTCTACGCCGGCCGCGGCCGCGGTCCAGCGTCCGTGCTTGCCCTTGGGCATGCCGCTGCTATATGGCCCGCCGATTGGCGGCCCGGCGGGCGTGGCGGAATTGGTAGACGCGCTTGGTTTAGGTCCAAGTATCGCAAGATGTGGGGGTTCGAGTCCCTTCGCCCGCACCAGCCTCAGGCCGATGCGCGGCTCAGGTGCCGCCCGAGGATTCAAGAAAAGGCTCTAAGACCGATGCAGACAGTCGAGACCCTGAACGAAGGGCTGAAGCGCGCGTACACCCTGACGATCCCCGCCAAGGAGATCAGCGACCGGGTGGACGCCGAGGTCCGCCTGTCGGCGCCGCAGGTGCGCATGCCCGGCTTCCGCCCCGGCAAGGTGCCCGCCAACCTGATCCGCAAGATGCACGGCCCGGCGCTCGAGCAGGACGCGCTCAACAAGGCGGTGCAGGAAGGCGTCCAGTCGCTCCTCGCCGAACAGCGGCTGCGCCCGGCGATGCAGCCGCAGGTCGAGCTGGACGAAGGCTATGCCCCCGGCGGCGACGTCGAGGTGAAGGTCGCGCTGGAGGTGCTGCCCGACGTGCCCTCGCCGGTGATCGACGGCATCACGCTGGAGCGGCTGACGGTCGAGCCGGGCGACGAGGAGACCGACGCGAAGCTCGCCGAGCTGGCCGCGCAGCAGAAGAGCTTCGCCGCCTATGCGGACGATCATGCAGCGGCGCTGGGCGACACGGTCGTGCTCGATTTCGCCGGCAAGGTGAGCGGTGTCGCGTTCGACGGCGGCACCGGCACCGACATGAAGGTGGAGCTGGGCTCGGGCCAGCTGATCCCCGGCTTCGAGGACCAGCTGATCGGCATCAGGACCGGCGAAGCGCGTGTGCTCAACGTGTCGTTCCCCGACGATTACGGCGTGGCCGAGCTGAAGGGCAAGCCGGCGACGTTCGACGTGACCGCCACCGCCGTGCTCGATCCGTCCAGCCCCAAGGTGGACGAGGATTTCGCCAAGGGCTTCGGGCTGGAGAGCCTGGAGCAGATGCGGGGCCTGCTGAAGGCGCAGGTCGAGCAGGAGCTGAACGGCCTCACCCGCACCTACATGAAGCGCAAGCTGCTCGACCGCTTGGCCGAGACGCACGACTTCCCGGTGCCGCCGTCGATGGTGGAGGCCGAGTTCGCGCAGATCTGGCAGCAGCTGGAGCATGAGGCGACGCACGAGGCGGACCAGGACGCCGCCAAGGCGGAAATGGAAAAGGACCGCGAGGATTATCAGCGCATTGCCGAGCGCCGCGTGCGGCTGGGCCTGCTGCTGTCGCAGATCGGCCAGGAGAATGGCGTCGAGGTGACGCAGCAGGAGATGAACCGCCTGATCGGCCAGGCCGCGCAGCAGTACGGCGCCAAGGACCGCGAGCGCTTCATCCAATATGTCCAGCAGGACCCGATGGCCGCCGCGCAGCTCCGCGCGCCGCTCTACGAGGACAAGGTGGTCGACTGGCTCTTCGACAAGGCCGAGATCACCGACCGCGCGGTGACCCGCGCCGAGCTGGAAGCGGCGATCGAGGCCGACGACGGCTTCGCCAGCGGCACGCACATGCATAGCCACGACGATCACGATCATCACGATCATGACGGCCACGACCATGCGGGGCACGACCACCACGATCACGACCATGCCGGCCACGATCATGCGCACGAGGCGGTGGACGCGGGCGAAGGCGCCGCGCCGGCCGAGGTGAAGCCTGCCAGGAAGCCCGCCGCGAAGAAGGCGAAGCCTGCCGCGGAGCCCGAGGCCGAGACCGTCGATGCCGGCGAGGGCGCCGAGGTCGCGCCCAAGAAGCCGCGCGCCAAGAAGGCGAAGGCGGCCGAGGCCTGATGCCGGCCGGGGGTGCGCCGGCGGTGTCGGCGGCCCCCCGCATCGCCGTCATCCTGCCCTGCTACAACGAGGCGGCGGCGATCGGATCGACCGTCGCCGCGTTCCGCGCGGCGCTCCCGGATGCGACGATCTACGTCTACGACAATAACAGCCGCGACGAGACGGCCGCGGTCGCCACCGCCGCCGGCGCGATCGTCCGGCCGGAGCGGATGCAGGGCAAGGGCCATGTCGTCCGCCGCATGTTCGCCGACGTCGAAGCGGACGTGTATGTGATGGCCGACGGCGATGCGACCTACGACGCGTCCGCCGCGCCCGCCTTGGTCGCGCAGCTGCTCGCCGAGCGGCTCGACATGGTGGTGGGCGCGCGCCAGTCGGAGGTGGAGGCGGCCTACCGTCGCGGCCATGTGCTGGGCAATCTGCTGCTGACCGGTCTTCTGGCGCAGCTGTTCGGCCGCAGCTTCACCGATATCCTGTCGGGCTACCGCGTCTTCTCGCGCCGCTTCGTGAAGAGCTTCCCGGTGCTGTCGACCGGGTTCGAGATCGAGACCGAGATCAGCGTCCACGCGCTGGAGTTGCGGATGCCCGTGGGCGAGCAGATGACGCGCTACGGCGCGCGGCCCGCGGGCTCGGCCTCCAAGCTCTCCACCTGGCGCGACGGCTGGCGGATCTTGCGGACGATCCTGCTGCTGCTGCGGATCGAGCGGCCGGTCGCCTTCTTCGGCACGATCGGATTGCTGCTGGCGCTGCTGGCGGTCGTGCTGGCAGTGCCGCTGGCGGTGACCTACGTCCAGACCGGGCTGGTGCCGCGGCTGCCGACCGCCTTGCTGTCGACCGGGCTGGTGATCCTGGGCGTGCTCAATCTGTTCTGCGGGATCATCCTGGATACGGTGGTGCGCGGCCGCCGCGAGGTCCGCCGCCTCGCCTATCTCGCGCTGCCGGCGCCCGGCGAGGGCTGAGCTTTCAGCGGATCAGGCGGACCTGGACGCCGGCCGCATCCGCCACGTTCATCCAGGCGCGGTCGGCGGTAAGCACGGGGCAGTTGAGCCGCCCGCCGAGCGCAAGGCAGCATCGGTCGCCAAGCGACAAACCCGCGACACCGGTGATCCGCCTCAGCAAACCCGCCTCGATCGCCAGTTCCTCGTCCGCCGGGAAGATGGCCAGAGCGTAGCGGCGGATCGTCGCGCGGATGTCGGCAGGGGAGAAGGCACGGGCGTGCAGCACCGCGGCGACTTCCGCGATATTGACAGCGGACATTGCCGCCTGGTCGAGGACGGCATCGACATGCCCCGCGCCGGGCTCATCGAACATCGCTGCGAGCGTTGCCGATGCGTCCAGAACGACGGTCAAAGCTCGCGCGCCGCTTCGGCCCGCTTCTCGGCGATGAAATCGTCGACGCTATAATCGTTCTTGCTGAACCGTCGCACCATCTCCTGCACGGCGCGAAGCCGCTCGCTCACCTCGCGGCTGGGGGGCGGCAGGTCGGGCCAGGCGTCCGCCGGCGGCGGCGGCGGCGCATGCGGGCGCTCATAGACGGCGCCGCTGGAGAAGATCCGGCCCGAACGGAAATGCAGCCGCTTCGCGACCTTCCATCCGCGATCGGACAGCTTCTCCCGGATCCAGCGGCCGACATGGCGCTTTTCGGTGTCGTCGAGCCTCTCCTGGTCGGCGAGCGCCCGATCGATCGCCAGTACCGCCGGGCGTCCGCGCCGCGACAGATCTTCCATCGACGACAGCGTATCCGGCAGGTCGAGGATCGCCCCGATGCGGCGGCCGACCGTCGTAACCTTGAAATCGTCGAGCGTGAGCAGCGTTGCCATCAATCAGCTCCTTACCCCTCTCAACGTATATATGTATACTGCTGGCATCCGTCGACATACATATGCGCGCTCTTGCAGTCGGGCGTGGGAGCGCCGATGTTGGATCGGCAGGGCAAAAGGACCGATCACTCCAATGGCACATCCCGACCACGCCGACATTCTCGCCGGCCTCGTCCCCATCGTCATCGAGCAGTCGACTCGCGGCGAACGCAGCTTCGACATCTATTCGCGCCTGCTGCGCGAGCGGATCGTGTTCATCACCGGGCAGGTCGAGGATCATATGGCCTCGCTGATCTGCGCGCAGCTGCTGTTCCTGGAGTCGGAAAATCCGAAGAAGGACGTGTTCCTCTATATCAACTCGCCGGGTGGCGTGGTGACGGCGGGCCTCGCGATCCACGATACCATGCAGTATATCCGCCCGCGGGTGGGCACCTTGTGCATCGGCCAGGCCGCCTCGATGGGCAGCTTCCTGCTCTCGGCGGGCGAGCCCGGGATGCGCGTCGCGACCACCAACAGCCGCATCATGATCCACCAGCCCTCGGGCGGGGCGCAGGGCATGGCTGCCGACATCGAGATCCAGGCGCGCGAGATCCTGCGGATGCGGCATCGGCTCAATTCGCTCTACGCGAAATATACCGGCAAGACGATCGAGGAGATCGAGCACGCGATGGACCGCGACAAATTCCTCGAGGCGGACGAGGCCAAGGCGTTCGGGCTGATCGACGAAGTGTTCGACAAGCGTCCGGCCCCGGCCGAGGAACGTGCCGCCGCGTAACGCCTTTCGTAAGCCGGGCGTGGCAGATTGATCATTGCCGGGCCGGAGAATCGCGGTCTAGGATGTAAAGCGTAACGGTCCTGCCGGGCCGAAGGGATGGGATATGACCAAGCTGAGCGGCGGCGACTCCAAGAGCACCTTGTACTGCTCGTTCTGCGGCAAGTCGCAGCACGAGGTGCGCAAGCTGATCGCCGGCCCGACCGTGTTCATCTGCGATGAATGCGTCGAGCTCTGCAACGACATCATCCGCGAGGAAACGAAGAGCGCGCTGGTCAGCAAGAAGGACGGCGGCGTGCCCACGCCGCAGGAGATTTGCGACGTTCTCGATTCGTACGTGATCGGACAGAAGCAGGCGAAGCGCGTGCTCTCGGTCGCGGTGCACAATCACTACAAGCGGCTCAACCACGGCGCCAAGGGTGCCGATGTCGAGCTCGCCAAGTCGAACATCCTGCTCGTCGGCCCCACCGGCTGCGGCAAGACGCTGCTCGCCCAGACGCTCGCGCGGATTCTGGACGTGCCGTTCACGATGGCGGACGCGACCACGCTGACCGAGGCGGGCTATGTCGGCGAGGATGTCGAGAATATCATCCTGAAGCTGCTCCAGGCGAGCGACTACAATGTCGAGCGGGCGCAGCGCGGGATCGTCTATATCGACGAGATCGACAAGATCAGCCGCAAGGCGGACAACCCCTCGATCACGCGCGACGTATCGGGCGAGGGCGTGCAGCAGGCGCTCCTCAAGCTGATGGAAGGCACGACGGCGAGCGTACCGCCGCAGGGCGGGCGCAAGCATCCGCAGCAGGAGTTCCTGCAGGTCGATACGACCAACATCCTGTTCATCTGCGGCGGCGCCTTCTCCGGCCTTGACAAGGTCATTTCGGATCGCGGCCGCGGCACGTCGATCGGTTTCGGCGCGAACGTGCTGGACCCGGAAGACCGCCGCACGGGCAAAA
>CAXUMU010000103.1:0-8993 GCA_964252145.1 uncultured Sphingomonadaceae bacterium
CCGCCAACCGCGTGTTTCTCGCCCGCGCGCTGGGCCGCGCCGACGCGCCCGCCGCCGGCCGCGAGTTCGCCGAGCTGCTCGTGGCCGGGGCCGACGACTTCATCCGTCTCGCCAACGAAGGCCCCGACGCGGCCCCGCTCCGCCTGGTGCAGGTTCCGCTGGAGGAGGAGGGCGGCATGGCGCTCTTCGTGATGCTGGACGATGACGGCGTCACCGCGGCGCGGCCGGGCGCGCGCAGCACCGCCACCGTGCACGTCCACGCGCTGCTCGCGATGCTGCCGCTGGGTCTCGCGCTCGCCGAGCGCGACGGCCGCTTCCTGTTCATGAACGAGGCGTTCGAGCGCGCCGCCGGCTTGCCCGCCGGCGCCAGCATCCTCTATCCGGGCGACCTGGTGGTGGAGGAGGACAAGGCCGCGGTCTCGGTCGCGGTGCGCCGCTTCGCCGCCGGCCAGCGCCATTCGGGCGACCTCGCCGTCCGCCTGCGCCACCGCCCCGACGAGCCGGTCGCGCTCACCATCGCCGGCGCGCGCGGCCTGGGCGATGCCGCCGTGCTGCTGAGCCTGAAGGATTCGAGCGAGGAGACGCGGCTGAAGCGCCAGGTCGCGCAGGCGACCAAGATGCAGGCGGTCGGCCAGCTCGCCGGCGGCGTCGCGCACGATTTCAACAATATCCTCACCGCGATCATCGGCCACTGCGACCTCATGATGATGCGCCACACCCCCGGCGACAGCGACTATGACGACGTCCAGCAGATCAAGCATAACAGCAACCGCGCCGCCGGCCTGACCCGTCAATTGCTCGCTTTCTCGCGCCAGCAGACGCTGCGCCCGCAGGTGCTGCAGCTGCCCGATGTCGTTTCCGAGACCTCGAACCTGCTGAAGCGCCTGCTGGGCGAGACGGTCACCTTCGTCGTCAAGCACGGTCGCAACCTGGGCGCCGTCCGCGCCGATCCGGGCCAGCTGGAGCAGGTGATCATCAACCTGGCGGTCAATGCGCGCGATGCGATGCCGGGCGGCGGCACGCTCACGATCCAGACCTATGCCGTCGCCGCGGACGAGGTGCGCGCGCTCGCCAGCGAGATCCTGCCCACCGCCGACTATACCGCGCTGCGCGTATCCGACACCGGCACCGGCATGCCGCCCGAGATCCTGGGCAAGATCTTCGAGCCGTTCTTCACCACCAAGGAGGTGGGCAAGGGCACCGGCCTGGGGCTCTCCACCGTCTACGGCATCGTCAAGCAGACCGGCGGCTTCATCTTCGCCGATTCGCAGCCGGGGCAGGGGACCAGCTTCGTCATCTACCTGCCGGTCCATCATGCCGATCCGATCGCCGAGCCGGCGCCGCCCGAGCCCGAGGCCAAGCCCGCCGAGCTCTGGGGCAGCGGCACGATCCTGCTGGTGGAGGATGAGGACATGGTCCGCGCCGTCGCCGAGCGCGCGCTCGCGCGCCAGGGCTACCGCGTGCTGACCGCCGCCAACGGCGAGGAGGCGCTGGAGGTGCTGGCGCGGGGCGAGACGGTGGACCTGCTGATCTCGGACGTGATGATGCCCACGATGGACGGACCGACGATGGTCCGCCACGCGCGCGAAAAGTTTCCGGAGCTGCCGATCCTGTTCATGTCGGGCTATGCCGAGGAGCAGCTGCGCCGTTCGATCGATCTCGACCGCGTCGCCTTCCTGCCCAAGCCCTTCTCGGTCCAGCAGCTGGCGCAGGCGGCGCGCGACGCATTGGCCGCAAAAAACTCTGGCAGGTAGCCGTAACGATCTGTAGGGGCGGCACAAATGGTCGCACCCCTGTCAATCCTGATCGTCGAGGACGAGCCCCTCATCGCGATGATGCTCGAGGATTTCGTCGATGCGCTGGGCCACAGCGTCGCCGGCACCGCCGACAATGTGGACGAAGCGCTCGCCCGCGTCGCCGGCGGCGGGTTCGACGTCGCGATCCTCGACGTGCGCCTGCGCGGTGGGGAAGCGTCGTGGCCGGTCGCCGATGCGCTCACCGACCGCGGCATATCGTTCCTGCTGGCGACCGGCGGCCATGTCGAGCCGCCGCCGGCGCGCCACGCCGCCGCGCGCACGCTGCCCAAGCCGTTCACGCTGGACAGCCTGGAAGCCGGATTGAACGCGGCCGCGCCGGCGCAATAAAGCACCCGTTCCCTACTTGTTCCGGTAGAACATTCCGTGTACGTCTCTGCTTCCGCGTTGACCGCGCGGAGGGACTGGCTACGAAGGGACGCGATCATGGCGGCAGAGCTCAAGGTCATCGGCGGTACGGCGAAGGATAGCGGAACGGTGGACAGGCAGAAGGCGCTCGACGCCGCGCTGGCGCAGATCGATCGCGCGTTCGGCAAGGGCTCGGCGATGAAGCTGGGCAGCCGCGAGAAGATCGAGATCGAGGCGGTCTCCACCGGTTCGCTGGGGCTGGACATCGCGCTCGGCATCGGCGGCCTGCCGCGCGGGCGCGTGATCGAGATCTTCGGGCCGGAAAGCTCGGGCAAGACGACGCTCGCGCTGCACAGCATCGCCGAGGCGCAGAAGAACGGCGGCACCGCCGCGTTCATCGATGCCGAGCATGCGCTGGATCCGGGCTATGCCAAGAAGCTGGGCGTCAACATCGACGAACTGATCGTCAGCCAGCCCGACACCGGCGAGCAGGCGCTGGAGATCGCCGACACGCTGATCCGCTCCAACGCGGTCGACGTGCTGGTGATCGATTCGGTCGCCGCGCTCGTCCCCCGCGCCGAGATCGAGGGCGAGATGGGCGACAGTCATGTCGGCCTGCAGGCGCGGCTGATGAGCCAGGCGCTCAGGAAGATCACCGGCTCGATCAGCCGCTCGCGCTGCACCGTCATCTTCATCAACCAGATCCGCATGAAGATCGGCGTGATGTACGGCAGCCCGGAGACGACCACCGGCGGCAACGCGCTTAAATTCTATGCGTCGGTCCGCCTCGACATCCGCCGCACCGGCCAGATCAAGGACCGCGACGATATCGTCGGCAACACCACGCGGGTGAAGGTGGTGAAGAACAAGGTCGCGCCGCCGTTCAAGCAGGTTGAGTTCGACATCATGTACGGCGAGGGCATCTCCAAGGTCGGCGAGATCCTCGATCTGGGCGTGAAAGCCGGGATGGTCGAGAAGTCGGGCTCGTGGTTCAGCTACGATTCGATCCGCATCGGCCAGGGCCGCGAAAATTCCAAGACCTACCTGCGCGAGAATCCCGACATGGCGCTGCGCATCGAAAAGGCGATCCGCGGCCAGTCCGATGTCGTCGGCGACGCGCTGATGGCCGGCCCCAGCGAAGACGACGACGTCTGATCCGGCCTAGCTCCCGCGCTTGCGGGCCCGGACGTGGCGTAAATTTCGTCAACTTCCGGGCCCGCGGGGCGGCCGGCGCGTTACAGCGTCCGGCCACCGGGGAGACCGCATGATCCGCGTCCACCATCTCGAGAATTCGCGCTCGCAGCGCATCCTCTGGCTGCTGGAGGAACTGGGCCTCCCCTACGAGGTGAAGCGCTACGAGCGCGATCCCAAGACGATGCTCGCACCACCCGCGCTGAAGGCGGTCCATCCCTTGGGCAAGTCGCCGGTGATCGAGCACGATCCCGGATCGGGGTCCGGGACAGGCGCCCGCGTGATCGCCGAAACCGGCGCGATCGTCGAATATCTCGTCGATCTGGCCGATGGCCGGCTGGGTGCGCCGGCCCACCGCGACGCGGCGCTGCGCTACCGCCACTTCCTCCATTATGCGGAAGGCTCGATGATGCCGCCGCTGCTCGCGATCCTGATCGTCGATCGCATGGGGCTGCTGGGCAAGCCGGCGAAGGGCGCGGTGCACGGCTTGCTCGAACCGCATCTCGACTGGCTGGAGAGCGAGCTCGCCACCCGGCCGTGGTTCGCCGGCGACGACTTCACCGCCGCCGACGTGATGATGAGCTTCCCGCTGGAAGCCGCGCGGCAACGCGCCGGGCTGGGCGAATCGCGGCCGCACCTGATCGACTGGCTCGAGCGGATCCACGCCCGCCCGGCCTATGCCCGCGCGCTCGAAAAGGGCGGTCCCTATGCCTTCGCCTGAGGGCGCCGGCGAAACGATCCCGGTCATCGTCAACCGCAACGGCGGCACGGCGCGAAGCCTGGGCGATGCGCTGGCCGACAAGCTGTCCGCCGCCTTCGCCGCCGCCGGCCTCGTCGCCGACGTCCGCCCGGTCGACGGCTGCGACATCGCCGAAGCGGTCCGCGCCGCCGCCGATGCGCCGATCGTCGTCGTCGGCGGCGGCGACGGCACGCTCGGCACCGCCGCGCAGGCGCGGGTCGAAAGCGGCGCGGGCACGATCGGCTTCCTCCCGCTCGGCACGCGCAACCACCTCGCGCTGGAGCTCGGCATCCCGCCGGACTTGGAGGGCGCCGCGCAGGTGATCGCGGCGGGCCGCACCCGCAAGATCGATCTCGCGACCGTCAACGACCGCGCGTTCGTCAACAACGCCTCCATCGGCTTCTACCCCGAGCTCGTCCGCTGGCGCGATGCGCGGCAGGAGCGGCGCGGCTATCCCAAATGGCTGGCGACGATCGCCGGCGCGGGCCTCACGCTCCGCCGCCTGCCGCATCACCGGCTGCGCATCACGCTGTCGGGCCGGCCCGAGCCGGTCGTCACGCCTCTGCTGTTCGTCGGCAACAACCGCTACCAGCTGGAGCGCGGCCAGATCGGCAAGCGCGACGCGCTGGACGACGGCACGCTCTCGGTGTTCGCGGTCGCGACGCATTCGCGCGCCGGCATGGTCTGGTTCGCATTGCGCACCGTGGTCGGCCTGAGCGATCCGGACCGCGATTTCGCCGCGCTGGGTGAGTGCACCGACTTCACCGTGTCCAGCGGGTCCGATGCGATCCACGTCGCGCTGGACGGCGAGGTCGAACGGATGAGTTCGCCCCTCCGCTTCGCCGTCCGCTCGGGCGCATTGACCGTCCTCGCCCCGCCGCTTGAGACTCGGCCCCCGGTCGCCTAAGTCCGGCACATGATCTCGACCAACGACATCCGGCGCGCCTTTCTCGACCATTTCGCGGCCGCGGGTCATACCGCCGTGCCGTCGGCGCCGCTGGTGCCGTACAACGATCCGACGCTGATGTTCGTCAACGCCGGGATGGTGCCCTTCAAGAACGTCTTCACCGGGCTGGAGACGCGGCCCTATGTCACCGCGACATCCAGCCAGAAGTGCGTGCGCGCCGGCGGCAAGCATAACGATCTCGACAATGTCGGCTACACCGCGCGCCACCACACCTTCTTCGAGATGCTCGGCAATTTCTCGTTCGGCGACTATTTCAAGGAGCGCGCGATCGGCCTTGCCTGGGATCTGCTCACGAACATCTGGGGCATCCCCGCCGAGCGGCTGACCGTCACCGTCTACCACACCGACGACGAGGCCGCCGCGCTGTGGCGCAAGATCGCCGGCGTGCCGGACGAGCGCATCATCCGCATCGCCACCAGTGATAATTTCTGGGCGATGGGCGATACCGGCCCGTGCGGGCCCTGTTCCGAGATCTTCTACGATCATGGCGACCATATCCCCGGCGGCCCGCCCGGCTCGCCGGATGAGGATGGCGACCGCTTCGTCGAGATCTGGAACCTCGTGTTCATGCAGTATGAGCAGGTCGACGCAGCCACCCGCAACACCCTGCCCAAGCCGTCGATAGATACCGGCATGGGGCTGGAGCGGATCGCCGCGGTGCTGCAGGGTGTGCACGACAATTACGACACGGACACGTTCAAGGCGCTGATCGCCGCCTCGGGCGAGCTGACCCAAAGCGACACCGCCGGCCCGATGCAGGCGTCGCACCGCGTGATCGCCGATCACCTGCGCGCATCCGGTTTCCTGGTCGCCGACGGCGTGCTGCCGGCGAACGAGGGGCGCGGCTATGTGCTGCGGCGGATCATGCGCCGCGCGATGCGCCACGCCCGTCTGCTCGGCGCGACCGAGCCGCTGATGCACCGGCTGGTCCCCGCGCTCGTCGCCGAGATGGGCGCCGCCTATCCCGAGCTCGTCCGCGCGCAGCCGCTGATCGAGGAGACGCTGAAGCTGGAGGAGACGCGCTTCCGCCAGACGCTCGATAATGGCCTGAGGCTGCTGGACGAGGCGACCGCGGGCATGGCCGCCGGCGCGACGCTGCCGGGCGAGGTCGCGTTCAAGCTCTACGACACGTTCGGCTTCCCCTACGACCTGACCGAGGATGCGCTGCGCGCCCAGGGCCTGGGCGTGGACCGCGCCGGGTTCGATGACGCGATGGCCGAGCAGAAGCGTGCCGCCCGCGCCGCCTGGAAGGGTTCGGGCGACAAGGCGTCGGGCGAGGTCTGGTTCGATATCGCCGAGGAGGCCGGCAGCACCGAGTTCACCGGCTATACCGCGGCGGAGGGTGAGGGCGTCGTCGTCGGCATCGTCCGCGACGGCCAGCGCGTCGATGCCGCACAGACGGGCCAGAGCGTGACGATCCTGACCAACCAGACGCCGTTCTACGGCGAAAGCGGCGGGCAGATGGGCGATGTCGGCACGATCGAGGGCGACAACGGCTTCTCCGCGACGGTGACCGACACGGCCAAGCCGCTCGGCCGGCTGCACGCGCATGCCGCGACGATCGAGGGCGGGGAGGTGCATGTCGGCGACCGCGTGCGGCTCGCGATCGATGTCGATCACCGCGCGCAGGTCCGCGCCAACCATTCGGCGACGCATCTGCTGCACGCGGCGCTGCGCAAGCATCTCGGGCCGCACGTCACGCAGAAAGGCAGCCTCGTCGCCGCCGACCGGCTGCGCTTCGACTTCTCGCACCCGAAGGCGATGACGCCGAACGAGATCGCCTTGGTCGAGGCCGAGGTGAACCGCCACATCCGCGAGAACGACGCCGTCACCACCCGGCTGATGGCGCCCGACGATGCCGTCGCGGCGGGCGCGATGGCGCTGTTCGGCGAGAAATATGGCGACGAGGTGCGCGTATTGTCGATGGGCCGCGGCGACGACGCCAGCTATTCGGTCGAGCTGTGCGGCGGCACGCACGTCAATGCGCTGGGCGACATCGCGCTGTTCAAGATCGTCGGCGAAAGCGCGGTCGCGAGCGGCGTCCGCCGGATCGAGGCGCTCACCGGCGAGGCGGCGCGCCAGTGGCTGACGGCGCGCGAAGACCGGTTGAAGGAAGCGGCGGCGGCGTTGCGGGCGTCGCCGGAGGATGTGCCGGCGCGCGTAGTCGCCCTTGTCGAGGAGCGGCGCCGGCTGGAGCGCGAGCTCGCCGAGGCGAAGAAGGCGCTGGCGCTGGGCGGGGGCGGCACGCTGACCGCGAGCGAGAGCGGACCGGAGATGGTCGGCGGTCACGGCTTCGTCGGCCAGGTGATCGAGGGGCTCGACCCCAAGGGCCTGCGCGGGCTGGTGGACGAGGCCAAGAAGCGGATCGGATCGGGCGTCGCGGTGATGGTCGCGGTCAACGAGGGGCGCGCCAGCGTCGCAGTGGGCGTGACCGACGATCTGCTGGCCGGCTTGAGCGCGGTGGAGCTGGTGCGCCAGGCGGTCGCGGCGGTCGGCGGGCAGGGTGGCGGCGGCCGGCCCGACATGGCGCAGGGCGGCGGCCCGGACGGCACGAAGGCGCTGGAGGCTGTGCAGGCGGTGCGCGCGGCGGTCTCGGCCAGCGTTGCGGCCGCCTAAGCCGAGGTCTCCTCCCCCGCCTCCCGGAGCGTCCGCCGCCGGAGCCGCGGCTCGCGGTCCATCGCGGCCATCTCCATGATCTTGGCGCGCAGCTCGGCCCGCTTCTCGTGGATCGAGGCGATCACCGGGCCCATCGGCAGGCCCAGATCGACCAGTGCCGCCTCCGACAATTGCAGCGAAGATTCGATCGTCTCCGGCACCGCATCGGTCGCCCCCGCGCGGTACAGCTCGGCGGCGTGATTGGGGTCGCGCGCGCGGGCGACGATGGTCAGCTCGGGGAAGCGCTTGCGCACGTTGGTGATGATCCGGCTGGTCAGCGGCCGGTCGCCCACCGTCACCACCAGCGCGCTGGCGCGGCCGAGATCGAGCAGGTCGAGCATGCCCGGCCGCGAGATGTCGCCGAACATCGCGCTGTAGCCGCGCTGGCGGGCGTGGGTGATGCAGTCGATGTCGACATCGATGCCCAGATAGGGCAGCTCGGGCGCATCGAGCATCTGCGCCACCAGCCGCCCGACCCGGCCGAACCCCACGATCACCGTGCGCCCGGCGCCGTCCGACGCCGCCGCCGGTGCCTCGGGCAGCGAGCGCCGCTCCACCCGCCGCGCAACATCGCGGCCGATCCGCGCGAGCAGCGGCGTGATCGTCAGCCCGATCGCGGTCACGATCTGCCAGAAGGAAGCGGTCGCGGGCAGGATCAGACCGGCCTGCGCCGCCGTTCCCAGCACGATCAGCGTGGTCTCGGAGGGGGAGGCCATCAACAGCCCGGTCTCGGCGGCGACGCCCTTGCGCTCGCCGCTCAGCCGCAGCAGCACCGCCGTGATCACCGCCTTGGCGATCACCACGCCGATCACCGCGGTGACCAGGCTGATCCAGTTCGCCGCGATCACCTTCACGTCCAGCCCCATGCCGACCGTGATCAGGAAGATGCCCAGCGCCAGCCCCTTGAACGGCGCGGTCATCAGCTCGACCTCGGCATGATAGTCGGTCTCGGCGATCAGCAGCCCGGCGAGCAGCGCGCCGACGATCGGCGAGAGGCCGGCGGCGGTGGTGACCAGGCTGGCGACGATCACCACCAGCAGGCTCGCCGACAGGAACAGCTCGGGACTCTTAGTCCGCGCCGCCTGCGCGAACAGCCGCGGCAGCACCAGCCGCCCGGCGACATACAGCGCCGCGACGCTCGCCAGCCCGAGCATGAGCGTGTTGACCAGGCCGCCCCACCCCGCGTCCTGGGCATTGGGCGCGAGCGCGCCGCGCCCGAAGATGATCGGACCCAGCGCCAGCTCCTCGACGCGGGGGTGCTCGTCGGCGCTGCGCTGCG
>CAXUMU010000103.1:9003-9482 GCA_964252145.1 uncultured Sphingomonadaceae bacterium
CGCGCCGACGATCGGCGACAGCCCGACCGAGGTGGTGGCGACGCTCGCCAGGATCACGACCAGCAGGCTGGCGGCGAGGAACAGTTCCGGGCTGCGCGTGCGCGCCGCCTGCGCGAACAGCCGCGGCAGCACGAACGGGCCGATCACGAGCATCGCGGCGATCACGGCGCCGCCCTGCCACAAGGTCTGCACGATCCCGCCCCATCCGCCCGCGGCGTTGGGCGCGAGCGCACCGAGCGCGAAGATGATCGGAACGAGCGCCAGATCCTCGAACAGCAGCATGGCGAAGGCCGACCGGCCGACCGCGCTCTCCGTGCCCACCATCGGCAGCACCAGCGCCGTCGACGACAGCGCGAGCGCGAGGCCCAGGCCCACCGCGCCGGCCCAGCCCTGGCCCATCAGCAGCAGCGCGACCCCGATCGCCAGCGCCGACAGCAGCAGTTCCGCCGCGCCCAGCCCGAACACCAGCTTGCGCAACG
>CAXUMU010000104.1:0-9381 GCA_964252145.1 uncultured Sphingomonadaceae bacterium
GAGCACCGTGCCCTGGAGCGAGATCGCCTGCGCGATCGGCAGCGCCATCACCGCCACCGCCGGGCGCATCAGCCGGCGCAACACCGCGAACGAGGATTGCCAGCGCAGCGTGACCAGCCACGGCGCGCGCGCCGCTAGGGTCGCGCCCAGCACGACGCTGCCGGCGCTGCGCACCGCGAGATAGGCGATCGCCGCCGCCAGCAGCCCGCCGCCGCGCAGCACGACGGTCAGCGCCGCGATCGTCTCGACCGCGAAGATGCCGGCGATGATATAGGCGCCGACCGCATAGCCCTCCGTCGCCCGGTAACCGGCGAAGGAGACGCTGTTCTGGAGCGAGATCAGGCCGAACCCGACGAGCAGCAGGAAGGTCGTGCGCGCGCTGCCCCCCGCCTCCGCCTGCACCCCGTCCAGCGCATGCGGGAACAGCACGAACAGGATCAGGGCGGCGATGGCGAACACGAGCGCGGTGACGACCAGCACGGTCAGCCGCAGCGCCTGGAAGGTGGCGATCGCCTCGTCGCGCTTGCCGCGCGCGACGCTGGCGATCATCTCGTTGCCGGCCGCCGAGGCGAGCCCCAGATCGGCCATCGCCATGTACGACGGCACGGTGAACAGCAGCAGCCAGGTGCCGTAGACGTGCAGCCCCCACTGCGTCGCCATGATCGGCACCGAGGCCAGCTGCACGGCGACCTGGATGACCTGCGTGACGAGGTTCGAGCCGATCGCCTGCGCCACCCGCGAGCGGCCGAACCGCTGGAAGATCGCTCGCACCGCCGTTCGCCGATCAGATGACCGAGGCGAAATATTCGATCGTCTTGGCCAGCCCCTCGCGCAGCGGAATGGTGGGCTGCCAGCCCAGCTGATCGCGCGCCCGGCTGATGTCCGGCTGGCGCTGCTTGGGGTCGTCCGACGGCAGCGGCAGGTGGATCAGCCTGGATCCGGAATTGGTCAGATCGATCACCGCCTCGGCGAGCTCCAGCATGGTGAACTCCACCGGATTGCCCAGATTGATCGGCCCGGTCGTGTCGTGGCCGGATTCCATCAGCCGGACGAGCCCGTCGACGAGATCGGTGACGTAGCAGAACGACCGGGTCTGGCTGCCGTCGCCATAGATCGTGATGTCGTCCCCGCGCAGCGCCTGGACGACGAAATTGGAAACGACGCGGCCGTCATTGGGGTGCATCCGCGTGCCGTAGGTGTTGAAGATCCGCGCGACCTTGATCGGCATGTCGAACTGCCGGCGGTAATCGAAGAACAGCGTCTCGGCGCAGCGCTTGCCCTCGTCGTAGCACGAGCGGATCCCGATCGGATTGACGTGACCCCAATAATCCTCGGTCTGCGGATGGACGTGGGGGTCGCCATACACCTCGGAGGTCGAGGCCTGCAGCACGCGCGACTTGGTGCGCTTGGCCAGGCCCAGCATGTTGATCGCGCCGACCACGCTGGTCTTGGTCGTCTGCACCGGATCATATTGGTAATGCACCGGCGAGGCCGGGCACGCCATGTTGTAGATCTGATCCACCTCGACATAGAGCGGGAAGGTCACGTCGTGGCGCATCAGCTCGAACCGCGGATTGTCGAGCAGCTGCGCGACGTTGCGGCGCGCGCCGGTGAAGAAGTTATCGACGCACAGCACCTCGTGCCCCTCGCCGATCAGCCGCTCGCACAGATGCGATCCGACGAAGCCCGCTCCGCCGGTCACCAGCACGCGCTTGTTCGTCGCGACCGATTTACGCTGTACCATCCGCATCCCCCGCAACCGACGCATCAAGCCGGCGTCGGCCGCCCTTCATGCTGCGTTGCGGCATAGTGGAGACGAACTCGATCCGCAATGGATCGCTGTCGCGCGAAAACGGCCGCCGCCCGAGGTCGTGCCAAACGCTGCGCTACGGCAGCGGCCCCGCCGCCGCCACGTCGTCCGGCGCGATACCCTTGCGGACGAGCCCCGCCATCGCCGCCCGATCGCCCTCGCCGGCGGCGACGATCTCGGCCTGAGCGGCCGGCATCAGGCCATGCCGGCCGACCAGCGCGGTCAGCGGCGCGCCGGCACGGGCGGCGGCGGCGTTCAGGCGGTTGAACACGCCTGCCGCCGGCGGATCGAGCGGCGGGTCGCACGGCAGGATCTGCCCGGATGCCCACAGCGCATCGATCGCGTACGGCAGGTCGTCCCCCGCTTCGACCCGGACGGACGCGGCGACGTCCGACATCCGCCGGGGACCATCCGCGAGCGCCGCGAGCACGCCGCGCGCCGCCGGCGTGTCGAACGCCACCTCGCCCGCAGGCGATACCAGCGTGAAATCGGCGTCGGCCGCGGTCGCGGCGGCCGCCCACCATCCGCCCAGGCGCACCTCCCGCGAGTCTCCGGCCGGCGTGAGGTTCCGGCCGAACAGGTCGATCCGGAAGGTCTGGTCGAGCATCATGTCGAGCGCGGTCTCGCGGGCATGGGCGCCGGCGATCCGCGCCAGCGCCTCGCGCTGCGCCGGGCGAAGGACGAACTCGGGCCGGAGCAGCTCTGCGCGGCTGGTCCCGGCATAATCCAGGCCGTGCTGCGCGAGCGCCGCATGTTCCTGGCCCGACCAGAGCGGCTGCCAGTGCCGGTTGAGATATTCGTACGGGAAATAGCGCGCCGGCAGCGTGTCGCTGATCCCGTCCAGCCAGGCGAGGAACTTCGCCGCGCCGCCCGCGCCGCCCGCATCGCCGGGGCCGCCGGCGGCGACGATCGCGCGGACCTGCTCCAGTGCCGCGGCGTAGCGCTGGATCGCGCCGCCTTCCTGCTCCTCCGAGAGGAGGTACAGCATCTGCTGGACGGCCAAGCCGTGCGCCCAGCCGGGCATCGTGTTGTAGCCGATGCACGCGACCCCGCCGGGCTTGAGGTGGCGTCCGCACAGCCGCCGGACATGCGCGCGGTTGTCCGGGCTGACCCAGGCGAGCACGCCCTGTGCGGTGACATAGTCGAACGTCGGTTCGATCGCATCGTCCATGTCGGCGTCCACGTCGGCGAAGCGCCCGCAGAAGAAGGCGACGTTCGTCAGCCCGGCATAGCGGGCCGACGCAGTGCCGCGCTCCACATGCTCGGGGAGCGCATCGAGGCCGACGAAGCGGCCCTCGGGATGCGCCGCCGCCAGGCCCACCAGCGCCAGCCCGTCGCCGCAGCCGAGATCGAGCAGGGCGAACGGCGCGCGGCTCTGGCCCCGCGGCGGTGGCAACCCGCGCTGACACAGCATCGCATCGATCCACTGCGGGGTGAACTGGCGATGGAAGCTGCTGGGATAGGCCTCCCCGCCGAGATAGCCGTCGATCGTGTCGGTCGCCATCGCGCGAATCAGACGGCGGCGGCACGGCGCCGGCCGCACCCCGCCACGCCGACGCCGCTGCGCTGCCTACCGTCCATCCCGATCCTCCGCGCGCGGTGATCGCCTTGCGCGCGAGCGAATGCAACCGGCTTGCGCCGCGGCGCGCACGTTCCCGACGGATGCCGGCGAGCAGCCATCGCGGAGGCGGCCGCACCACCGCGCCCGAGGCGGAAAGCGCCTTCGGCTATCGTTCGAGCATGCCGCGAAGGCCCGCTTCGGATCTCGTTGAGGCAGCCCCGCAGGTCGGATAGCCAGGGCTGTATCGACCATCGCGTTGGCAGGAGGTTGCCCGACCATGACGAAGTACCTCATCTCCTTTCCGAGTGAGGCCATGCAGCTCGGCGACGAGGAGTTCGCGCGCGCCGGCGTGGACGCACGTGCGGTGATCGAGCAGGCCAAGGCGGCGGGCGTCTATGTCTTCGGCGGCGGCATCAATGAAAATGTCGGTCCGGTGCTGGTCGCGGCCGATGGCTCGGTGACCTCTGAAACACATCCCGGTAGCCATCTGGACGGCGGGTTCACCGTGCTCGAATTGCCGACGCGGCAAGACGCCGAAGCATGGGCGCGCAGGATCGCGGTCGCCTGCCGCTGCGCGCAGGAACTTCGCGAGTTCATGTACGACCCCGCCAGCTAGTGCGCCATCGCCGGTGCGGCAGCCGCGCACTGCCGTCGATAGATGCGCAGCCACCTTCGAGCGCCGAGACCGGGGCCCGGCTGCGTCTCGACAAGCGGTGAATTCCGGAAGCGCGGCGGCCAGATGGTGTCCGGTCCTGGAACCTGAGCGCAGTTCCGAGGCCGCCGTCCGATCAGTCTCTGCCAGCCTCTAACAGCGCGCGCAGCCGTTCGGCATCGTCCGGCGATGCGGGGTTGTAGATGATCATGCCGAGGTCGGCCGCCCTTCGACGGTGAACGAGGAGAACTCCTCACGGCCGGTCGTGCTCTGCCAGGAAGCGCGGCACGATCGGCGAGAGGGCGAACTGCGCGATCGCGTTCGAACAGGACACGCGCAGGGTGCCCTGCGGCTCCCTGAGCTGCTCGTCGAGCGCGTGTTCGACCTGATGGGCCAGGTCCTCGATCGCGCGGGCGTCGGGGAGCGGCTGCGCGCCTGCCTTGGTGGGGGAGAAGCTGCGCGAGGTGCGGCGGAGCAGGCCGGTACCGACCGTGGCCTCGAGCCGCGATGCGCTGGCTGATCGTGGACTTGGGCACGCCGATCGCACGCGCCGCCGCCGTGCAGCTCCCACGCTCCACCACCTGCATCAGCAGGCGGATGTCGTTGAGGTCGATGCGGCGGTTCACCACCGCCGCCTAGGCCGCGAGCGAGGGCCGGTGACTGCCATCAGCTGCCTTCCGGCGGCCGACCGAGCGACCCCTGCGCGCGCTCGAGTTTGGACCGGTTCCAATCGGCCAACCGCGCGGCCGCCTCGTAGGTCGACTGGAGAAATTCGAGCAGCGCCGCGTCGGGATCGCCGCTGCTCCTGACCGCCTCGTAGGGAAGGACGAACTCCCCGAGCGCCGCGTCGAAGCGCGCGCGTTCCGGCTGCACCGGTTGGCGCGCGAACTCGGATGGTGCGGGGTAGGCGTAGCTGTAGAAGGCGGGTCCGCCCTCGCCCTCGAGATTGGGCCAGAGAACCCCGCGCTGGAGACCTCGTGGCTGTAGGCCTCGCGCGCGGTCGCATCGTTCATGAACGGTGCTCCGCCGGGATGGCGCGGCGCCGCGCGCCCGGAGAACCTCGTGACCGCGAGATCGACGCTCCCCAGAATAGGTGGATCGGGCTCACCTTGCCGACGAAGCGCGTGCGGAACAGCTGGAAGACCCGGTGCACCTCGACGAGCGTCCGCCAATAAGCGAGCGCCACGCCGTGATCGAAGCCGCGGACCTCCAGATCCTCGTCGAACCGCACCGCCTCGGCGATCTCGCAAGGCATCGGATCGATCTCGGCCTCCACGCCCAGCGCGGAGCCCGGAAAGCACGCGCGCGTGGAAGTCGGCGACGCTGCGCGGCTCGAGCGCGAACCGGAGCTCGGCGCCCCGGGACGACCTTGCCACGAGCTCGGCCCCGACGAGATCGAACTCGATCGTCACGGCATTCCCCGGAACGGGAATGAGGCCGGTGGCGAGCCCTCTGGGCGACACATAGAGCGGGACATGCCAGCCATGGTTCTCCCACGGCGTCAGCATCAACCTGACCTTGCCCACGACCTGGGTCCAGAGATGGAGCGTGACGAGCGTCGGCCGCAGCGGAAGACCGGACAGGTCGGGCCACGCCGCGCGTCGATCGTTCTCGCTCAAAACCATCCCGACTCCATCTCGAACGCGCGTCAGCAATCGACGCCGCCCGTCCCAGTCTAACGCATACCAACGGCGATACGTGATCCCTTGGACGGTGCTTGCCAAATCCCGCCCGTAATTCCGCGCGTCCCCGCGTCGGCCAAGCTCTTCATGCTGCGGCCCCCGCCAGGCAGCTACTCCAAGCCGCCGACCGCGGAGCGACCGGAATGCCGGAGCCGACTGCGCACTTCCTCGGCCGCCATGTCGTCCGCCAGTACCGGATCGTCAGGCAGCATATCCTTGCCAGCGAGGTCCGCCCCGGACCACTCAGATGCTCGCTTCTTCCGTCGTGAGGGGGTGGTGGTCGGAGGATTACGACCGACCGGATCAGGCGCTGCGTCGCCTAAGGCGCGGATGGTCACGCAATCCTATCACGCCCTGCCGGTGAATGAGGCCGGCTCAAGACATGAATTGCACCGCGCGCCTACAGGCCGCGCGCGATGACTACCTTCATGATCTCGTTGGAACCGCCGTAGATGCGCGAGATGCGCGCATCGCGCCACATGCGCGCGATAGGATATTCGTTCATGTAACGGTAACCGCCAAAGAGCTGGACGCACGTGTCGATCACGCGCCCCTGCGTCTCGGTCACCCAGTATTTGGCCATTGCGGCGCGATCGGCTTCAAGCTTGCCGTCGAGGAGCAGCGCGAGACAATGGTCACCAAACGAGCGTGCGATCACCGCCTCGGTCTTGCACTCGGCAAGCTTGAACTGCGTGTTCTGGATCGTCAAGGCCATTCTCGATGGCACCCAACCTCCCGAGCTGTCCCGGCGGCGGTTGATCCAGGCAAACTCCGTGCCACTGGACTGGCAGCAGCAGGAACGGCTGTTTGGGTTCGCCTGATCCACCAGCTGACATCAAGGTCCATCGCGGGGCCGGCCGGCCCCGCCTCCTGTTCCAGCCCCCGCAATAAGATCTCGGGTCTACCATCGCGCGCGCCGGAGATATGAGCGAGTGTTCCTCGCCCGCGACGAGCCCCACAGCGTCTCAATTTGTGACCTGGCGATTCATGCGAGCCGTAAAGGACAGAAAAGTCGGCAGAGTTTCCGCACGGCCAAACGCGTGCGGCGTTCACGTGCCACTTCGTAATGGGTGGTGCGCCTCTTCGGCGAAAGCTCGAACCAACTGTTCCGGGAACTGGCGGATTGGAGCCGGATTCTTGCCGCCGCCTCGGCAGCTCCGCCCGTTCCGTAGAACGGAGGTCGGCCTATTTGCCCTTGCGCCAGCCCGGCCTCAATATGTCCTCCATGTCGCGGAGGAGTTGCATCCCGGCGCTGGCCTCGCCCGTCTTCTCGTCAGGATCGGCCTCGAATAGCGGGCGCATCCGCTGCGATAGCGCAACTAGCGCGGCGTAGCGCTCCTCCCCAACCTTCTTGCGGACGGCGTCAAGACCGCCGTTCAGCGCGGTAAACTCGGTCTCGATGCTCATTGCCGGGAAATAGCCTGTCCGGTCCTTGAAGGTGGGAGCGCCGAGCATCATCGAGCCGATTTGATCCCAAAGCTCGCCGGTCGTCTGCGGTATATAGGGCTGGTAAGGGCGGGGCATGGTTAATTCCTCGGCCGAGTTATAGCATAGGTGCTTTGACGACCCAATTGGCTGGGCCGCACGATGATGACAGCGTCCGGCCTGAGGTCTGAGTTGAAATATCCGCGTATCTGCGCGATGCCAGCCGTCTTACGGGTCAATGTCCAGTCGTACGCCACCTTCCCTACGCGCGCATCGGGCGTGCGGTAGGTGCTGTCGGTTCCGGACGTATCATACTCGCGGCCGTTGACCCGGACCTGCTGGTCGCGCGCGGTCGGGATGCCGAGGCTTCCATAGAGATTGCGAAGGTCTTTGCGCACCTGGCGATCGACGAAGTTGCCGATCGCTTCCTCGCGGGAGAGGTGCACGTCGAGCTCTCCTCCCTCGTACTTCTGCACACCAGCATCGTACGCGCGGTCGGTGCTGTCCTGGACGAAGCGTAGCGTCTCGACTTGCAGCGGCGCCGTTTCTCCGCGCACGCGATAAAGGGTCGCCGCCCGGTCGAGGCGGAGATCGCCTATCTCTCTCATCTGCCCTTCGAGGGTCGTCGGCTCTCCGAACGACTGGAAAACATAGCTCGGGTCGACCGCCTTGATCTGGTCGATCAGCTTTCGGCTATATTCCAGCGACATCGACGAGGTCAGATCGTTCATTGGGCCGGTAAAGTTAAAGACGTTGTCGGCCAACGGTAATATCAATCCGCCCGGAGTATCGCGTAGCCCGGGGAACGCCTGCTCCAGCGTCATTGGATCCTGGAAAGCCCGGCTGTTGCTGCCGATGCCCTCCGGTGGCTCCGGTTCATACTCAACCTGCTGCACCAGGCTGCCGCCGCCAGCCTGATGAAAGACGCCGTCGTTCAGTAGGCCTGCGGGAAGGTCGCTTACATTCGTGCTGTTCAGCAGCGGCCTCCCGCGCAGGAAGGACGAAAAGGCCGTAGGCGACGCGGACGAACGTCGCCGGCAGGCGTGGCGTGCCTGGGAGTCGAGGCAGCCGCTCGGCTCACCGACCCAACGCCGCCGGGCCCGAAGGTAAAGCGGCCATCCCGAGGATCATGGTACGGATTGAACTTGCGTTCGATGCCGTCGGCAGAAAGCCGACCCGTCCGGAGCCACATCGCGAACGTGTGTCGGCTCCCGTTTAGTGCAATTTGCATCTTGCCGCCTCATCTTTAAGCCGGCAAGAACATATCAGCAACATTCTCCAACAAGTCAAGCGTGTTGGATGCGCGAACCGGGCCGGTGGAGGCGGCCCTCACCTCGTTGACGCATTTTCCATAAGCTGGTGCCGCCTACAGGACTCGAACCTGTGACCCTCGCATTACGAATGCGATGCTCTACCAGCTGAGCTAAGGCGGCTCCCGCGCGCGGGAAGCGCGGCGAATATCAGGGCGCCGGGGCCAAGACAAGCCCGCGTGATCCTTTCGCAATCGCGCAGGGTCTTTACCGCCCGTCAACCATCCGCGGGGCACTGTCGCCACTCACGGAGCGGGCCTCCCGGGGGACGAGCAGGCGATGGACAGCGCACGAACGGTCGAGGCGGAGGCGGCGGACGTCGCGGCCGACTACCCCGCGGCGAGCGAGCCGCGGATGGAGCCGCCGCCCGCGATCGGCAATGACGAGCGCCGCATGCATGTGCGCGCCTACAAATTCTGGGTGTCGCTGCTGCACGGCCGGCCGTTTCCGGCGATCGATTCGTTCGATCCGGCGCGGCTGCCCGATTTCGGGCCGCACGGCGTGCTGCTGGATTTCAGCGAGGGCGCGCAGGATCCCGCAATCGTCCACCTGGGCGAGGCGCTGCGCACCGAGGGCGGGATCGACCGGCCGATCGCGCGCGTGTCCGACGTGCCGGGCCGATCCCTGCTGTCGCGGCTGACCGATCATTATCTGCAGATCATCGCCAATCGCTCGCCGATCGGCTTCGAGGCGGAATTCGTGAACGTCCGCGGCAACGAGACGCTGTACCGCGGCATCCTGCTGCCCTTCTCGTCGGACGGCGCTGTGATCGATCATGTCTACGGAGTGATCAACTGGAAGGAGCTGCTCGATCCCGGCGCCGCGCGCAGGCTGGCGGGCGAGGTGAGCGATGCGATGCGCGGCGTGGCCGCGGCTCGCGCGGGTCGGTCGCGAGCCGCGGCGCACGATCGAGGCGCGGGCGAAGCGGCATCGCCCAGCGC